>JBGQDL010000222.1:0-4998 GCA_041495865.1 Thermoanaerobaculia bacterium | reverse complement strand
GGATTGAGGAGGTAAGCCTCGGGAAGGCCTGGACCTCCCTTCCGGGCCTCAGCCTCGAGGCGGTGTGCGGCGACGTCACGCACCCGCGCGCGACGTTCCGGAGAGTCGATCGACACGGAGATCTCGGGATACCGAACCCACTTGTCGTAGCCAATGACGTCATAAAGAAGACCAAGAGACGACGGGTAGGAGTACAGGTTCGCGAACATCTCCGGGTTCCAGACGACCGCTTCCACCGTCCCGACGTGAAACGACTCGTCCGCCCCCTGAAAAGGCGCGAGGCAGCAAGCGTGGATCAGTGTGATCGCCGGGACCAGCGCCGCGACGGCGCGCGAGTAGCGTTTCTCCCACAGCCACCACCAGCCGGCGAAGAGAAGGACGATCGCGACGAGGCCGGTCACCTGCAGGACGCGGCTGCAGGAGATGAAGAAGAAGAACCGGGCGAGCGTCTCTCTTGCCGGTACGGGCTCGGCCCGCTGGAACGCGTAGCGCAGCGTCGTGCGTGTGATGCGGGCGCGCGGCGACTCGGGGCGCACGGCGCGGATGAGCGAAAAGTGCGGGCGGTCGTGCGTGAAGATCTGGGCGAAGCCGTACGGGCCGGGCAGGAGGCCCGAGACCTGCACTTCGAACGTCTCGCCGGGCTGCGGCGCGGGGCCGAGGTCGATCCACTCGCGGTCGGCGACGATCTGGAGCTTCTCGCGTCCGGTCAGGAGAGCCCACCACGAGACGTCGGTGTTCGGGTGGCCGGAACGGACGACGAGGAGGCGCGTGCGGCCGTTCGAAGTGAGCTGAACCTTCAGGCGCGCGTCGGCTGGCAAAGTCCCGCCCGTCTCCTCGCCCCGCTCGAACGTCAGGTCGTACAAGCGGCCGGGCTCGTACGTCGGCACCGAGAGGTCGATGTCGCGCTTGCCGGTCGAGAGCGAGGGATGCGGCAGGTTTTCGGCGACGATCTTCTTCGCGTGCCAGCCGTTCCAGACGAGGTGGGCGAAGCAGGCCAGGAGGATTCCCGCCAGGACGAGCGAGCGGAGCAGAAAACGCTTGAGCACGCGCGCGGAGAAGTGTACGTGAGGGGAGCGTGCCTACGACGATGTCGGTCAAACCCCGACCGCCGGCACAAACAGGTCATCGTCCGCCGCTTCGTCATACGCCTGCGCAACCTCGGAATCGACGTCGAGATAAAGTCAGCCACATGACCGCACCCACGAGACCCGCTTCGGAGACCCGGGGATTCGCTTTGTAGCTGGCCGTGCCAACAGTCCTTCGCGTAGGCCCGTACCGATTCTTCTTCTTCAGTAACGAAGGCGACGAACCCCCTCACATTCACGTGCGCCGCGACCGTGCGCTCGCGAAATTCTGGCTCGAGCCGGTCGCCCTCGCTGAATCCGCGAACTTCCCGGCGCAAGAGCTCGGCACGTTGCGCGGCCTTGTTGTCGAGAATCACGTTAAACTTGTCGAGGCGTGGCATGAGTACTTCAGTCGCTAGTCGAACTTCCCTGGCCGGTTCGGTGCAGGTCACCGCATCCGAGCTCGTCGTCGGCCTTACCGACGGCCGTACTATTTCTGCGCCGTTGGTCTGGTTTCCGCGTCTCCTGGCGGCCTCCGCGCAGCAGCGCGCTCACTGGGAGCTCCTCGGCAACGGCGAGGGCATCCATTGGCCCGAAATCGACGAAGACCTCAGCGTCGAGGGTCTCCTTCACGGCATCCGAGCTCCCCAGCCACCCGAGCGGGGCGCCAGCTAACCTTTTCTGGCAGATTCGTCCCTGGCGCGCTAAACGAGGTGGGACTTCAGCGCGCCGGCCACGTGGCGCCGATCGGCAGGAGCTAGCGAGCCGATGCGTCGCAGGAGCAGCCGGTTATCGAGCGTGAAGACCTTCATCCTCACGATGCACGGGAGCGGGAGTCCGGCCGGCTCGAGCCCCTGTATTTCAACGTCCCCCGGCCCGGCCCGATGGGCGCCGGTCGTGATCATGGCGAGCACGGTGTGACCCGCTGAATTGAATGCCCGCCGGCTCAGGACGAGCGCCGGTCGACGCTTGGAGCCCAGCCGCTCGCTGAACGGCAACGGGACGACGGCGACGTCCCACGGCTCACAGATCACGGAAGGCCTTGTCGTCGTCGACCGAGCCCCACTCCTCGAGGGTTTCCGAAACCGCCGCGTGGTAGGCCGCGTCGAATGGCTCGGCGCGCCGAAGGACCGCCTTGTCGTCCTTCACTTCGTAGGCCACGAGATCGCCGGGCTCGAGGTGGAGCGCCGCACGCACTTCACGGGGGATCGTGACCTGACCTTTGCTCGAAAGCCTGCTGGTGCGGCGGGACATTCTTTACTCTTTACGTAAAGAATATCTACCCTGGGGTGGGGGCGTCAAGCCATTTCAAAGACGAGGCGGCCCCTACAATCCTCCGGCATGGACACGCGGTTCGGCGTCGTTCGCAGCCCCGTCTGGGCCGCCGGCGCGATCGCCTTCGCCGCCGTGGGCCTCGCGACGCTTCCCATCGCGCCGAAGCTGTGGCTGGAGTGGATCCTGCCGCGCCTGCAGCCGCACGTGACGCTCTGGTATGTGGGAGCGGGAGGCGCGATCCTCGCGGGCCTCGGCGCGTGGGCGTGGTCCGCGGGCGCCGAGAATCGCGCGCCCGCGCTCGCCGCCCTCACCGCCGTCATGGGCGTGTACCTTCTTCTGCTCTTCACCGTCTACCGGCACGAACCGCCGGCGAAGAAGTGGCACCTCATCCAGTACGGCCTTCTCGCGGGCGTGACGCTGGAGGCGGTGCGCGCGGAGCGTGGCGACTGGCGCGGCCCCCTCGTTGTTGCATTATTCCTCTTCGTCATCGGGACCGCCGACGAGGTGTCGCAGAACTTCATCCCGATGCGGACGTTCCGGTGGCTGGATCTTTTCGGGAATTACGAGGGCGCGAGCCTTGGAGCCGTGGCGTGGCTCGCGGCGTCGCCGCACAGCCCGCGGAGGCGGCAAAGCTGAAAGGTCGATCGGAGCGCGCGGAGACGTGTACGTGAGGTGCCCCCTACAATCCTCCGGTATGGACACGCGGAACGAGCAGGATTTCGCGGGGAAGACCCGGTGCGCCGGCTGAGCGGCGTGCCCGTGGCGGCGATCGTGGCGTGGGCCTCGATATCTGCGTGGGGAGCCGTCGCCCCGCCCTCACCGGTGACGGGTCTCCGGCTGGGACCGATCGGCACCGGAGAAGCCGCCCTGGTCGTGCTGATCGCCGAGCCTGCCGGGACGTCTTGCGAGGGCCGGCTGAAGGGAACGTTCTCGATCCTCGGAGGAGCGGCCTCGGCCGCGGTGGAGGCCGCGATCGTCCCGTCGCCGGGGGGAGGTTGTGAGATTCCGTTGACGCTGCGGTTCGACGCGGTTTCGGCCGACGTGCTGGGACGCGTGAAGCTGGACGCCTTCGACTACCGCCTTTCGGGAGACCTTGGAAGCGCGGAAGGGACGCGCCAGGTGGACTGGCAGGGAAGGCTGCCGTGGAACGCGGTGAGACTGGCCGGGTCGGCGAAGGCGACTCTCGGGAGATACGTGAAAGTCCACGATGTGGCGATGGGGAGCGTGGGGTTCACCAGGACGACCGTGAACGTGTCGGTCGACGTGTTCGTGCCGTTCCGGTTCGACCTGAGGATCCTGGAGGCGAGCTGTGCCGTGGAGGTGAACGGTCGGGATGTCGCCGTGGGAAAGCGCGAGAAGGTGCTGCTTCACGCCGGCCAGTCGAGCCGGATGGAGATCCCGGTCACGTTCGAGAACGGAGCGGTCCTGGCCGCGGCCGGAAAGACGATGGCGAAGAAGGGAAAGCTCGAGGGGAGGCTGAAGGGAATCGGCCGTCTGAAGCTCCCCGCGGGAGAGCTGGACTTCCCGTTCGACCTCCCGATCCTCATCTCGCTGCTTTGAGTTTGCGAATCCCCGGATCGCCTGGGCGTCGCCTGCGTGGCGCTTCGGCGATCCTCGTCGCGCTCGGAGCGGCGTGCGCCACGGCGCCCCGAGGGGTGGAGCGGCAGCCCAACGTTCTCCTCGTCACGGCCGACTCGCTCCGCGCGGACCGGATCGACTGGTTGGGCGGGCGCACGCCGGCGCTGGCGGCGCTCGCGCGGCGCGGAACGCGGTTCACGCGCGCGTACGCCGTGACGCCCTGGACGGCGCCGTCTCTCGTCTCGATCTTCACCGGGCTCTACCCGCCGACGCACGGCGTGGAGAACCGCGACGACTCGACGCCGAAGGCGCTGCCCACGCTTCCGCGCCTCCTCGGCGCGCGCGGGTACACGCTTCGCAACTACGGCTTCTTCACCGCGGTGTCGTACTACCGGAACCTGGGCCTGCCCGAGCAGGCGGTGACGGGGGCGGAGGTCGGGGGCGCGCAGGCGCTGGCCGAGTGGCTGCCCTCCGCGCCCGAGCCGTTCTTCGCGTGGATCCACTTCGTCGAGCCGCACCTGCCGTACGGCGCGAGCGGCTACGAGGCCGTGGAGGCGAAGGTGAAGGGTTCGTCCGGCCTCGAGCGCTCGCAGGTGTCGGCGACGGTGCCGCTCGGAGCGGGCTACGCGTTCGCGCCAGGAGATCGCGAGAAGCTCGTCGCCCTGTACGACGTGGACGTCGAGCGGATGGACGCGGAGATCGGGCGGGTGCTCGCGGCGCTGGAGAGGAGGTCGCCCGCCTCTCGCACGCTCGTGTGCTTCACGGCGGATCACGGCGAGGAGCTGCTCGACCACGGGTGGGTGGGGCACGCCTCGACGAGCGGCGAGGCGAAGCTCGTGGAGGAGGTGCTGCACATTCCGCTCGTTCTCGCGGGCCCGGGCGTGCCGGCCGGCGGAGTGGCGACCCCTCTCGCCCAGAACGTGGACGTGACGCCTTCGCTTCTCGAGCTGGCCGGCCTCCCGCGCCCGAAGTCGATGCAGGGCGTCTCGCTGCTGAAGGCGCTCTCGGGCGGCTCGCCGCGCAGGCGGCTCTACTTCTCGACGTCCGTGGGCGGGCACCTGACCCCCGGCGCCCGGCGCGC
>JBGQDL010000221.1:0-5165 GCA_041495865.1 Thermoanaerobaculia bacterium | reverse complement strand
TTCTCGATCGCCAGGAACCGCACGTTGGCGCGCGGCACCCGCGCCAGCTCCCGCGGCAGGTGCGGAAGGAGGTTCTTGACGGTGAGCGCGTCGTAGCGCGCGATGAAGGCATCCCCGAGGGCGGGGATCGACTTGCGGGGAACGAGCCGCGCCTTGCGCCACGAGTCGACCGCTGCGAGGAGCGAGTCGGAGCCGTTCGACGCGTGCCCTGCGGCCTTCAGGAGGTCGGCCACGCGCCGGCGCTTCTCCTCCGGCTTCGACGGCTCGGGCGCCGAGCCGGTGATCGTCTTCACGCATCTCTCGTAAGGGACTTCCGGCCCCTTGCCGAGGATCTCCATCGCGAGGTCCCACATGACTTCGCTGCACAGGCCGAGGCCCTCGAGATAGGCGCCGCGCATTCCGCCGAGCGCGCGCGACCCGGACATCACGAGCGCGATCGCGCCCTTGACGTCCACCGCGGCGAGGTACGCCTCGATCGAGGCCTTGTCCGGCGTCTTCGCGCCCACTCCGCCGCTCGCGCGGACCACCGCGGCCGCGGGATGCGTGTATGCGGCGGGCAACGGCTCGTCCGAGAACCAGCAGTCGGCGATGAAGCGGCCGGTCCCGGACGGGTCCATGACGTCGCCGCCCCAGAGAGTGTCGATTCCGATGAGAGCTTCGGCGGTCGCGGCGTCCAGACCCTCGAGAGACATGTTCAGTTCTCCTTCACCTTCCGGGTCGAATCGATCCAGAGATAGAGACAGAGGCCGACGAAGAACAGCATCGACACGCCCTGCGAGACCGCCTCGTTCCCATAAAACGGCGTCCGGATCAGGTCCTCGCGGTACCACGCGGGGATGCGCAGCGCGGCGCCGAAGACGCCTCCGAGGGCGCCTCCCGCCATCAGGCCCGAGGCGATGATCACGGCCCGCTCGCGCATCGTGCGCCCCGTTTCCCCGCCCGCTCTTTCCGACTTCCTCGTGACGTAGAACGAGATGATGCCGCCGACGAGCGCCGGAGTGTTCAGCTCGAGCGGAAGATACATCCCGAGCGCGAACGTGAGCGCCGGCACGTGCAGCATTTCGAGGATCACGGCGATCACGGCGCCCGTGCCGAACAGGAAGTACGCGATCGGCTGCCGGTTCATGAATCCTTCGACGATCGCCTTCATGATCGACGCCTGCGGCGCGGCGAGGACCTCGCGTACGTCGCCCGGCGCCTTTTCCCCGAACTGATACACGCGCGCGAGCATGACGATCGTCAGGCCGACGGCGATCGAAGCCGCGATCGCGCCGTAGAACTTGACCTTTTCCTGGGCCGCCGGCGTCGAGCCGAGCCAGTAGCCGGTCTTCAGGTCCGTGATCATCTGACCGGAGATCGAGAGCGCCGTGCAGACCATCCCGGCGAGCGCCATCACGAAGAACATCCCCGTCGTCCCGGACAGCCCGAAGCGCAGCAGGATGACGGACGAGATGATGATCGTGAGCATCGTCATTCCCGAGACCGGATTGCGGGCGATCGTCGCGATCGCGTTCGCGGCCACCGAGGCGAAAAAGAACGAGAACACGAGCGTCAGGACGAGGGCCACGGCGACGACGGCCCACGGGGCCCCGAGCGTGCCGTAGAAAGCGGCGATGCCGACCGCGCTCAGGATCGTGCCGAGCAGGAGCGCCATCACGGGAATGTCGCGGTCGGTCCTTTCGAGGGACACGCCGCCCCCGCGAAACGCCTTCGCCGCGATGCCGAAGGAACCGGCCACGATCTTCAGGGACTTCACGATGCCGAAAATGCCCGCCGTCGCGATCGCGCCCACGCCGACGTACCGCACGTAGCCGCGGAAGATCTGCTCGGCCGTCATCCGCACGATCGGGATCGTCGCGGGATAGACCGCCTCCGGCAGATGCCGGCCGATCATCCAGATGAGCGGCACGAGGACGAAGTTCGCGAGGAAGCCGCCCGCGCAGAGGATCATCGAGGCCTCGATCCCCATGACGTAGCCGAGGCCGAGGATGAAGGCGATCGCGTCGAACTTCACGATCACCTTCGCCTTTTCGGCGGCGTCCTTCATCACGGGCAGGAACTGGAAGTCCACGTACTCCTTCCACACGTTGAACGTCGTCACGAAGAAGTCGTAGATGCCCGAGATGACCGTCGCCTGGATGAGGAGCTTCGCCTGCGCGCCCCCCTTCTCTCCCGTGACGAGCACTTCCGTGATCGCGGTCGCCTCGGGGAACGGGAACTTCCCGTGCATCTCGCGCACGAAGTAGCGGCGCAGCGGGATGATGAAGAGGATGCCGAGACACGCGCCCGCGAGGCAGATGAAGATCGTCTGCACCGGATGCGGGTGCAGGTTCATCGAGTAGAGCGCCGGCAGCGTGAAGATCGCGCCCGCGACGACACCACCGGCCACGCCGCCGATCGCCGTGATGATCACGTTTTCGAGGAGGTGCGACCGCCGCTGGTAGAGACGGGCGAGGCCGATCGCCAGGATCGAGATCGGGATCGCCGCCTCCATCACCTGCCCGACCTTCAGCCCGGAGTACGCCGAGGCCACCGTGAAGACGACGCAGAAGAGAAGCCCCCAGACGAGCGAGCGGGTCGTGACCTCGGGCGGCGCCTTTTCCGCGGGGACCACCGGCTCGTACGTCACGCCCGGCGCGAGCGTCTCGTAAGCGTTCTCGGGCAGCGACTTCGACTCGGGGGCGTCCATCGATCCTCCTGGAGCGCGTTCTCAGGGGGTATCGGGGAGTCTAGCGTGCCGGCCCACGGTCGTCGCGCTTCACGCTTTCACCGAGCCGTTCGCAAGAGGCTCCGCGTCGCTCGCTCGGCGTTTCGTCGCGCGCAGCCCTTCATCCGGGCGGCCACGCGCTCTTGACCTCTGCGTCAAGCCAGCTATCGAAGTCGCGCTTGGGGATTTGAACGGCCTCCACGAGCCATTCCCCGGCATCGGACGTCACGAGACGGAAGACGGAGAAGAGAATTCGCTCCTCCAGAATCGTCGTCACGTCTCCCTTCGCTCTCAGCTCTTTCTCCAACACCTTTGCCATTTCGGGGTCCAGGGTGAACGGTTCGTCTTTTTTCGGCTCGGGGCCGGATGTTTCCAGGATCCTCGGCGCCGTCGTGCCGGCCCGCGCCCGCTCAAGCATCTCGCCCGTCCCCGGCGCCGACTCGCCACGTCGCGAAATATGCAGCAGCTTTGCCCCGCTCGGCGTCTTGCCGGCGAGGAATGCCTCCCGTGCGAGCCGCGCTTCTTTGTGCTCCGCCTCGTGGATCTTCTGGTCGAAGGCGAACCTGGATCGAAGGGCGCGGTCGACGAGGCCGGGCCGACAAACGACCTCCTCGGCTTTTCGACGCGAGCCGCCGAGAGCTCTCTTGATCGCCTCCCACTGGTCGGGAGCGCGGGTCTCGTTTTCGATCCGAGCGTACTCGGCCGAGAGGAGCTCCGCCGTCACCTGCATCCCGAAATGGCTCGAGAGGACGCGCTCCTCGGCAAGCTCCCTCTTCACCTTCTTCTCGAAAACGGAACGTGGGTAGACCTCGTCGAACGGCCTCGTTGCGCCGGTTACGAAGGCGTATCGCGCCCTCTCGACCGCGCGCGTCCCCTCGACGCGATCGGCAAACGAGAGCGGCGGCCCCACAACGAGCAGGGCCACCGCGAAGGCTAAGGTCATTCCCGTATCAGTTCTTCTTGTAGATCGAGACCGTGCCCCACTGGCCGCCGTCGTTCAGGGGAGTGTTGCTGGCGTTAAACCCCCCCCATACGATCATTCCGGAACCTGTCCAGACCGCCGTATGGAAAATTCGTGCCGATGGCGCGCCCGGGGTCGTCAACGCCGTCCAGGCGTCCGCCACAGGGTCGTATTGACTGCCGTCGTTGAGGTAGGGGCCTTCGCTCCCACCCCAGACGATCATCCTCGAGCCGGTCCAGACGGCCGTATGGATGTAGCGGTTCGACGGCGCGCCCGTAGTGTTGGTCGGTGTCCAGGCATTTGCCACCGGATCGTAGAGCCCGCCGTCGTTCAGGACGAAGGTGTTCGTTCCGCCCCAGACGATCATCTTCGACCCCGTCCAGACCGCGGTGTGATAGCCACGCACCTGCGGCGCACCGGTTGTTGCCGTCGCGGTCCAGGCGTTTGCCACCGGATCGTAGAGACCGCCGTCGTTCACGGATATGCCGGGGCCTGGAAATCCGCCCCAAACGACCATTCGAGAGCCGGTCCAGACCGCCGTGTGAAACGCGCGCGCCGCCGGCGCGCCAGTCGTCGCCATCGCCGCCCAGGTATTCGCGACCGGGTCGTACTGCCCGCCGTCCCCCAGGAGGCCGTCGTTCTCGATCTCGCCGCCCCACACGAGCATCTTCGCGCCGGTCCAGACCGCGGAGTGTCGGAACCGTCCCTGAGGTGCGCCCGTCGTCGTCAAGGCGGTCCACGTATTTGCCACGGGGTCGTACTGGCCACCGTCGTTGAAGAATGCGGTGCCTAACCCGCCCCAGATGACCATCCTGGAGCCGGTCCAGACGGCCGTGTGGTCGAAGCGTCCTGATGGCGCCCCGGCGGTCGTCGCCGACGTCCACGAATTCGTGAGGGGATCGTACTGGCCAGCAGCGACAGGAAGATTGCCGCTGTTGTCGTTCCCGCCCCAGACGATCATTCTCGAGCCGGTCCAGACCGCCGTGTGGCCCGTGCGTCCCGTCGGCGCACCGGTTGTCGCGGTGGTCGTCCAGTAACTGATTCCGGTGCCGGCGATTTCGGTGTAACCGGCGCCAATCAGGGTGGTGTCGCCCGGCGCGCCCAGCACCATCGACCCGGACGGAGCCCCGACCGTGATCGTACTGCCCGCCGTCGAGACCGTGACGCCCCCGCTTCCCTGAATCGTCACGAGATCCTGCGCGGCCCCGTTGATGCTCCGTACCGCCGTCCCGTTCGCGAGCTTCGTGGCTCCGACGGCCCCGTTGGCAAGCTGCCCGGCTCCGACGGCGCCGTTGGCAATGCCGGGGTTAGGGTACGTGCCCGACAGACTTCCGCCAGCCGGCCCGGACAGGGGTCCTCCTCCGGTCGCGGCAATCGTCAGCGTGTGGCCTGAGGGCGTGATGGACACGTTGGCTCCGGCGCCGAGAATCACATCGCCGGTCAAAGCGTTGAGGCTCGTGACGGTCGGCTTGGCGAAGTAGTAGCCGTTCGTGTCCA
>JBGQDL010000220.1:0-5172 GCA_041495865.1 Thermoanaerobaculia bacterium | reverse complement strand
ATCGCTTGCGCCGCGCGACGGCCGGCGCCGAGCGCGAGGATGACCGTGGCGGCGCCGGTGACGATGTCGCCGCCCGCGAACACACCAGGCAGGTTCGCGGCCTGTGTGGTCTCGTCGACGTTGATGTATCCCTCGCCGCGCACGGCGAGGCCCGGCGTGGACCGCGCGATGACCGGGTTCGCGCGCGTGCCGAGCGCGTAGATGACGGTGTCGCAATCGAAGGTCTCCATCTCGCCGGGAATGGGGACGGGGCGCCGGCGGCCGGAGGCGTCCGGCGGGCCCAGCTCCATCTTCTGGCAGACGAGAGCCTTCACGCCGCCCTTCTCGTCCGTGACGATCTCGGTCGGGCCCCTGAGCCAGTGGAAGGTGATGCCCTCTTCCTCCGCGTGGCGAAGCTCTTCGACGCGGGCGGGAGCCTCCGCCTTCGTACGGCGGTAGATGCAGCGGACCACCTCGGACCCGAGGCGCTTCCCGACACGCAGGCAGTCCATCGCCGTGTTTCCCGCGCCGATGACGACGATGCTGCGGCCCAGCGTGACGGGCGTGTCCTCGTAAGGAAAATTGTCGCCCCCCATCAGGTTCACGCGGGTGAGGAACTCGTTCGCGCTGTAGACCTGCCCCGCGAACTCGCCCGGGATGCCGAGGAAAGCCGGAGCGCCCGCCCCGGTCCCCACGAAGACGGCGTCGAAGCCGCGCTCTGAGAGGAGCTGCGGGATCGTGAACGTCTTGCCGATGACCTTGTTCGTCTCGAAGCGGACGCCCATGTTCTCGAGCTGCTTCACTTCGCGGTCGATGATGTTGCGCGGGAGCCGGAACGACGGGATCCCGTAACGCAGGACTCCCCCGATGACGTGCAGCGCCTCGAAGATCGTGACCTCGGCGCCGTCGCGCGCCAGGTCGCCCGCGCAGGCGAGGCCGGCGGGGCCGGAGCCCACGACCGCGACCTTTCCGATCGGCGCCGCCGGGCGAGGAGGCGGGGCGACGACGGGCGCATGGTCGCCCACGAACCGCTCGAGCCGGCCGATGGCGACCGGCTCCATCTTCTTGATCAGGATGCACTGCGCCTCGCACTGGCTTTCCTGCGGACAGACGCGGCCGCACACGGACGGGAAGTGATTGTTCTCCCGGATCACCGCGGCGGCGCCCGCGAGGTCGCGGACGAGAAGATGCCGGATGAAGCGCGGGATGTCGATGGCGACCGGGCAGCCCTGAATGCAGGAGGGCCGCAGGCACTGGATGCAGCGCTCGGCTTCCGTGAGCGCATCGGCGACGGTGTAGCCGAGATTCACCTCGAGGAAGTTGTGCGCGCGCTCCGCGGCGTTCCGCTCGGCCATGCGCGTGGCATGCGGCACGACGTCCTTCAGCTTCTTGTAGTTGCGCTTCTCTTCTTCGAAAAGCACCTTCTCGATGTTGCACGTGTGCGCGAAATCCTCGTTCGCGCGCGTTTCCTGGGCCTTGAAGCGCTGCTGGCGCAGCATGAGCTCGTCGAAGTCGATCCTGTGCGCGTCGAAATCCGGCCCCTCGACGCAGGCGAACTTGACCTCTCCGCCGACCGTCACGCGGCACGAGCCGCACATTCCGGTGCCGTCCACCATGATCGCGTTCAGGCTCACGGCCGTCGGCACCCCGCGGGGCCGCGTGACCTCGGTGCAGGCGCGCATCATCGGGAGCGGGCCGATCGCCACCACCTCGTCGACTTTCTCCTTCGACAGGACGTCCTCGAGCGCGGCCGTGACGAATCCCGGCCGGCCGTACGTGCCGTCGTCGGTGCAGACGATCAGATCGTCGCAGTGCTTCCTGAACCGGTCCTCCCAGAACACCAGCGACTTCGAGCGGAAACCGATGATTCCCGTGACGCGGTTGCCGGCCTCCTTGAAGGCGCGCAGCTGGGGAAACACCGGCGCGACCCCGAGGCCGCCTCCCACGAGGACGACATGCCCGACCTTGTTCACGTGGCTCGGCATCCCGAGCGGCCCGACGAAGTCGAGAAACGTGTCGCCTTCCTGGTACGCGGCCATCATCTCGCGCGTCGTCTTGCCGATCGCCTGGATGACGATCGTCACGGTGCCCCAGTCGCGGTCGTAGTCGGCCACCGTCAGGGGGATTCGCTCGCCCCCTTCGCGCAGGCGCAGCATGACGAAGTGCCCCGGCTGGGCCGCGCGGGCCACGTCGGGCGCGTAGACGTCCCAGAGGAAGGTCGAATCCGAAAACTGGTGGCGCCGGACGATCTGGTACATGGCCGCCGATTCTCCGGGTTGGAAGGGTCCGCGGCTATGGTGCAAACCCATCAGCCTCTCAAGACACTCCCCCCGGGGATGTTACGCGCGCGCGGAGCGCAGGATCCGGGGTACGGCGATCAGGGCCGCGCCATAGAGGACGAAGGTCGCGACGAGCGTGCTCGGGCGCCCGTGCGGGAGATCGTCGATGAGCAGCTTGAGTCCGGCAATCGCGAGCACCGGGTACGTGAGGCGCGCGAGGGGGGCGAGCGTCAGGAGGCGCCTGAGCGAGGCGAGCAGCACGGACGCCGCGGCCAGGACGGCGCCGCGCGCCACGGCCGTGCGGGCGGGGTCTCCGTCGGGAGCGACGAGGAGCGCCAGGCCGAGCACGGCGAGCGCGCCGGACCCCACGATGGAAACACACGCGAGCGCGAACATCGCCCCGCGCGCGGCGGGCCCGCCGGCGCCGGCACGCACCCGGCCTGCGAGGAGCGACGTTGCAACGGCCGAGAGGGCGAGAACGACGAGAGACTCGGAGGCCGGCATCCCGGTGGCGGGCGCACCGAAGAAAGCCTGTCGGGCGAAGCCGGCCAGCCCGGAGGGGACCGCCGCCGCCAGGAGCAGGATCGCGCCGTACGCCGGAGCCATCGGGCCGACGGCGCGGGCCGGCGCGACGGCGGCCCCGAATCCGGCAAGGCCCCACACGAGCGAGGGCGGAAAGCCCGCCAAGGGAGTGAGCCGCGAGACCGCGAAGACCACGAGGAAAAGAGCCGCTCCCGGCTGAACGACCTCGAAGGCGCCGGGCGCCCCCACGCCCGAGAACGCGCGCCGGGCCGTCCCCGCGAGAGAGACGGCGAAGAGCGCGAGGGCGAGCGCGAGGACGGCGCCCCGGGAGAGTCCCGCGTACGCCTCGGGAAGACCCTCGGGGCGCGCGGCGATCCAGACAGCCTCGAGAATGACGAGATCCGCGACGGCGGCGGGAGGCCACGGAAGGCCGGCCCAGCCGCGGCGGGCCGAGGCCGCCCCGACCCCCGCGGCGAGGACGACGAGGAGCGCGCCGAAGGGGACGAGGGCATGCGTTGTGACGAGGAGGAGGCACGCCGTCGCGAGAGCCGAGAGCACGGCACTCCAGGCCAGCGCGGCGAGGTTGCGGTGCACGGACGCGCCGAGGGCCGCGGCGGCGACCGCGAAGAGCACCGCGGCGGCGGCCGGCGGCCGGAGCACTTCGAAGCGCGTCGCGGCCTCCCACACGAGGGGACATGCGATGACGAGCGCCGTGACTCCCCAGGCGGTCGCGGCCGCGGCGGAGCCCGCCCGCCCGGCCCGGTCGGCGAGGACGAGCCAGGTGAGCGCGTAGGCGAGACCCAGGGCCACCCCTGCGCCGCGCGGGAACGCGCCCGAGTCGGTCAGAGCGCGGATGAGGAACGCCCCTGCCAGGACGAACAGGCAGCGGCCCGCGAGGGCGGCGATCGAGGGGACCGCCGGCTCCGCCGCCGTGGACGGCGCGAGGGCCGGCCCACCGGCCTGTACGGGAGCGGCGCCCGGCTGAGCAAGAGCCGGCGCGTCCGTTCCCTCGAGCGCGGCCACGCGCGCCTCCACCGACCGGAGCGACCGGGCCAGTTCGGCGACCTGCTTCTCGAGCCCGGAGACCGGGTCGTCCATGGCGGTCAACTCCCGATGCGGCGTTTCCGGCGCCCTGCGGACAGAAGCTCAGACGGCCGCTTTCTCCTCTTCGAAGGGCGGCAGCAACTTCACGAGAACCCAGAGGATTCCGAACGGGAGGATCATCAGGAGGACCGCGGGGAGCAGTCCTTCCTTCGTCGCGAAGGCCATCTTGTAGGTCGTGTATCCGAGGAAGCTCTTCGAGAAGAGCTGCCCGCCGATGACCACGTTCCAGCGCATCGCGAAGATGCCCGTGAGCGTGAGCAGGCCGGCGAGGGCGTAGATCCCCTTCCGGGCGGCGTCGCTCATCTTCACGAGCTGGATGAACGCGAGCATGGAGATCGGGACGATCGTGCCGAACACGATCTGCACGAGGACCTGCGACGTGTAAAGCCTGGTGTGAACCATGAAGTCGAGGCTCTTGAAGGACTCGTCCGCCTCGTAGATCCGGTGGATCAGGTCGAGCATCTCGAGCGAGAAGTCGATGAGGAAGGCGTACATCAGGTAGCGGGCGATCGTGTCCACGCACGACATGTCGATGGGGAGGCCCTTCAGGAAGCAGACGAGCATGTACATGAGGAGCACGAGGGCGATTCCCGACACGATGGCCGAGAAGAGGAACACGATCGGCATCACGGGCGTGGACCACCACGGGTTGGCCTTGATGGAGCCGAAGATGAACCCGACGTACCCGTGCAGGAGGAAGGCCGACGGGATGCCCACGATCGTGATGAAGCGTCCGAGCTTGTCATCGATCCTGAGCGACTCCTCGCTGATGTTGTCGACACCGAGCGTGAGAATCCGGTAGAGCGTCTTTTTCCAGCCGGTCTCGGACCTCGCGAGGAGGACCATGTCCTTGCGGTAGTCGAGCCAGATCTCGAGGACGAGAACGGCCATGAGGTACCAGAGGTAGATGAACCCGAACATCGCCATCGCCGAGCTCGTGTGCGGCGTGAGGTACATCTCGAGGGAGCGTTCCGGGTGGCCGAGGTGGAGCTGCAGCGGCAGAGGCGCGACGAGGAGGAACGCGAGCGCGGAGAGCAGCGCGAGCCTGTACGTGGGCTTGACGGCCGCCACGTTGAAGACGCGCTCGAGCGACGCGAGGATGAAAGCGCCGGCGACGAGGCCGGTCGTGAACGGGTAGAGGACGATGAGGATGCTCCACTGGAGCTCCACCTCGTTGGGGTACATGTAACCCTGAACCGCGTGGAGAAGCCCTTCTTCCATGGCGCTACCTCACCGACCCGTCGAGGCCGTTGTAGAAGACCTTCGCCCCGGTGGCGAGCTGCGGCTT
>JBGQDL010000219.1:0-5195 GCA_041495865.1 Thermoanaerobaculia bacterium | reverse complement strand
CGATGTGGATGTAGACTTCGCTGATCGAGCGCACGCCCGCGCCGGGACGCCAGCCGTACTTGTCGGCGGGCGTCGCCTCGGCCAGGTCGAGGATCTGCTTCTCCCCGTAGGCGTGCTGGCCCAGGGCTTCGGCGCGGAAGCCGGAAGGGGGGGCCGCCGGGGCGGCGGCAGGCGCCTGCGCGCGGGCGGCAGGGGCGGCGAGGAGAGCGAGGGCGAGGGCGCAAGGAACGAGTCGGCGTGTCTTCATGAAACATCACTCCTTTGTTGAATTTCGGCGGGCGGATCTTAACCGCCCTGCGTAGAATCCGGTCGATTCCGGAGGAGAAGAAATGAAAACGATGCGCCGCTCCGCCCTTCTCGCCGCCCTCGCCGCCGCCGCCGCGCCCGCCCTCGCGCAGCTCTCGACGCCCCTCCCGAGCCCGAACGCCACGGTCTCGCAGGTCGTCGGCGTGACGAAGATCGAGGTCACCTACAGCCGTCCGCACGTGAAAGGCCCGACGCGCAAGGAAGAGCGCGTGATCTGGGGCGCCCTCGTGCCCTGGGACCAGGTCTGGCGGACCGGCGCCAACGCGGTCACGAAAGTCACGTTCGACGGCGACGTCATGGTCGAGGGCCAGAAGCTCGCGGCTGGCGCCTACGGTCTCTACACGATCCCCGGCAAGACCGAGTGGACGGTCATCTTCAGCAAGGTGTCGACGGGCGGTCCCGACTACAAGGTCGAAAACGACGCCTTGCGCGTCAAGGTGAAGCCCGAGGCCGCCGCGCCGCACGACCAGTTCACGATCGACTTCCCGTCCGTGACCTCCGACTCGGCCGTCCTCGCCCTCGAATGGGAGAAGCTGATGGTGCCCGTGTCCCTCAAGGTCGACACGAAGGCGCAGTTCCTTTCGAACGCGACGGACGCCGTCGCGAAGGCGAAGGCCGACGACTGGCAGACGCCGCTCACCGCGGCACGCTACCTCTACGACAACAAGTACGCGCTCGACGACGCCGCCCGGTGGCTCGAGAAGTCGATCGCGACGAAGGCCACGTTCGGCAACCTCTCGACGAAGGCGAACACCCTCGCCGCCGAGGGGAAGACGAAGGACGCCATTGTCACGGCCGAGAAGGCCCTCGCCGCCGGCAAGGCTGCCGAGCAGAAGCCGTCCCCCGAGGCGGTCGCGGCATTGGAGAAGAAGATCGCGGAGTGGAAGAAATGAGGGGGCGTGGGGGGCGCTGGGCGCCCCCACGTAAGTGATTGCAGGCCGGGTTCTATTTTCTCAAGGTGCCTTTAACCCAGTATTCCTTCGGAGCATTGTCGCCTTTCTTCCAGATCGCGGCGCCGGTGAGCGTGTCGCCGTCCAGCGTGAGCCTCCACGTCATCACTCCTTCTTTTTTGCTCCTGGTCTCCGCGGTGAAGATCAGCTTGCCGCCGGCGCGCTGGACGAGGTAGGGCGCGGCGTCGAAGCCGTACTTGTCACACGCGGCCGAGTGAAAGCGCCCCTCCTTGAACTCCCACGTGTCCCTGTCGCCCTTCTCCTTGCCCTTCTCGCCCATCTCGCCGACGAAGGTCTTGGTCTCGGGGCGTCGGAGGGTCCTGGTCGCGGGGGGTGGGCTGGTCCTGGTCTCCGGGGGCAGGGTGGTCTTGGTGTCGGGTGGTGGGCCCGTCAGGGCGAGCCGGGCGTTGACGAGCCCGAAGGCCGCGGCGGCGGCGAGCGCGATTCTCAGAATGCCCCTCATGCTGTTCTCCTGTCGCTGAAGTCGGGCGTGCATGCCCATTCTCTCTCCCATGAGGAGAGCGCGGCCGGCGGAAACTCAACGCGTCGGAGGGGAAGGCGCCGTCGTCCTAAGCCGCGCGCCCGCGCCCGCCGACACGAGGTTCACGAAGAGGCGGTAGGCGCCGGGAACGCCGGCCGGAAGCTGGCGGAAGAACGCGTATCCGGTGTAGACGAACGCGCCCTTCCCATGCCGTGCGAACAGCAGGCCGCCGGGCTTGTCGCCCTCGAGCGGATCGTGCGTCTCGATCACCGTCTCGTACCGGGGATCCCATGTTCCCGGAAAGTAAAGGCCGCGCTCCTGCACCCACCCGTCGAAGTCGGTCGCCGTCAGCCGGTTCGGAAAGGCGAGGAGGGAGCTCGCGGGGTTCAGGAATTTCACGGGGGCTTCCTCGACGGTGACGCGGTCGCGGGAGAGCTTGAAGGGATACGGTCCGAGCTGCTCCGTGACGAGGTCTCCCGTCGTGTTGTACTGCGCCACGAGCGTGCCGCCCTTCTCGACGTAGTCGACGAGCCGCGCCTCGGCCGGCTTCAGGCGCGGGCGCGTGTTGTAGGCGCGAATCCCCGTCACGATCGCGGCATAGCGCGAGAGATCGCCGTTCTCGAGCTCGTCGTCCGAGAGGAGAGTCACCGTGTAGCCCATCTGACGGAGCGCGTCGGGGACCTCGTCGCCCGAGCCCATGACGTAACCGACGGGCGCCTGGGGCGCCTTCACGTCGAGCCTCAGGACCTTCGCCTCGGCGGGGGGAAACAGCGTCTGGAGCGGGATGTGCGGATAGTCGACGCGCACGAGGCCCCGCGAGAAGACCTTCCCGCCCACGATGGCTTCGGCGGTGAGCGCCGCCGCGGACGCGCCGGCCGGGGGCGTCACGGTGAACGCGACCTGCTTCTCCTCGCCGCGCGCCGTGAACGCGAACGGCACCTCGGCGGGCGATGCCGAGAACCCCGCGTGCGTCTTCAGGCGCAGGACACCCGAGACGGCGGCGCCGCTCGTGAGCGTGACGCGCACCTTCTTCGGCTTCTCCGTCCCGAACGCGTAGACCTTCTCGTCGAACGTCGCCGTCACGGGCGGCGTGATGACGAACGGCCGGTACACCTCGCCCTTGACGGGATCCGTGCGGCGGAAGAGGACGGGCGCCTCGAACGTGATCGCGACTCCGTCGACGCGCACCGTGAAGCGTGCGACGAGCGGCGTCGGATTCTCCGGCAGGCCGATGAGCGCCGGGTCGGTCACAGTGAAGAGGCCCTTTCCGGGCCGCTCCCTGAGCCAGTACGGCTGCGTCGTGTCGAGGTCGCCGGGGAGCGTCAGAGAGATCTCGCGGCGCAGCGGCTCGTTCGGCGCGAGGGCGCCGCCGTCTCCCGGCGTCCTGGCGTACGTCACCGAGACCGACTCGAGCGTCGCCGGCCGGGACGAGCGGTTCAGGATCATCGCCGCGATCTTCACGCTCGCGCCGGGCGCGGCGGAGGGCTCGCTCGCGACCGCCTCGACCCAGAGGCCGAGGCACGCGCGGATCGCGTCGGCGATGTCGCGGTGCTTACGCGCCAGAAGAGGGTCCATTTGCTTCGGACCCTCTCCGCGCCTGCCTGCATCTGTCGAAGGCGTTTCGGAGATTTGCTTAGAAGGGGAAGAAGAGAGGGTCAGCGCATAGGCCTTCACGAGCGTGGGAACGACGGCCGAGGGGTCGCGTGGATCGAACGAATCCTCAGCCCCTTTCAAGAGCAATCCGATCTTCTCCCCTCCCTCGATCCTCTTCCATGTGAGATCGACTCCCTCGAAGAGGTCCTTTGCCGCGGGCGCGCCCGCGATGTTCCTGAAGTCGTTCAGCCACGTGCCGCGGCGCTCGGCCGAGCCGAAGCCCTGGCTCTTGTGCATGGACCGGCTCAGCGCCGCGATCTCCGTGTACGAGCGCCCGAGAAGCGCGTTGTACGCGCCGAGGTCGGCCGAGATCTGCCCGGGCGCGTCCTTGCGCGGCGCGTCGCCGCCGAAGCGGAACACGTTCCAGAGAATCCGCTTCGGCCGCCACGGCGCCAGCGTCTCGAGCTGCTCCGGAAAGCGCGACGGGTCGCCCGCGGCCTGGAACGCTTCCTCGGCGAAGATCGCCGAGGCCGTGTGGTGGCCGTGGCCGCCTTCGCCGGTCGCCGGGAAGCGCGTGACGATCACGTCCGGGCGGAACGCGCGGATGACGCGCACGGTGTCCGCGAGCACCTGCTCCTTCCCCCAGATCCGGAGCGTCTCCTCCGGGCCCTTCGAGTAGCCGAAGTCGACCGCGCGCGAGAAGAACTGCGTGGCGCCGTCGAGGCGGCGCGCGGCGAGAAGCTCCTGCGTCCGCAGCACGCCCATGAGCTCGCCCGACTCGGTGCCGATGAGGTTCTGGCCGCCGTCGCCACGCGTCATCGACAGGTAGCCCGCGTCCACGAGCTTCTCGCGAGAGGCCCACGCGAGGAACGCCGTGTTCTCGTCGTCCGGGTGGGCCGCGACGTACAGGACGCCGCCGACGACGTTCAGCCTCGCGAGAGCGAGCCGGATCTCGGCGCCGTTCGGCGTCTCGGCGGGGGCCGCGGCGAGCAGGGTGGGCGCGTACGGCGCTGAAGCAGCGAAAGCCGCGAGGAGAGCGAGGAGGATGGCCGCTGGACGGCGGGAAAGGGGGCGTCGCGTCATGCGGGGATTCTAGGGGCAGGAGATCGCGGTTGCCTCAGTCCGGCGTTTGCTTTCCGAACGTCTCCGTGACCGTGAACGTGAGGACGCACGCGAGGAGGAGCATGCCGAGGTTCGTGAGGAACGCGGCGCGATAGCCTGCGACCGGATAGCGGCGCGCGCCGCCCTCGAGGACGCCGAGCCAGTGCGCATCGAGGATGCGGCCGAGGACGTTCTGCGTCAGCGCCGCGCCGAGGAAGCCGCCGGCGTTGACCGTGGCCGTCGCGATGCCGCTGAACCGTGGCGGATTTACATCGCGCGCGAGGGGCCACGTGAGCGTGAAGCAGCTTGCCGCGAGGCCCAGGAGAAAGCAGAGCGGCCCGAGCAGGCCGCGGGACGGCCCCGCGAAAGGAACGCAGATGCAGGCCCAGACGGCCGCGTAGGCGAGCGAGAACAGGACGTAGGGGACTCGCCGCGACCGGAAGACCTTGTCGGAGAGGAAGCCGGCCGTGGGTGCACCGAGGATGACGCCGATGCCGACGAGCGACACGATCCCCGCGGATTCCTTCGCCGTCATCCCGTAGACGTCCCGCATCCACGGAACCGCCCAGAGGCCGGAGAAGGAGAGAAACGTCCCGTACTGGCAGAAGAAGACGAAGAACATCGGCCACGTCTTTCGGTTTCCGAACACGGTGCGATAGCCCTCCGCCAGCGAGACGCGGGGGACAACTCCGCGCGGCACGGGCGGCGGAAAGCCCGCGTCCTCGGGCCGGTCGTTGACGAGGGCGAGGCAGAGGCCCGCGAGG
>JBGQDL010000218.1:0-5234 GCA_041495865.1 Thermoanaerobaculia bacterium | reverse complement strand
GCTTCGAAGTCGCGGATGCTTCGGTCGGTGTCGCCATATGGTGTCCGTATTTCTTCGTAGCTTTTTTCTTCCCAGCCACGGCGCCCTTGCGGGGGCCCTTTCGCGTCCGGGCGTTCGTGTGCGTGCGCTGGCCGCGCACCGGCAGGTTCCGGCGATGCCGGACGCCGCGGTAGCAGCCGATCTCCATGAGGCGCTTGATGTCCTGGGAGGTCTCCTTGCGGAGATCGCCCTCGACCTCGTACTGGTCCTGGATCGTCTTGCGGATCCGGGACACCTCGTCCTCGGAGAGGTCCTTGACGCGTGTGTTCTTTTCGACCTTCGCGGTCGCCAGGATCTTGCCGGAGCTGGGGCGCCCGATCCCGAAGATGTAGGTCAGGCCGATCTCGACGCGCTTGTTCGGGGGAAGGTCGACGCCTGCGATACGAGCCATTGTGGGTTCCTCTTCAGCCCTGACGCTGTTTGTGCTTGACGTTCTCGCAGATGACCCGCACCACGCCGGCGCGGCGGATCACCTTGCATTTGCTGCAGATCTTCTTGACGGACGTGCGGACTTTCATGCGAGACCTCGATTCACTTGTACCGGTAGATGATGCGCCCGCGGGTCAGGTCGTACGGCGAAAGCTCGACGAGGACCTTGTCCCCCGGCAGGATGCGGATGAAGTGCTTCCGCATCTTTCCCGAGATGTGCGCGAGCACCTGATGCTTGTTTTCCAGCTCGACCTTGAACATCGCGTTCGGCAACGGCTCGATGACCGTCGCGGTCACCTCGATGGCGTCTTCCTTGGACATAATCCTTCTGTCTCGCCCCCGTCAGACCGCGATCGGGAGCGGATACTCGTGAAGGCCGGGAGCGCCCGTCTGCGCCGAGTCGGCCGTGAAACGCCCGAATCCGAGTACGACGGGGCCCCGCGCCGTCGCCACGACCGTGTGCTCGAAGTGCGCCGACACGCGGCCGTCCTTCGTGCGCACGGTCCAGCCGTCGGCGTCGGTCGTGACCGCGGCGGCTCCGAGGTTGAACATGGGCTCGATGGCGAGGGTCATGCCTTCCCGGATGATCTCGCGCTTGCCTCCCGGTCCGTAGTTCGGGACCTGCGGCTCCTCGTGGAGCGCGGTTCCGATGCCGTGGCCCACGAACTCGCGCACGACGCCGTACTTCCGGTTCTTCGCGACGGCCTCGACGGCCGCTCCCACGTCGCCGATGCGCCCGCCGACCGTCACGGCTCCGATGCCGGCGAGGAGCGCCGCGTGCGTCGTATCGATCAGCTCCCGCACCGGCGCGGGAACGGGCTCGAGCGCGATCGTGCGCGCCGCGTCCGCGTAGTATCCCTCGACGATCGCGCCCAGGTCGAGGCCCACGACGTCGCCCGCCTTGAGGACGCGCTTCGGCGAGGGAATGCCATGAACCACTTCGTCGTTCACCGAGATGCAGATCGTCTTCGGGTACCTGCGGTATCCCGGGAACGCGGCCCTGCCGCCGCGCGACGCGATGCCGGCCGCCGCGACGCGGTCGATCTCCTCGGTCGGCACTCCCTCATGGCACGCGGCAACGCATTCGGCGAGTGTCTCGTGCACGATGCGCGCGGCGCGCTCCATCTTGAGGATCTCCGATTTTCCCTTGCAGGTGATCACGCGGCCCCCTTCCAGGCGCGCGCTACGGCCGCGTTCACATCGGCGGCGACTCTCTCGACGGAGCGGTCGCCGTCGATCGTGACCAGGAGGCCCGCCCGGCGGTAGAGGTCGGCGAGCGGAGCCGTCTTCTCGCGATAGACGCGCAGGCGCTCGGCGATCGTTTCCACCGTGTCGTCCGCGCGACCTTCGAGCGCCGCGCGCTTGAGAAGCCGGTCCACGAGGATGGCGTCGGGCACGTCGATGAAGAGCACCGCGTCCACCCGGCCGCCGGCGTCCTTCAGGAGAGCCTCCAGCGACCCCGCCTGGGCGACCGTGCGCGGATATCCGTCGAAAATCGCTCCGTTCTTCGCGTCGGGCTCGGCGAGACGCTCCCCCAGCATCTTCGTCACGAGATCGTCCGGCACGAGCGCGCCCGATTCCATGATCGGCTTGGCGATCGCGCCGAGAGGGGTCCCTCTCGCCACATGGCTCCGCAGGAGGTCCCCGGTCGAGATCTGCGGAATCCCGGCAGACGCCGCGAGCCGCGACGCCTGGGTTCCCTTTCCCGAGCCGGGAGGTCCGAAGAAGACGATCGCTGACGGCATCGATTAACCGCGGCGCCCGCGGATACGGCCCTTCTTCAGAAAGCCGTCGTAGTTGCGCATGACGAGCTGCGACTCCACCTGCTGGACGGTGTCCATCGCGACGCCCACGACGATGAGGAGCGACGTGCCGCCGAAGAAGAAGCTGATGCCGAGGCCCTGCGTCACGAAGGCCGGCAGGTGAGCGTCGAGCCAGGGCCCGATGCCCGGGATGCTCTGGACCTTGAAGCCCATCATCAGGAACTCGGGAATGAGGGCGACGACCACGAGATACACGGCGCCGATGAGCGTGATCCGCGTGAGGACGTTGTCGATGTAGTCCGAGGTGGCCTTACCGGGACGAATACCCGGAATGAAGCCGCCGTACTTGCGCATGTTCTCGGCCGTGTCGTTCGGATTGAAGATGATCGAAATGTAGAAGTAGCAGAAGAAGATGATCCCGAGCCCGTAGAACAGGTTGTAGAGCGGCTGGCCGATGGACAGCTGCTCGGCGATCTTCTTCAGGAAGTCGCTCTTGGCCGCCGACGCGATGTACTGCGGGAACTGGATGATGGACACGGCGAAGATGATCGGGATGACACCGCCCGTGTTCACGCGCAGGGGCAGGTACGTGTTCTGCCCGCCGTAGACCTTGCGGCCGACGACGCGCTTGGCGTACTGCACCGGGATGCGCCGCTGGGCCCGCTCCACGAACACGATCGCCCCGACGACGCCGATCATGAACGCGAGGAGAATGATCCCGGTGAAGAGCGACATTCCGCCGCGCTGCACCTGCTGGATGGAGTTGAAGACCGCGGTTGGGAAGCCCGCGACGATGCCCGCGAAGATGATGAGCGAGATGCCGTTGCCGATTCCTCGTTCCGTGATCTGCTCGCCGAGCCACATGACGAACGCCGTGCCGGTCGTGAGCGTCAGGATCGCGAGGAGGATGAACGCCAGCTTGCCGGCATCCGATCCCGGGTCGCGCAGCGCGAGGTTGCGCCCGCTCGGCGTCGTCTGGCTCCAGAGCCAGAGCGCGATGCCGGCGCCCTGGACGACCGAAAGGATGACCGTGCCGTACCGCGTGTACTGGGTGATCTTCCGGCGCCCCATCTCCCCTTCCTTCGACAGCTTCTCGAGGTACGGCCAGACGACCGTGAGGAGCTGGAGGATGATCGACGCCGTGATGTAAGGCGTGATGCCGAGCGCGAAGACGGACAGCCGCCGGAGCGCGCCGCCGGAGAAGACGTCGAGGAAGCCGAGCAGGCCTCCCGCGCTCGCCTTGAAGAACTCCTCGAGAGCGGACGCGTCGAGACCGGGCGTCGGGATGTGCGAACCAACCCGGTAGATCGCGAGCAGCCCGAACGTGAAGAGCACACGCTTCCTCAGGTCCGGAATCGCGAAGATGTTGCGGAACGACTCGAGGATCTGCATTACCGAGCCACCAGCTCGCAACGGCCGCCGGCGGCCTCGATCTTCTTCTTCGCGCCTTCGGTGAAATGGTGCGCGGACACGACGAGCGATTTCTTGAGCTCGCCCGAGCCGAGGACCTTCACGCCCAGGCTCGTTTTCTTGACGCCGGCGTTCTTGAGAGCCTCCAGCGTCACCGCGTCACCTGAGTTGAACATGCGCTCCAGAGCTTCGACGCTGACCGTCGTCCACTCCTTCCTGAAGATGTTCGTGAACCCCCGCTTCGGGAGGCGGCGGTGAAGCGGGTTCTGGCCGCCTTCGTGGCCGCGCAGGTGCGAATAGCCGCTCCGGGAGTTCTGGCCTTTGTGACCCTTGCCCGACGTCTTACCGAGGCCCGAGCCGGGGCCGCGGCCGATGCGCTTCTTCGCCGAGGTCGCGCCCTCGCGGGGCCCGAGGTTGTGGAGTCCGTGCGACATGCGTTACCTCGCCGCGCCGCCCTCGACGATTTCGACGAGATGGCGGACCTTTTGGACCTGGCCCCGGACCGTCGGGGTGTCGGGGCGGACGACCTCCTGCCGGATGCGGCGGAGACCGAGCCCGAGGAGAGTCTGCTTCTGGTCGACGGGCGCGCAGATGCTCGACTTGATCTGCCGGATACGAATCTGCTTCGGAGCCGCCGCTTTCGCGACGGCCGGGGGTTTCGGAGCCGCCGCCTGCGCGGCGGCCGGGGGCTGCCGCACGGCCGCTGACGCGGCCGCGGAAGACTTCGGAGCCGCCGCCTTCGCGGCGGCCCGGGGCTTCTCAGAAGGCGCGTGTTCGGATTCCGCATCCGCACCGGCATCACCGCGCGGCTTTGCCGAAGCGGCCTGCGTCGGGGCATTCACCTTCGAAGAAATCTTCTTCTCTTTCTCTTCCGTCTCGCTCATCCGATCTTCTCCGTGGTCTCCACCGGCGCGGCCGGAACCGCCACCGCCGCCGGCGGGGCCTCCGGCTTCGCTTCGCCATCGCCCACGCCGCGGGCCTTCGCGATCGTCGACTCGAGCTGCAGGTGCAGCAGCGCATCGAACGTGGCCTTGACGACGTTGTGCGGGTTCGTCGTGCCGAGGGACTTCGTAAGGATGTTCTGGACGCCAGCCGACTCGAGCACGGCGCGGACGGCGCCGCCCGCGATGACGCCCGTGCCTTCGGAGGCCGGCTTGAGCATGACGCGGCCCGCGCCGTAGTGGCCCACGATCGGGTGCGGGATCGTCTTGCCCTTCAACGGGACGCTGATCATCTTCTTCTTCGCCATCTCGATGCCCTTCTTGATGGCCATCGGGACTTCCTTCGCCTTGCCGGCGCCGTAGCCGACACGGCCGTGTCCGTCGCCCACGACGACGAGAGCGGAGAAGGAGAAGTTCTTGCCGCCCTTGACGACCTTGGTCACGCGGTTGATGTGCACGACGTGGTCGATGAGGTCGGCTCCGGCGCGGCCCTCACCGAGGGCACCCGCCGGGCGCTGCGGCGGGCCGCCGGGGCCGCCGGAGCGGCCTCCGGGACGGTTCGGACGCGGAGGACGATTGGTCGGCGCGTTGCTGCTCAAAACTTCAACCCCTTCTCGCGGGCGGCTTCCGCGAGCGCTTTCACGTTGCCGTG
>JBGQDL010000217.1:0-5234 GCA_041495865.1 Thermoanaerobaculia bacterium | reverse complement strand
CCGCGAAGCTCAAGGATCTCGTGACGAGCGTCCTTCCGCCGAACGCGTGGTCCGTCGATCAGCGCGGCCGCGAATGGAGAATCTCGTACAAGGACTCCGAACGGATCACGATCGAGGACCAGGCGACGCGCCAGGCCGTCGAGACGATCCGCAACCGCGTCGACGCCCTCGGGGTCGCCGAGCCCGTCATCCAGCGGCAGGGCACCGATCGCATCGTCGTCGAGATTCCCGGCGTGGACGACCCGAGCCGCGTGAAGGAAATCATCGGCACGACGGGCCTTCTCGAGCTGAAGCTCGTGGACGACCGTGGCGGTCCGTACCCGTCCCAGGACCTCGCCCGGGCGGCATACGGCGGCACGGTGCCCGCGGATCTCGAGGTCGTCGAGGGCTTCAACGAGGACGCCGACGCCCGCACCCGCACTCCCGTCTGGTACGCCCTGAAGCGCGCCGCTGCGGTCACGGGGCGAGACCTGAAGAATGCGCGAGTCGACCGCGACAAGTTCAACCAGCCGGCCGTCATGTTCTTCCTGAACGCGGCGGGCGCCGTGAAGTTCGCGAAGGTCACGGGCGAGAACATCAACAAGCGCCTCGCGATCGTCCTCGACAAGCGCGTCCAGTCCGCGCCGAACATCCACAGCCAGATCAAGGAGAGCGGCATCATCGAGGGCAACTTCACGGCCGAGAAAGCCGATGCCCTCTCCCTCGTCCTGCGCTCGGGCGCGCTCCCGGCCGAGATGATCATCCTCGAGGAGCGCACGGTCGGGCCGTCGCTCGGCCTCGACTCCATCAAGAAGGGCGTCCTCGCCTCGATCGTCGGCATGATCTGCGTCTTCATCGCGGTCGTCTTCTACTACCGGCTTTCGGGAGTGAACGCCGTTCTCGCGCTCGTCCTGAACGCGCTCATCCTCCTCGGCGCGATGGCGTACATCAACGCGACGCTCACGCTGCCCGGCATCGCGGGCTTCATCCTCACGATCGGCATGGCCGTCGACTCGAACGTCCTCATCTTCGAGCGCATCCGGGAGGAGATGGACAACGGCAAGGCGCCGAAGGCCGCGATCGACCTCGGCTTCAAGCGCGCCTGGGGCACGATCGTCGACACGCACGTCACGACGATCTCCGCCGCCCTCTTCCTGTTCCAGTTCGGCACCGGGCCCGTCAAGGGCTTCGCCGTCACCCTCGTCATCGGCCTCCTCGCGTCGGTCTTCACCGCGGTCTTCGTGTCGCACCTGCTCTTCGACCTGATCTACGGTCCGAAGGAGCGCGTCGAGACCCTTTCCATCTGACCAAACTGAGCGGAGAGCACGTGCGCCTCTTTCACAAGACGAACATCGACTTCCTGAAGATCAAGTGGACCGCGATCTCGCTGTCGGTCCTTTCGATCGTCATCGGCACGATCTCGCTGGTCGTCAAGGGCGGCCCGAAGCTCGGCATCGACTTCACGGGCGGCGCACAGATCGTCTACGGCTTCACGAAGACCCCCGACGAGGACCAGATCCGCAAGATCGTCGAAGCCGCGAACGTGAACGTCGTTTCGGTGCAGCGCTTCGACAAGCCCGAGAAGAACGAGGTCCTCCTCCGCGTCCCGCTCGAGAAGAAGGAAGGCCGTGACCTTTCGAAGGAGGTCACGACGGCGCTCACGAAGGCTCTCTTTCCGAAGGGGGCGGACGCCACGGCCTTCGACCTGAACCTGAACGGCGGCGACACGCTGCTCTCCAAGCTGATCGCGGACGACCCCGAGAAGCTCGCGGCGCGGCCCAGCGCCGATCCCAAGGTCGAGTATGGCCGCGAGGTGCAGGCGCTCATCGCGGCGCGCTCGGAGAAGGGGCTCTTCGCGTCCGTGGACGACGCCGCGAAGACGCCGGGGGTCTCGCCGGCGGTCGGCGAATGGCTCAGGGCGAAGACCGTCGCCGGCCCGTTCACGCTTCTCTCGGCCGAGAACGTGGGTCCGCAGGTCGGAAAGGACCTCCGGGAGAAGGGGATGTGGGCGATCCTCCTTTCGTGGGCCGCGATGCTGGCCTACATCGCCTTCCGTTTCCGTTCGGCATCCTTCGGCACGGCCGCGGTCGTGGCGCTCATTCACGACACGTGGACGACGCTCGGCCTCTGCTCGATCCTGAACCTCGAGATTTCGCTCACGGTCGTCGCCGCGTTCCTCACGCTGATCGGCTACTCCGTGAACGACACCGTCGTCGTGTTCGACCGGATCCGCGAGAACCGCGAAAAATCGAAGCGCACGCCTCTCCCCGAGCTCGTGAACCACTCCATCAACCAGACGCTCTCGCGGACAGTCCTCACGTCGCTCCTCACGTTCGTCGTCGTCGTCGTCGTCTTCTTCCTCGGCGGCGAGGTCCTGCGCGGATTCGCCTTCGTCATGATCGTCGGCATCATCGTCGGGACGTACTCGTCGATCTTCATCGCGGCGCCGCTCGTCGTCGTGTGGGAGGAGTGGAAGCAGAAGCGCGCCGCGCTGAAGCTCCAGACCAGTCCAGCACCCGCCGCGAAGGGCGGCAAAGCCGCGTCCGCGAAGGCGAGGTCCTGATGCGGGTGAAAGAGCCGCGCTAGAAGGTACCCGGGAAACCCGGGCGCTCCTCGTGCGTGCCGGGAGGGAAAGCTCACGTGCTGGTGATCTTCACCGACCTGGACGGCACTCTCCTCGAGGAGGACGGCTCGCTGTCCGGAGAGGTTCGCGACCTCCTCGACGTCCTTCGGCCGCGAGGAGTCCACGTCGTCCCGTTGACGAGCAAGACCCGCATCGAGCTTTGTCAGTGGCTGGAGGAGCTCGGCGGAGAACGCTGGGGGTCCTTCGAGAACGGCGCAGGGCTGGTGACGCCCTCCGGAATCGAGATCCTCCCGGGCGCGATCGAGGTCGCCCGGCTTCGTGTCCTTCTTCGGGGAGTCCGGGAGGAAGCACGGCTCCCCATCTCCCTGGTGGAGGAGATGTCGGATGAGGAGCTGGTCGAACGAACCGGCCTTCCGCTCCCGTGGATTCCTCTGGTTCGCGCCCGCGAGTTCGATCTTCCGTTCTGCGCCCCCGAGGATTCGAAGGGGGAGATCTCTCGCGCGCTCGAGCGTCGAGAGGGAACGCGGTTGATGAAGGGAAACCGCTTCTGGTACCTCCTGGGGCGGCATGACAAGGCCGACGCGACACGGCTCCTGATGGAGCGCCTCCGCCCCGCCACCACGATCGGCCTCGGTGATTCCTGGAACGACGCGGGCTTTCTCCGCCTCGTGGACCATCCGGTCCTCGTTCCGAGGGGCGCCGGTGTAGACGAGGCGCTGAAGGCCGCGCTTCCCGGCGCCAGGGTCGCGCCGGCGCCGGCGGGGGCGGGATGGGCTGCGGCCGTGCGGCACCTCGCATTCGAGGAAGGAACCGCGGGTTGAGATGGGTGCCTCCGTGAGCCCCGTGCTCGATGCCGGCGTGATGACGCGGCTGCAGGCGCTCGGCCGCGTGGATCTCCTGGTCGGGATCCCGTCGTTCAACAACGCCCGGACGATCGGACACGTCGTGCGCGCCGTCGCGGCGGGCCTGGCCCGCCATTTCCCGGACGCGAAGACGGTCCTCGTCAACAGCGACGGGGGTTCGACGGACGGGACGCGCGAGGTCGTGGTGAAGACCGAGCTCGGCGACCTCACCGAGATCCTCGTGGACGCCGTCCCGACCTCGCCGCTGGCGCGCATCGTCACGCCTTACTCCGGCCTGCCGGGCAAGGGGAGCGCGCTGCGCACGATCTTCGGCATCGCGGCCGAACTGGACGCCTCCGCGTGTTGCGTGGTCGACAGCGACTTGCGCAGCATCACGCCCGAGTGGGTGGAGCTGCTGCTGAGCCCGATCCTCAACCACGGCTACGAGTTCGTCGCGCCCCTGTACGCGCGCCACCGCTACGACGGCACCATCACGAACACGATCGTGTATCCGCTCACGCGCGCGCTCTACGGGCGCCGCGTGCGGCAGCCCATCGGCGGCGACTTCGGCTTCTCGGGCAGCCTCGCGAGGCGGTTTCTGGAGTACGAGGGCTGGGAAGGCCCGGTCGCGATGTACGGCATCGACATTTTCATGACGACGACGGCGCTCGCCGAAGGCCGCCGGGTGTGCCAGTCTTTCCTCGGCGCCAAGCTCCACGATCCTAAGGACCCCGGAGCCGACCTTCAGGACATGCTGGTCCAGGTCGTCTCGACCCTCTTCGATCTGATGGGACGTTACACGGACGTCTGGAAGGGGATCAAAGGCTCCGAGGGCGTCCGGGTCTTCGGCCTGCCTTACGCGGTCGGACTGGAGCCCGTGCCGGTCAAGATCGACCGGCTGGTTTCTCTTTTCCGGCAGGGCGCGGCCGAGCTGGAATCGGTCTGGAGGAGCTTCCTGCCGGAGGACGTGCTCCGGGGCATTCAGGAGGCCGCTGCGCAAGTCTCCCCCTCGCTTCCGGACGAACTGTTCGTGCGGATCGTCTATGGCGCGGCGGCCGGGTACGCGCGGCGGAGCCTTCCGAGGGAAACGCTCATCCGGTCCCTGGTGCCCCTCTACCTGGGCAAAGTGGCGACGTTCGTGGAGGAGACTCGTGAGGTGGAGGCCGGGGAGGCCGAAGCGCGGCTCGATACGCTTGCCCGCGTCTACGAGAGCGAGAAGGCGTCCCTGGTCTCGGCCTGGGACGGCGGGAGCGACGGGAGAAACCCTTAAGGAGGTCCGTGATGTTCGAGAACCTCGGGAGACAGATCGGCGAGGCGTTTCTGAGATTGGGCGAGGCCTTTCTCTCGGTCATTCCCGCGCTGGTGGTCCTCGCAGGAGCCCTCCTCGTGGGGCTCGTCGTCGGCGGCGCCGTCCGGCTCGCGCTGAATCTCCTCTTCCGGATCGCGAGGCGGGGCGATTCCAGCCCGCTGCTGCGCGCCGCGGGATTGAAGGCCGCTCCTTCGTTGGTGGCCGCCAGCATCTCGTTCTGGGTGGCCGTGCTGGTGGCCCTCGCGGTGGGCGTGAACGCTCTCGAGCCCGGGGGACTGAAAAACGTCCTCGCGGGCATCGTCGCGGTCCTGCCGCGGCTTCTGACCTCCGCGCTCATCGTGCTCGTCGGGTTCGGCCTGGCCGCCCTGGCGCGCCGGAGCGTTCTTCTGGCGGCCGTCAACTCCGGCCTCCCCTGGGCCCGCTCGGGAGCGCGCGTCGTCCACGCCGCTGTCCTCGTCTTTTTCGCGGCCATGGCCCTCGACCACGTGGGTGTGGGCCGCTCGATCCTCGTGGCGGCATT
>JBGQDL010000216.1:0-5361 GCA_041495865.1 Thermoanaerobaculia bacterium | reverse complement strand
TGCGCGGACCTCGGCATCGTGAAGGTGGACCTCCTCGGCCTCGGGATGCTCGGCGCGATCGAGAAGATGCTGCCCCTGATCAAGGAGCACGAGGGCGTGGACGTGGATCTCGCGCACCTGCCGGCGGGCGACCCGAAGGTGTACGCGATGCTGAACGCGGCGGACACGATCGGCCTCTTCCAGGTCGAGAGCCGCGCGCAGATGGCCTCGCTGCCGCGCCACGCGCCGAAGGTCTTCTACGACATCGTCGTGCAGGTCGCGATCATCCGGCCGGGCCCGATCGTGGGCGGCATGGTGCACCCGTTCTTCGACCGGCGGCAGGGCAAGGCGCCGGTCGAGTACCCGCACCCGTGCCTCGAGCCGATCCTGAAGCGCACGCTCGGCGTGCCGCTCTTTCAGGAGCAGCTCCTGCGCATCGCGATGGTCGCCGCGGGCTTCACGGGCGGCGAGGCGGAAGAGCTGCGCCGCGCGATGGGCTTCAAGCGCTCGGAGGAGCGCATGGGCGCGATCGAGGAGCGGCTGCGCTCGGGCATGGCGAAAAACGGCATCACGGGGCCCGCGCAGGACCAGATCGTCAAGTCCATCACGTCGTTCGCCCTCTACGGCTTCCCCGAGTCGCACGCGGCCAGCTTCGCGCTCATCGCGTACGCGAGCGCGTGGTTGAAGGCGCACCACCCGGCGGCGTTCACGGCGTGCCTCCTGAACGCCTGGCCGATGGGCTTCTACCACCCTGCCACGATCGTGAAGGACATCCAGCGCCACGGCACGCCGGCGCTGCCGATCGACGTGAACTTCTCGGGATGGGATTGCCGTTTAGAAAGAGAAAAGATTTCTGCTATGCGGCGGCTGCATTCGCAGCCGCCGGCAGAAGACAACGTGTTCCCGGCGGGGCGCTGTCAAGGGTCTTCGACCGCTGCACGGCGCGCGAAGCGCGCCCTTGACAGCGGCCCGCCGGAAGCAAATTTGTCCCTGTCGTCGGCCGCATCAGCGGCCGACGCATATAAGCAAAAAAACTCCGGTCTTCTTGCCGTCCGTCTGGGCACGCGCTTCATCAAGGGGCTGAAGCAGACGACCGGAGAATTCATTGAAAAGGAACGATCGAAAGGACCGTTCAAAGACGTTTCGGATCTCCAGCGGAGGTGTCCCCTGCGCTCCGACGAGATGACGCGCCTCGCGTATGCGGGCGCGCTTTCGTCGCTCGGCGTCTCCCGCCGCAAGGCGCTGTGGCAAGTGGCCGAAGCCTCCCGCCCGCTCGGCACACTCTATGAATCTCTTCCTCTTTCTTCCTCTTCGCAGAATTCTCCTCTTCCCGAGATGTCCGCCGTGGAAGAGACCGCCGCCGACTACCGCGCGACGGACCTCACCGCGGGGCCGCATCTCCTCGAGCATCTGCGTACGGCGCTCGCGGCGAGGTCGATCCTGTCGGCCGAAGAGCTGCGGAACGTGCCCGAGGGCGAGCGCGTGAAGGCCGCCGGAGCCGTCATCGTGCGGCAGCGGCCGGGCACGGCGAAGGGCTTCGTCTTCCTGTCTCTCGAGGACGAGAGCGGCATCGTGCAGGCGATCGTGCGTCCCGACCTCTTCCGGGAGCACCGTTCCGTCATCGTCGGGTCGGGGGGCCTCGTCGTGGAGGGAAAGCTGCAGAAGGAGGGCGGCAACGTGTCGGTGAGGGCCGAGCGGTTCTGGCCGCTCCCGTCGCTGCCCGACCTACCGAGCCACGACTTCCGCTGAACCCCGCGTCAGCCTATAGCCGCGATTCGCACGGCCTCTCGCAGCTTCGAGGCAGCCGTCGCGAGGGCGCGCAGCAGACGCGCGACCTCGACCTCGACCACACCGTCTCCGTGCAGGGCCCGCCGCAGGCCGGGCAGCGTTTCGGTGCCGCAGCCGGTCTCAGCCGACGGCCCGAGGAGGAGGTTCTTGCGCGCGAACTCGGGCGCGGCCGCGTCGTGAAACGCGGCCATCGCGTCCAGAAGCAGGAGCTCGGTTCTCTCCGCGCGCGCCCGGCGGCGCGACGGCTCGACCGACTCCCACTCCCGGGCCGCGAGGCGCAGCCCCACCATCGCCGAGAAGAGCTCGCCCCGCCGCGCGAGACGGGCGGAGCCGGGACCCTTCGCGAGCTTCGAGACCTCGTCCTCGAGGAACGCAGCGACCTCCGAGAAGCGGCACGGCGGCTCGGGCGACTCGGCGAGAGCGGATGTCCAGAGCGCGAGGATGCGCGTGAGGGCCGCGGTGAAGGCGTACCCGGGATCGAGGATCCGGCCGAGCAGGTACGGGTCGTCGTACGCGGAGTGGTATTGCGAGTACGTGCGCCGCCCGAACCCGAGCTGGGCCGACGGCACGCCGCCGAGGCCGAGGAAGGGCGACGTGTCGCCGCTGAAGCCCGGCAGCTGCATCGCCCCGCGCACGGACAGAAGGACGCGACCCGAAACCGGATCGTCGACGTGCCCGAGGACACCGTCGAGAGACTCCCTCAGCCCGGGTGAGACGTCGGCCATGAAATCGAGCGCGCGTACGGAGGAGTCGACGTAGAGCAACGCGGCCATCGGCGGCGCGCGCGTGGCGAGGCGCTGCTCGACCCAGAGGGTCGAACCGAGCATGCCGTACTCCTCGCCGTCGAAGAGCACGAAGAAGACATCGCGTTCGGGTTTCCAGCCTTCGCGGGCGAGGGAGGCGAGGGCCGCCGCGGCTTCGAGGACGGTGGCGACGCCCGACACGGGGTCGACCGCTCCATTCACCCAGGCGTCCGTATGGCCGCCGACGACGACGGCGCCGGCCTCGCGCCGCCGCCCGGGAAGCGTTGCCGTGACGTTGAAGAGGGCGCGCGTTTCGGTGCGCGAACGCGTGCGCAGGCGGGCGGTCTCGCGCGTCGCGCCGAGGCGGTACGGAACCTTGAGCCAGCCGGTCCATTCCTTCGAGGCGTCCGGGCCCTCGATGCGTCCGAGGAGATCCGCCGCGACGGTCTCCGACACGGGTAGCGCGGGCAGCGCCGGACGGAGGCGCGGAATGCCGCGGCCCGCCGCGCAGTCGGGATCGCCCGGGCGCAGGAAATAGCGGAGCATCGAGCCGCGCTGCACGGTCCACGGGTTGAGGTACGGACCCGCCGGAAAGTCGGGCTTCACGAAGCCGAGATCACGGCGCTCGGGATAGAGAAGAAGCGCCGCCGCGCCCTCCTCTTCGGCAAGCAGCGACTTCATGGACCGGCAGACGCCCTGGGCACGCGCGAGGACGATCGCGCCCTTCACGGAGACGCCCGCCCGGCGCAGCACCTCGTAGTCCTCTCGCGCGCCATGATTCGCGTAGACGACGCGCGCCGAGACATCGCCATCCGGCGCCCAGGCGAAGAAAGGCACCTCGGCCGGAGCCGAGGAGGTGTAGGGATCGTCCGGGAGCGATCGCTCGGCCAGTTCGAACGTGCGTCCGGCCGGCCCTTCGACGGCGAGAAATGCCTCGACGGGCTCGGGAATCCGCACCGTGCGCTCCGCGACCACGGTCTCGAGTCCTGCGGCGCGAAAAAGTCCGACGGCCGCCTCGACGGCGACACGCTGCGCGGGAGTTCCCGCGCGGTGGGGGACGCGTGCGAGAGTTTCGACGACCCCCTCGATCCGATGAGGATCCACGAGCGTCCCGAGGCGCGCCGTGCGCGGCACGAGAGGATCGCCACGTCCGCATCCCCCGAGAGCGGCGAAGGCGAGAACGACGACGACGCCGGGGCGGCGCGTCACTGCTTGCGAGAGCCTCCGGCCGCCGGGCGCGCGGGGCGCCGGTTCCCTTCGGCGATCATGTTCGCCACCACGAGCTGGTCGCGCGCGCGAGAGAACGCGCCCGCGAGGCGCTCGACCTCACTCGCCGCGGCCGCGCGGTCGCTCCGACCGACGGCTTCCTCGAGCGCGGGAAGGGCCGCCGCGCCGCAGCCCGTCTCGGGCGAAGGTCCCCAGAGGCGGCAGCCTCGCCCGAACGCGTCACCCGACGTGCCGAACGCGCCGAGCGCGACGGAGACGAGCCGGTCGAACCGGCCCGAGTCCTTTCCCGGACCTCGCGCGGCGCGCACATGACCGTCCCACACGCGTGCCGCCGCCTCGAAGACGTCGATCTGGTTCGTGAGCGGCCGCGCGACCTGCGGCACCCAGCCGATCGACGCGGGATGGCGTCGCTGGATCTCGCGAATCTCGCGCGCCGCGAAATCGGCGAGCTCACCGAAGCGCAACGGGAAGAACCGTGGCGTCGCGAGCACGCCCGCGTAGAGAGCGAGGACGTGGGCGAGAGTCGCGGTTCGCGCGTAGCCGGGATCGCCAAAGCGCTTCATCCACGTCGTCGTGTCGTAGAGCGTGTGGTAACTGCCATACCATCGGCCGAAGCCGAGCTCGGCGACAGGTGTCGCGGAGAAGCCCAGGAACGGCGCGGCGTCGCTGGAAAAGCCCGGCAGGGCCGGATCGCCGGAGTTCTCGGCGAGCGTTTTGTCCGAGGCCGGGTCGCGGACGACGCCGAGCACCTCCGCGAGCGGCCCGCGGAGCCCGGGAGTCACGCTCGCGTAGAGGTCGTTCGCGCGGACCGCCGAGTCCACGTTCACGAAGGCGAGCGCGGGCACGCTCCCGCTCGAGAAACGCTCTTCGAGCCACAACGTGGAGCCCAGCATGCCGAACTCCTCGCCGTCGAAGAAAGCGAACACGACGGCGCGCGAGGGCTTCCAGCCGCGATCACCGAGGCGCGAGAGAACCGCCGCGGCTTCGAGGACGGCGGCCGTGCCGGACGACGGGTCGACCGCTCCGTAGACCCAGGCGTCGGAGTGGTTGCCGAGAATGACGGGAGCGGCCTTCGGGTCGGCCCCCGGAATCGTCGCGAGGACGTTGCGAAGCGAAGCGCGCACCGCCCTGCCGCGCACGATCAGGCGCACGCGGGCGGGTCCCGGTCCGAGCGTGTACGGCGCATCGAGGAGTCCCTTCCACTCCGGCGGAGGCGCCGGGCCCGCGATCTCGCGGAGCAGCGCCTCGGCGACGTCCTGCGAGATCGCGAGCGCCGGGATTCTCGGCAGCGTGTCGACACCCGCGGCCTTCGCGCGGCGCGGGTCGCCCGGCCGGAGGAAGTACTTGAGGAGCGAGCCGCGCGAGACGGCCCAGCGGTTCGTGGACGGACCCAGGGGATAGGGCGGCTTGACGATGCCCTGATCGCGCGGCTCCACGTAGACGAGGAGTCCGGCCGCCCCGGCGCGCTCGGCCGCGAGCGACTTCATCCCGCGGCAGACGCCTTGCGCCTTGACGAGCGCGATCTTGCCCCGCACGTCGACGCCCGCCTTGCGAAGCAACCCGAAATCCTCTGGCGCGCCGAAGCCCGCGTAGACGACCGGGGCCTCGAGGTCGGCATCCGGAG
>JBGQDL010000215.1:0-5372 GCA_041495865.1 Thermoanaerobaculia bacterium | reverse complement strand
GGCGTCGACGAGCTTCGCGTTCGTGATGGCCTCGCCGATCCCCATGTTGAGGACGACCTTCTCCACCTTCGGGACGGCCATCGGGTTGTCGATCCCGAATTCCTTCTTGAGGACCGGGATGACGTCCTTCCTGTACTTCTCGGCGAGGCGTGGAGTGCTCATGTGCGCCTCACTCGCCCGCCGGACGGAGCGTGCCGATGGTCGTCCCGCTCTTCTTGGCGTAGCGCACCCACTCGCCGCCCTCGGGGCGAATGCCCACGCGCGTCGGCTTGCCGCCCTCGGGGTCGATGAGCATGAGGTTCGAGAGGGCGATCGGCGCCTCGCGTTCGAGGATGCCGCCCTTGATGTTCTTCTGGGGATTCGCACGCGTGGCTCGCTTGATCTTGTTGACGCCCTCGACGACGGCTCGGCCCCTCGCGGGCAGCATCTTGAGGACCTTCCCGCGAGACCCGCGGTCCTTGCCGGTCAGGACGACCACGAGGTCGTCCTTGCGGATCCGGCGCTTTGCGGTGTACGTCGGCTGTTTCTTCTTCATGGTCAGATGACTTCCGGAGCCAGCGAGATGATCTTCATGAACTTCTTCTCGCGGAGCTCGCGCGCGACCGGCCCGAACACGCGGGTTCCGATCGGCTCTTTTTCGTCGTTGACGAGGACGGCGGCGTTCGTGTCGAACCTGATGTAGCTGCCGTCACGGCGCCGCTGCTCGCGCACCGTGCGCACGATGACGGCGTTGACGACCTTTCCCTTCTTGACGGGGTCCGGCGCGTCGGGATTCGACTCCTTCACCGAACAGGTGATGACGTCCCCGATCCGGCCGTACTCGCCGGTCGATCCGCCCTGCACCTTGATGCAGAAGAGCCGACGGGCGCCCGAGTTGTCCGCGACCTCGAGGATCGTCCCCATCTGGATCACGACGCCCTCCCCGCCGGCGCGGACCCGCTCTTCTTGGGCGCGTGCTTCTCCGGGCTCTTCCTCTCGCTTCCCGGCACCTCGGCCGTGTCGGACACCGTCGCGCGGCCCTTCGTCACGATCGCGGTCACGCGCCAGCGCTTGCGGGCCGACAGAGGACGCGTCTCCTCGATCTGCACCGTGTCACCCGGCTGCGCCTTGAGGACACGGTCGTCCGCCAGAAAGCGCGCCGACTTCCTCTGGTAGCGGCCGTAGCGTTTGTGCTTGACGAGGCGCGAGACCTCGACGACCACGGTCTTCTCCATCTTGTTCGAGACGACGATCCCGAGCTTTCGGGCGCGGCGCTGCTCCACAGCCGTGGGCGGCGCGGCGGTCTCGGGTGGGGCGTTCGGGGTGCTGCTCATGTGCTCACTGCTTCCTGTCGTCGACTACTTCTTCTTGCTTTTCTTGGTGCTCGTCGCGGAGGCGGATTTGGCCTTCGGGGCTGCGGCCGTCTTTCCCTTCTGTTCCGCAGATTTCTTGGAAGGTGAATGACCCTTGCCAGGGGCTGCGGCTGTCTTCTTCTTGTGGGCGGCCGCGCGCTTCTTCGCGCCCTTCCCGGAGGTCGCGACCGCGCTTTTCGACTTCGGCGTGGCCACCGCCTCTTTCACCTTCGAAGAATCGGCCTCTTCGGACGTTACCGGAGGGGCTGCCGTCTCATGCGCGGCCGCGGCTGCCGTCTCCGCCGCGCTCATGTTCTGCGCGGTCTTCAGGCGGGCAATGTCCTTTCGGAGCTGCTTGAGCTTCATGGGGTTCTCGAGCTGCCCCGTCGCTTTCTGGAGGCGCAATGTGAACAGGGACTGCGCCCACTCCTTCGCCTTGGCGGCCTTCTCATCGGGGGACCAGTCGAGCATCGCCTGGATCTTCATGGTCACCTCACTCACCTCACCGCCGCGAGGAAGGTGCGCGAGACGAACCGGGTCTTGATCCCGATCTTGTCCGCCGCGAGGCCGAACGCCTCGCGCGCCGTCTTCTCGTCGACGCCTTCCATCTCGAAGAGAATGCGGGCGGGCTTGATGACGCAGACCCAGCCCTCCGGCGCGCCCTTGCCCTTTCCCATCCGGGTTTCCGCCGGCTTCTTGGTGATCGGCTTGTCGGGAAACACGCGGATCCACAGCTTCCCGCCGCGCTTCACGTTGCGCTGGACCGCGACGCGGCCCGCCTCGATCTGGCGCGCGGTGAGCCAGCCCGGCTCGAGCGCCTGCAGCCCGTACTCCCCGAACGAGAGGTCCGAGCCTTTGCGCGCGGTGCCGCGCATGCGGCCGCGCTGCTGCTTTCTGTACTTGACCTTCGACGGCATCAACATGAGAGGTCTTCCTTACGCGACTTTCCGGCGCGATTTGGCCCGATGCAGGTCGCCCTTGTAGATCCAGCACTTAACGCCGATCTTTCCGTACGTCGTGCGCGCCTCGGCGAAGCCGTAGTCGATGTCGGCCTTGAGCGTGTGGAGCGGAAGGCGGCCCTCCTGATACCACTCCGAGCGCGCGATCTCGGCGCCGTTGAGGCGGCCGCCACAGCGGATCTTGATGCCCTGCGCTCCGAAGCGGAACGCGGACTCCATTCCCTTCTTCATCGCCCGGCGGAACGCGACGCGGCGCTCGAGCTGCATCGCGATGGACTCGGCGACGAGCTGGGCGTCCGTCTCGGGGCGCTGGATCTCGACGATGTTCACGTGGATGTCTTTCCCGAGCCGCTGCTGGAGCCGGTCGCGGAGCTGGTCCACGGAAGCGCCCTTCTTCCCGATGATGACGCCGGGGCGGGCGGTCATGATGTTGATCTTCAGCTTGTTTCCGCGCTCGATCTCGATCTCGGAGACGGCGGCGTTGACGAGGTCCCTCTTGAGCTCCTCGCGCAGCTTGATGTCGTCGTGCAGGAACTTGAGGTAGTCCTTTTCGGCGTACCAGCGCGAGTGCCAGGTGCGGTTGTAGCCGATGCGAAAACCGTAGGGGTGAACTTTCTGACCCATCGTGTACTCCCGTTACCCGGCCGATTCCGGTTTCGTCGGCTTTTTCGATTTCTTCTCGTGCTTTTCGCTCTTCGGCCCCGCGGGCTTGGCTTCCGCGGCCTCGATCCGCTCGGCCCGTCTCTCGTCGGCCTCCACCTTCTTGTGCGCGCGCTCGACCGCCCGGTTCTCGCGGCCGGGGCGATGCGCCGCGGCGGAGACCGCGGCCGCGACGCGGCCCTGACGCTTCTTCACGAGCGGCTTCGGGGCCTCGGCCTTGAGACCGGCCTCCTTCCGCGCGGCGGCGTCATCCGACAGGACGACCGTCACGTGGCAGAAGGGGCGCGGGGTGAGCCACATGCGGCCCTGCGGTCCGCTCATGAAGCGCGGGCGCGCGAAGCGCTTCTTGTAGTTCGAGATCGCGCGAATCATCGCGTTGCGCTGCAGAGGCTTCCGGCCGGCCTCGTCGACGTGGATCTTCGCGACGACGAGCGCGTCCGCGTCCACGCCGGACTCGTTCTGCTGGGCGTTCGCGAGGGCCGATTCCACGAGCTTGAGGAGGTCCGGCGAGCAGCTCTTGCGCGTCGTGCGCAGGGTCGCGAGCGCCCTCCCGACCGGCTTCATCCGGATGAGGTCGGCGACGAGCCGGACCTTCTGGGCCGACCCCCGGTAGTGGAGGAGACGGGCTACGGCTTGCATCGCTCTCCTCCTCAGGCCTTCGCCGCCGGCGGGGCGGCGCCGGCACCTGGCGCGCCAGGCGCGCCCGGCGCTCCCGGCGCTCCCGGCAGGCCCGGCGTGGCGCCCTTCTCGACCTTCTTGCCCGAGTGGCCCTTGAAGGTCCGGGTGGGCGAGAACTCGCCGAGCTTGTGCCCGACCATGTTCTCCGAGATGTACACCGGGATGAACTTCTTGCCGTTGTGGACGGCGAGCGTGTGGCCGACCATGTCGGGCAGGATCGTCGAGCGGCGCGACCAGGTCTTCAGGACGCGCTTCTCGCCCGCCGCGTTCATCGCGGTGATCTTCTCGAGAAGCGGCGCGTCGACGAACGGACCCTTTTTCGTGGAGCGAGACATGTGTTCCCTCGAATCCCTACTTGCGGCGCTTGACGATCATGCCGTCGGTCCGCTTGTTGTTACGCGTCTTCTTGCCCTTGGTCTTCCAGCCCCAAGGCGAGGTCGGATGGCGTCCGCCCGACGTCTTGCCCTCGCCGCCCCCCATGGGGTGGTCGACGGGATTCATCGCGACTCCGCGGTTGTGGGACTTCCAGCCGAGCCACCGGTTGCGGCCGGCCTTGCCGATGGAGACGTTCTCGTGCTCGAGGTTCCCGACCTGGCCGATCGTGGCGTAGCAGTCCACGCGCACGCGGCGAAGCTCGCCCGAGGGCACGCGGAGGAGCGCGTAGGCACCCTCTTTCGCCATGAGCTGCGCCCCGGCTCCGGCCGACCGCGCCATCTGCCCGCCGCCGCCCGGCTTGAACTCGATGTTGTGCACGACCGTGCCGAGCGGGATCGCCTTGAGCGGAAGCGCGTTCCCGACGACGATGTCGACCGCGGCGCCGGAGACGACCGTCTGGCCGACCGCGAGGCCCGCGGGCGCCACGATGTAGCGTTTCTCGCCGTCGGCATACGCGAGGAGCGCGATGCGCGCCGAGCGGTTCGGGTCGTATTCGATCGAGGCGACCTTCGCCGGGATGTCGTGCTTGTCGCGCTTGAAGTCGATGTCGCGGTAGCGCTTCTTGTGGCCGCCGCCGCGCCACCAGGACGTCAGGTGACCGCGGCTGTCGCGGCCGCCGGTCTTCAGCTTGCCCTTCGTGAGCGACTTCGTGGGCTCGGACTTCGTGATCTCCGAGAAATCGGACGTCGTCCGCTGGCGCATTCCCGGGGACGTCGGCTTGTAGGACTTCACGGGCATGGCGTCACACCCCTTCGAAGAGGGCCGGGAGCTTCTGGCCCTTCGCCAGCTTCACGTAGGCCTTCTTGCGATCCTGGGCCCGGCCGATGGACTTGCCGACCTTCTTGATCTTCCCCGAGATGGCGACGACGCGGACCGCGTCGACCTTGACCTGGAAGAGGGCTTCAACGGCCTTTCGGATCTGGATTTTGTTCGCATCGCGCGCGACGTCGAACGTGAGCACGTTCTGGGTCTGGCTCATCGCCGTCGAGCGCTCGGTGAGGACGGGCCGCACGAGCACGGACTGCATCGTTCTCTCGCTCATGCGAGCACCTCGATGGCCGCCCGGAGCGCGTCTTCGGAGAAGACGAGCGTGCCGGCGTTGAGCGCGTCGTAGACGTTGATCCCGCGGACGTCCATGGCGACGACCTTCGGGTTGTTGGCAGCGGCGCGGGAGAGATTGACGTTCTCCCTCCGGTCGAGGACGAGCGCCTTCCCTTCGACGCCGAGCTTCGCGAGCACGCCCGCGAAGTCCTTCGTCTTGTGGCTTGAGAGCTCGAGCGTGTCGAGGAGGACGACCTGGTTTCCGCGG
>JBGQDL010000214.1:0-5437 GCA_041495865.1 Thermoanaerobaculia bacterium | reverse complement strand
CCGTCGAGGACCCGCAGGGAGCGCTCGACCTCGGCCGTGAAGTCCACGTGACCCGGCGTATCGATGATGTTGACGCGGAACTCCTTCCAGAAGCAGGTCGTCGCCGCGGACGTGATCGTGATGCCGCGCTCCTGCTCCTGGACCATCCAGTCCATCGTCGCGGTCCCTTCGTGGACCTCGCCGAGCTTGTAGTTCACGCCCGTGTAATAGAGCACGCGCTCCGTCGTCGTGGTTTTACCCGCGTCGATGTGGGCCATGATGCCGATGTTGCGGCACTTCTCGAGGGGGTGGTTTCTCGGCATAAGAGGTTTGTCCCGTTCCGGGGCGTCTGCGCCGTCGATTCCCTCGTCACGGAGGCTCAGGGCTCGCGAATCGCGAGCGCGTCCCGCTCCCTTGGGAATCCGCACGCTGTGAGGCGTGTCCGGGTTCTTCGAGTGGACCTGTCCGGCTCCGCGCTCTTCAGCGCCGCCCGGCCGGTTTCCGCTCACCCGGATGTGTGTGCAGTGCTACCAGCGGTAATGGGCGAAGGCCTTGTTGGCCTCGGCCATCTTGTGGGTGTCCTCCTTCTTCTTGACCGCGTTCCCGCGGTTGTTGGCGGCGTCCATCAGCTCGCCGGCGAGCTTGTCGCGCATCGTCTTCTCGCCGCGCGCCTGCGCGTACGAGATGACCCAGCGGATCGCGAGCGACGCGCGGCGGTTCGGCTTGACCTCGACCGGCACCTGGTACGTCGAGCCGCCGACGCGGCGCGACTTGACTTCGAGGACCGGTTTGACGTTTTCGAGAGCTTTCTTGAAGGTCTTGAGCGGATCGTCGGACGTCTTCTGCTCGATCTGCTTCATGGCCCCGTAGAAGATGGACTCGGCCGTCGACTTCTTCCCGCGTTCCATGACGCAGTTGATGAATTTGGTCACGAGCTGGGACTGGTAGAGCGGGTCCGGGAGGACCTCGCGCTTCGGAACTTCACGGCGACGCGGCATCTTCTTCCCTTACGCCTTCGGCCTTTTCGCGCCGTACTTCGAGCGCGACTGCTTGCGGTTCGCGACGCCGACGGCGTCGAGCGTTCCGCGAATGATGTGGTAGCGCACGCCCGGGAGGTCCTTCACGCGGCCTCCGCGGATCATGACGATGGAATGCTCCTGGAGGTTGTGGCCGATGCCGGGTATGTACGTCGTCACCTCGATCCCGTTCGTGAGACGCACGCGCGCGATCTTGCGGAGAGCCGAGTTCGGCTTCTTCGGGGTCGTCGTCTTCACCTGCGTGCAGACGCCCCGGCGCTGCGGGCAGGAGTGAAGCGCGGGCGATTTCGTCTTGTAACGGACGGCTTCGCGCCCTTTTCTCACGAGCTGGCTGATCGTCGGCATGGAACTTTCGAGACTCCTTCGGACGTGTCTGGGCGATAGGACGACCTGGTGAATCGGAATTTGCAGTGCGGACCCGGCCGGCCTGCGGGCATTTTCCGGGCACGGCGAACCGCTTGGCGGTGAGCCCGGTCCCCGGGGAAACCGTTGAAGAATATAGGGCCCGCCCGGGGCTGTCAAGCGAGACCCCTCGAGCTCGAGAGCCGCCGGGACAGGGAATCCCCCGCATCCAGGGCGAGCCGGACCCGCCGGGCCAGGAGGCCGACCTCGAGCCGCGTCACCTTCGCCCCAGGTCCCTTCTCCTCGATCCTGTCGAGCGTCGCCCACGCGAGCTCCACGGGCAGAGCCGTGAATTCGAGGATCCCGCGCGGGGCGCCAGCCCGCTCCAGCGCTCCGATGTACTCCCCCGCGGCCATCAGGTCGCGGCGCGCGAGGGCGAGCACCTTGTCAGGCGGGACGCCGGCCGGCAGATACGTGCGCCCCTCGGCGGCGTCGGAGGCCGCGTCCTTCAGGATGTTGACGAGCTGAAGCGCCTCCCCGAAGGCGGCGGCGCGTGAGAGCAGGGTGCCCGATTCGCCGGCGAGGCCCGGACGGCCGAGGAGAAAGAGCTCGGTCAGGAGCTCCCCCACGAGCCCCGCGACGACGTAACAGTAGGCTTTCAGGTCGTCGAGGCCGGAGAGCGAGAGCCGCCCGTCGCGCGTCAACGCCACGAAACCCGCCATGCCCTCGGCCGAGCGGATCACCTGTCGCCGGATCGCCTCGACGGCTCCCGGCGAAAGCGCGAAGAACGCGTCCAGGACGAACGGGACTTCCGCCAGGAGCTCGCGGTATCCCGGGTGCTTCGCGACTCCCGCGGCCGTCCATTCCCGCGAAAGCCGGACCGTCTCGTCGCGCGCCGGCATGCCGAGCAGCCCGATGAGGTCGTGGAGGGCCCGAACGCGGGTCTCGGGCTCGAGGTGTGACGCGTCCTCGAAGGTGTCGGCGATCCGGAAAAGGAGATAGGCGACCGTAACCTCCCGGCGGGTCGGCTCTGGCAGGGGCGGGATCGAGAGCGCGAACGTTCGGCTCGTCTTACCGAGCAGATCGAGGAGGTCGGGCATTCTCAGACCCCGCCTGCTTCGCGGTGGGGCCGGCGCGCGTCGAGCGGCCGTGCCGAAGGTCGTGGAAGTCCATCCATCTGTGTATGTTACGAGAATGTCGCCGCAGGCTGTAACCCTGGTTCCGGCGTGCCCCTGCGCAGAATTCGCGGCACGCAACGTGAAGGGAGGAGGGAGGTGGCCATGTCCACCCTCGGAAGGAGGGGCCAATCCCCGTCGAGACAAAGGAAGACCCCATGATCTGCGCCCTTCTCCTCGCCGCCGCCGTCGCCCTGCCCCGCACCCACGCCCCCGTCCAAGCTGCCGAGCCCAGCCCCGTGGTACGCCACGAGGCGCCCCTGAAGGTCGACACAGTCAGAATCACCATGTCCGCCTACTGCGACGCGAGCCAGCAACCCACGATCATGCTCACGAACGTCGGGCCGGCTGATGTTGTTCTGGCGTGGACTCTGACCGCGGTCATGCCAGGGAATTCAACGGATGTCTGGTCACACGTCAGCCTCCTCGTGTCGGGGCAATTCCAAGGATGGATGTCGCCCGCATCCTATCTCCGCCTCGTCGTTCGTTACGACGACGATGGTCTGCCCACCATGCAGAGCATCGAGGCCGCCTGCCCGGCGACCGCCGGCGAAGGCAGCGCCCTCGAGAGGTAGCTCCGCGCCGTTTTCGGGCGCGGCAGCGCCTTCGTAGTGCACCTGAATCTTGAAGTTCGGCTGCCCCTCGAAATACCTTCAAAGAGGACGAGCCAGGCGAGAGCGCCCGTTTCGGGCGTTTCGCAGGGTCTTTGAGCGGCATGTCGGCCGAGGAAGCTCAACGACGCCGGGAAGGAGAAGAAATGAACCGGATCGCTCTCTTGCTGGTGGCGGCGAGCCTATCGGCCTCGGGGGTTGCCGGCTCCGAGGGAACGGACTCCCGGGCGCAGGCCGGCGGACCACGTCTCAAGCTCGCCATGGTCACGACCGACAGGTATTCGCGGACCGAGAAGACGGTCTTCACGCCCGATGCCCAGAAGATCTTCGCCGTCTACCACGTCGCCGACGCGGCACAGGGGACCAAGGTGAAGGCGGTCTGGATCGGCGAGAAGGTGGAAGGGCTCGCCGCGAAGAGCAAGATCACCGAAAGCGAGTCGACCTTCGCGGCGAAGGGCGAGTACATGGGCGCCTTTTCCTGCTCGAAACCGGCTCAGGGCTGGTGGCCCGGCTCGTACCTCGTCGAGCTCTCCGTCGACGGCACCGTGCGGAAGACGCTCACGTTCCGCGTCGAGAAGCCGTAGCGGACGGACGATTCAGGAACGAAGCCGTCTCTTCGGAGCCGAGCCTCGTGTCTTTCGGCTCGGCCCGCGCACTGCTCTCCTGAGCGGCGGGACGTTCTCATGACCGTACGGGCAATGGCGGCAGCCCGAGCCGCAGCAGATGCCGCGGCGGAGGAGGTACGCGGCCGTGAAGACCTCGTATCCGGTCTTCGGGTCGACGTAGGTGTCTTTGCCCTCGGCCACGGCACGCGCATGTAGGGCGTCGATCTCATCCACCCGTCGATTGTCCACCGGCTCCCGCCCCTGAAAGAAGAAGGGCCGGCTTGCGCCGGCCCCGAAGCGAAGATCTTCTTAGTCCCTAAACCTCATCATCGAGCTCGGCCGCGATGACGGGCGTCTCGTCGTCGAAGTAGAGCTCCTCCGTCTCCTCCGGCGCGGGCGGGATCTCCTCGCGCTCGAGGACGACGTTGCGGTAGTAGTCCATGCCCGTGCCGGCCGGGATGAGGCGGCCGACGATGACGTTCTCCTTGAGTCCGCGCAGGAGGTCGACGCGGCCCGCGATGGACGCCTCCGTGAGGACGCGCGTCGTCTCCTGGAACGACGCCGCCGAGACGAACGAGTCCGTCGAGAGCGACGCCTTCGTGATGCCGAGGAGGAGCGGACGTCCCTGCGCGGCCTTGCCGCCCGCGTTCAGGATGCGCTCGTTCTCCTCGTTGAAGCGGAAGCGGTCGACCTGCTCGTCCACGAGGAACTCCGTGTCGCCGACCTCCTCGACCCGCACGCTGCGCATCATCTGGCGGACGATGACCTCGATGTGCTTGTCGTTGATGCCGACGCCCTGCGAGCGGTAGACCTCCTGGATCTTGTCGGTCATGTACCGCTGGAGCTCCTTCTCGCCCTTGACGGCGAGGATGTCGTGCGGCGACGGGTCGCCTTCGGTGAGCGGATCGCCCGCCTCCACGCGCTCGCCGTCCTGCACCATCACGTGCGAGCCGCGCGGCACGAGCATGTCGCGCTTCTGCCCGTCCTCGGACTCGACGGTGATCTTCTGCTGGCCCTTGACCGTGCCCGCGTGATGGACGACGCCGGAGATCTCCGTGATGACGGCGGGCTCCTTCGGGCGCCGCGCCTCGAAGAGCTCGACGACGCGCGGGAGGCCGCCGACGATGTCGCGCGTCCGCTTCTTCTCGACGGGCTTCTTCGCGAGCGCGTCGCCGGGGTTCACGACGTCGCCCTCTCCCACCATGAGGTGGGACGGAATCGGAAGGTTGTAGCGCTTCTCGATGCCGCCCTTGCCCGTGACGACGAGCGTGGGCGCGCGCTTCTCGGTCGTGCCGGTCGTCTCCACGACGATCTTCTGGTTGAGGCCGGTGACCTTGTCCGTCTCCTCGCGCAGGTTCTCGCCTTCGAGGATGTCCTTGTACGAGACCTTGCCCGCGATCTCCGAGAGGATCGGCGACGCGAACGGGTCCCACGAGACGAGGAGCTGGCCGGGCTTGACCTCTTCGTCCTGCGAGACTTTAAGGACCGAGCCGTAGGCGAGCGAGTAACGCTCCTTTTCGCGCCCCTTGGCATCCAGGAGGACGAGCTTCGAGTTGCGGTTGACGACGACCTCGGTGCCGTCCTTCTTCTGGACGGTGGTCGCGTTCAGGAGCTTCACGATGCCCGGGTTCTTCGCGACGTGCTTCGCCGCCTCGGAGACTCTCGCCGTTCCTCCATAGTGGAACGTG
>JBGQDL010000213.1:0-5552 GCA_041495865.1 Thermoanaerobaculia bacterium | reverse complement strand
CGCGCGGGAGTTGACGTCGCCGTGATGCGCGGTCATCACGGGGAGGTGGACGAAGCGGTAGATGCCCGCGGGAAAATCGTGCCTCACGTCCCGCTGGATCCCGCATGCGCGCGCCGCGGGCCCGACGAGCCCGAGGGCCGCCGCGTCGTCGAGGCTGACGGTGCCGGTGCCCTCGAACCGCTCCCTCACGCTCGGCGTCTCCCAGAGCAGCTCCACCGCCTCCGTCACCTCGGTCCGGGCGATTGTGAGGCGCGCTCTCAGAACCCGGATCCCGGTGGACGTGAAATCGAATCCGACCCCGCCGGGCCGGATGAGCCCGCGCCCGAAGCGCGAGCCGCAAAGCTCGGCCGTCATGTTCAGGAAATCTCCGCGCAGCCGCCCGCAGTACGACGCCGTCGGGAGATAGGCGATGTCGCCGGCGAGCGCTCCGAGGTCGCCGACGTGGTTCGCGAGGCGCTCGAGCTCGAGGGCGATCCCGCGAACGGCCTGGGCGCGCGCGGACACGACGGCGCCCGAGAGGGCTTCGACCGCCTGGCAATAGGCCGTCGCATGGCCGATCGTCGTGTCGCCCGCGGCGGTCTCCACATACGCCAGGGTCCGTTTCGTCGGCCCGCCCGCGAGGGCCCGCTCGACGCCGCGATGCTGGTAGCCGAGCGCGGTCTCGAGGTGAAAGACCTGCTCGCCGTGGCACTGGAACCGGAAATGCCCGGGCTCGATCACGCCGGCGTGGACGGGACCGACCGCCACCTCGTGGACCTCGTCTCCCTCGACCCTGTAGAAATCCGTCACCCCCGGCGAAATCGCCGCGCCCTTCGATCGGCCCCATGCGTCGTGGCCGTCGCGATACGAATGATGGAACCGGACCGGCTTCAGCCACGGATGTCCCTCGAACCTCACGCCGTACTGCTCGGCGATCTCGCGCTCGAAAAGGTGCGCCTGCGTGACTTCGGGAACGACCGACTCGAACGTCTTTCCGTCGGAGATCGTGCGCGAGACGTAAAGCCGCCCGTTCGCGTCGTCCGCGAGCACGGCCGTGAGCGGGACGCCCGGGGCGGCTTCGTCCGCGGAGCCGAAGTAGGCGGTGATGCGCCGCCCTTTGTCCCGCACGCCGCGGACGAGCCAATCGCGGAACCCGGAGGGCGAAAGCCACGGCACGTCCCTCAGGGACAGGGCGCGAGAGTTCCGCGCCGCGGCCGCAACCCCTGCCGTCCCCGTCACGATGCGCCCTCCAGAGCCTTCGCGGCCGCGAGGACCAGGTCGTAGACGGCGCCCGGGATCCACACGCCCATGATCACGACCATGGCGAGAGCGGCCAGCATCGGCGCGGTCTTCCAGAAGCTGTCGCGAAAGTCGGTCGTCCCGCCTGCCGGGGAGATCGGCCCCTGGACGACCGCGAGGACCGTCGAGCCCATGCCGATGAAGATGACGACCAGGAAGACGAGGAAGAGGGCCGCCGTGACGAAGAGGCGCCCCGTCATGACGCCCGCGAGGATCGTGAATTCGCTGATGAACGGTCCGAATGGCGGCGAGCCCGTGATCGCGAGGAAGCCGGCGACGAAGAGCGCGCCCGACAGCGGGACGCGGCGGAGCGCGCCGCTCACGCCGTCGATCGTCTTGCTCCCGTACGCGCGGTGGATGTTGCCCGCCGAGAGGAAGAGGACGACCTTCGTCAGGGAGTTGTTGATGACGTGCAGGAGCGCGCCGAACACCGCAACGCCGCCGGCGCCGATGCCCAGGACCAGGATTCCCATGTGCTCGACGCTGGAGTACGCGAGCATCCGCTTGAAGTCGCGCTGCCCGACCATGAACGCCGCCGCGACGGCCATGGAGAGAAGCCCCAAAGCGAGGAAGAGCTCGCGCGCGAACGCCCCCTCTCCGGCCGCCTGCATCACCCGGTAGACCCTGAGGAGCGCGAGGAACGCGCAGTTCGTCATCCCGCCGGCGAGGAGCGCCCCGATGATCCCCGGGGCCTCGCCGTAGGCGTCGGGCTTCCAGGTGTGCATCGGCGCGAGCCCCATCTTCGTCCCGTAGCCGACGAGGAGGAGGACGAAGCCGGCCCTGAGCCATGGCCTCGACAGCCCGCCCGCGTGCTCGAGCAGGGCTCCGAAGAGGAGGCTCTCGTCCCCGGAGGCGCCGTGGAGCGCGGCGTATGCCACGAAGAGCGAGCCCAGGAGCGCGAGCGCGATCCCGACCGACCCGATCATGAGGTACTTCCACGCCGCTTCGAGCGAGCGGGCGTTGTGGTTGAAGTAGATGAGGACGGCCGTCGAGAGCGTGGCCCCTTCGACCGCGACCCAAACGACCGCCAGGTGCTGCGCCACGGTGATGGCCGTTGCCATCGACAGGAACGTGAGGAGGCAGACGCAGAAGACGCGGTTCGCCCGTTCCTTCCGGATCCGCAGGTACTCGACGCCGTAGAGCGCGCAGAGGGTGAAGAGCACGGACACCACGCCCAGGATCAGATGCCCGAGCGGGTCGACGGCGAACCAGCCGCCGAGGGTCGCGTCACCGGACCGCACGGCGAGCGCGCCGACCAGATGGAGAATCGCCGCCCCCGCCACGATCAGGGGAGCTGCCCGCGTCGAGGGCGTCACGAACGCGACGAGGCCGGCGACGAGCGGCAGGACGATGAGTCCGAACAGCAGCATCTCGTCAGTCCCTGAGCTCCGAGAGCCGCTCGGTGTCGAGCGAGCCGAACTCCCGCTGGATGTGGTTCATGACGATCCCCATGACGAAGATCCCGACGAGGAGGTCGAGGAGGACACCCACCTCCACGAGAGCCGGCATGGCCTCGTGGAGGAGCTGCGCGAAGACGAAGATCCCGTTCTCGAGGATGAGGTAGCCCGTGACCTGGGAGATGGCCTTGTGGCGGGTCGTCAGCAGGAGGAACCCGGCGAAGAGCGTCGCGAGCGCCACCGGTACGACGAGGAGGTCCCGGTGCGCCGGCATGAGCGGAAGTCGGCTCGCGAAGAGGGTCGTGGCTCCCGTCCCGACGGCGCAGAGGAGCACGGAGGGAACGAGTCCCAGGTAGGGCTCCACTTCGTGCTGGATGTGCACCTCGCGGAGAGCCTGGTAGAGCATGCCCGGAATCACGAAGGTCTTGACGACCCCCGCCACGACCACGAGGCCGAGGAGGCGCAGGGACGGCGCCGGCGTGAAGAGCAGCGGGAACACGCTCACGAAGAGACCCTGCAAGGCGGCGGCACGGATGCACGCCTTCAGGTTCGACGTGCCGAGGGCGAGGAAGTTCATCGTGACGGCGAGGATGAGCGCGGTGGCGGCGGCTTCTCGCATCGCCTACCTGACGAGGAGAACCACGGCGAAGCCCGCGAGAAGCGTCGCGGTGACCAGGAGCTGGGGGACACGGACGAGCCGGAGCCGCGCCATGCTCGACTCCACGAGCCCGACGACCACGCCGACTCCGAGGAGGCCGCCCGCGAAGAGGGCGAGGTCGAAGGCGCCTCCTCCCGAGCGGGCCGGGATCAGGAGGGACACGAGCACCGCCGCGAACACGGTGAGCTTGAGGGCGACGCCGTAGAGGATGAAGCCGAGCGCCGGCCCGGCGTGATCGAGGACCATCGCCTCGTGGATCATCGTGAGCTCGAGATGGGTGCTCGGGTCGTCGAACGGCACACGCGCGTTCTCGGCGAGGAGGACGATGAACCAGCTGGCCAGGATGAGGACGATCGACGCGCTCGCCTTGTGCCAGGCTCCCGCGGCGCGGATGTCGAGCATGTGCGTCAGCGACAGGGAGCCTGACAGGCGCGTGAGTGCGAGCATTCCGAAGAGGAGCGCCGGCTCCGCGAGGGCCGCGAAGGTCACTTCGCGTGCCGCGCCCATCCCCTCGAAGGGCGAGCCCGTGTCCAGGGCCGCCGCGGCGACGAAGAATCGCGCGAGCGCGAAGACGGAGACGAAGAGGAGCATGTCTCCCGTGAACGAGAGCAACGCGGGCCGGCCTCCGAGGGGCAAGAGGAGCGCCGCGACGATCGGCGCTACCACGGAGAGGACCGGCCCGGCGAGAAACACCCACGTCGCCGTGCGGCTGACGACGAACCCCTTGCGGAGGAGCTTCGCGAGGTCGTAATAGACCTGGAGCACCGGCGGTCCCGCGCGCCCCGCTACGAAGGCTTTCGTCTTGCCGATCACGCCGGGGAGGAGCGGCGCCAGCGCGAGCACGGCGAGGAGGTTTGCGATCGAATTCACCACGACCAGCTCCACGCGAGGAGCACCACCAGCGTGACCACGATGTACAGGAGGTAGGCCTGGATGCGACCGGCCTGGATGACGTGCAGCAGGCCGAGGAGCGACTTCCCGCGCGAAAGACCCGGCAGCAGGAAACGGTCGAGCGCCGGATCGGGCGTATGAGTCTCGAAGCGCCGGCCCGCGGCGGGGAACGGGCCGTTCAGGCGCGGCCGGTGCTCGTCCGGCAGGACGGCCCAGCGGAACATCCCCACGAGCATCTGGGCGAACGACGAGGCCGTGTACTGAATCCGGGGGCTGCTCGAGGCGTATCCGCAGTCCCATGTCGTGGTCAGCGTGGCCTTGCGTGTCAGGACCACCGCGACGATGCCGGCCGCTGTGATGACGCCGAGCAGGAAGAGAGGCATCCCGCCGAGCGCGTAGAGGTCGGCGTTCGCGACCGCCGAGGCGCGCGTCCCGAGGAGGGAGTCCCCCGCGCGGCGGCTGATGCCGGCCGCCCCGGCCGGCCAGAGGCCGATGGCGGCGCAGGCCAGGGCCAGTGCCCCCATCGAGAAACGCATCGATCGGCTCGCGTCGCCGGCGGCGTGCGCCGGGTCGGGACGCCGCGGCGTCCCGAGGAACACGGCCGAGAAAGCCTTCACGAAACAGGCGACGGCCAGCGCTCCGATGAACGCGAGGGCCGGCGCGCCGGCGGCGGCGCCGAGCATCTCCACGCCGCCGTTCGCACTCGTGAGGGCCCGGAAGCTCGCGAGCGCGATCAGCCACTCGCTCACGAAGCCGTTCAGGGGAGGCAGGCCGCAGATCGCGACGGCGCCGACCAGGAAGGCGGCTCCCGTGAAGCGCATGCGCCGGAAGAGGCCGCCGAGCGCGTCGATCTCCCTGGTCCCGGTCTCGTGGATCACGGCCCCGGCCGAATAGAAGAGGAGCGACTTGAACGCGGCGTGGTTCCAGACGTGAAGCAGGCCGCCGGCGAACCCCAGCACGGCCCAGTCGAGCCGGTGTTGCGCCATTCCCAGGGCACCGACGCCGAGCCCGATCAGGATGATGCCGATGTTCTCGATCGAGTGGTACGCGAGGAGGCGCTTGAGGTCGTGCTGCGCGAGCGCCATCACGACGCCGAGCACGCCGGACGTGATTCCGAGAGCCACGACCGCGAGACCGAGCCATGTCGGATACGCTGGCAGCATCGAGAAGACGCGGACGAGCCCGTAGATCCCCAGCTTGAGGACGACGCCCGACAGCAGGGCCGAGACGTGACCGGGGGCCGCCGCATGCGCGTCCGGGAGCCAGATGTGGAGCGGCATCATTCCCGCCTTGAGGCCGAAGCCGGTAAGCGCGAGAAGCAGGATGGG
>JBGQDL010000212.1:0-5568 GCA_041495865.1 Thermoanaerobaculia bacterium | reverse complement strand
GGCTCGGAAAGATTCTTAGAATAGTCAAACAGCCGAACCGGGCGCCCAAGCTCCGCGCACCTTCTAAGAATCCCTCCGAATCCCCCGTCAAATGAATTCAGCAGCACGACCAGCGCCATCGTCGCGCCCGAAAGGTAGACGACGACCTGGATCAGGTCGATCCAGATGACGGCCTTGATGCCTCCGACGTATGTGTAGAGCGCCGTCGCCGCGGCGAGGATGAGGATGGCCGTCCACACCGGGATTCCGAGGATCAGCGCGATCGGGATCGCGGGAACCGCGAGGCGGACGCTCGCGGCCATGACGCGCGTGACCATGAAGATCATCGACGTGAAGCGCCGGGCGCCGACACCGAAGCGCCGCTCCAGGAGCGCATAGGCCGTGGTGATCTCGCCTTGGAAGTACCCCGGCAGGAGAAGAGCCGACACGGCGATGCGTCCCACGAGGTACCCGAACGCGAGCTGCAGGAACGTGAAGCCCGTGCGATAGGCGTCTCCGGGGATCGAGAGGAACGTGAGCGCCGAGGTCTCCGTCGCGACGATGGAGGCCATGACCGCCCACCAGGGCATCGCGTGACCGCCGAGAAAGTAGTCCTTCGCGTCCCTCTGGCCTCGCCCGAGCCAGGCGCCGAGGACGTTGATTCCGGCGAGATACAGGGCGATCGCGATCAGCGTCGGCAGCCCGAGCGAGATGCCTTCCATGTGGCGCGATGATCACACAGCGTCCGCTTCGCTTAAGCTCGTGACATGGGCGCGGCCGTCGAACGCAACAGGCTCCTCCAGGAGCTCGCCGCGTTCTGCGAGGCCCACCCCATCGACGAGAAGATCCTCCTCGTCCCGTCCTTCGCGGTCGGCACCCAGGTGCTCGACGCCCTCGCGCGCTCGGGCCGCGCGCACCTGAACCTCCGGCCCGCGACGGTCTTCTCGCTCGCGCACGAGGTCGCGGGGCCGGGCCTCGCGGCCGAGGGGCGACGCCTGCTTTCGCGGGCGCAGCTCCTCGCCGTCGTGGAGTCGGCCTGCGACGAAGTGCTGAAGGCCGAATCCTATTTCGGAAAGCTCCGCGAGCGCGTCGGACTCCATCGCGCGCTCCACCGCACGCTCGACGAGCTGCGGCGGGCCGGTATCGCGCCCGGGGCGCTCCCCAGGGAAGCCTTCGAGGACGCGCGCAAGGCGAAAGAGCTGGCCGCCCTCGCGCGCGCCTTCGACGCGACGCTCGAGAGGCTCGGGGCGGCCGACGCCGCCGAGGTCTTCGGCCGCGCCGCCCGCGCATGCGCCGAATCGGGGCGGCACATCCCCCCGTCCGCTCACGTTCTGCGCCCCGTCGGCCTGGAGCTCGCGCCGCTCGAAGAGCGCTTCCTCGCCTCGTATGCTCGGGTGACCGTCCCTCTCGCCGAGGACGCTCCCGAGGCCGGCGACATCTCGTCGACGCTCGCGTTCTCGCACGCGTTGAGCGAGGAAAACGAGGTCCGTGCCGTTTTTCGGCGGATTCTCGACGAGGGCCTTCGCCTCGACGACGTCGAGATCGCGTTCGATGACGACGCGACGTACCGGCCGCTCGTCCACGAGCTCGCGTCGCAGTACGGGGCCTCGTGCACCTTCGACGACGGCGTCCCCGTCACCTACACGCGACCCGGGCAGGGCGTCCTCGATTACCTCGACTGGGTCGCGCACGACTTTCGTGTCGCGGCGCTGGAGCGCCTCCTCGCGGACGGGAGGGGAGACCTGAAGGCGTTCCAGGCGGCCGGCTCGCGCGTGGGAGGCATCCGTGCCGCGCGCCTCCTTCGCCGCGCGCGCATCTTCGCCGGCGCCTCGCGCTACGCGCCGCGCCTCGACGCGCTCGTCGAGCGGGAGAGGCAGCCGGAGGCGGAGGGCGAATCCGGCGGTGCGCGCGACGCGGCGCGCGCCGAGCGCCTCGCGGCCGCCGAGACCCTGCGGTCCTTCGTGAAACGGCTCTTCTCGCTCACGCCGGAGGTCTCGCGAGGCCGCGTCTCTCTTCCAGCTCTGGCCGCGGCCTGCCGCGAGGTCGTCCGCGAGATGCTCGCGCGGGCCAGCAACCTGGATGGTGCGGCGGCCGAAGCGCTCGGGGGCCTCTTTCAGCAGCTCGCGGAGCTTCCGGAGCGGGCGCTGCCGTGCGCGGACGCGGCCGACCGGCTGCGCGAGGCCGTCGTGGGCCTCGCCGTCATCTCCGCGACGCCCGCGCCCGGCCATCTCCATGTCGCGCGCCTCTCACGCGCGGGGTATTCCGCCCGACCCCGGACGTTCGTCCTGGGCCTCGACGAGGCCCGCTTTCCGGGGCCGCCACGCCAGGATCCCGTCCTCCTCGACTCCGAGCGTGACGCCCTGAACCGCACGCTTCCCGGCGCCTCACGTCTCGGCCTTCCAGGCCTGAGCTCCGCGGACGAAAGGCGCCACGCCCTCCGCGCGCTCCTCGCGCGCGTACGCGGGAAAGTCGTGCTCTCCTTTTCGAATCGCGACATCCTTCAGGACGCCGAGCGCTTCCCCTCGCCCGTCCTCCTCCAGCTCCATCGGGAGCGCGAGGCCACCCCCGAGGCCGGATACGATTCGCTCGCGAAGTCCCTCGGCGCGCCCGCGACGTTCGTGCCGGGAGGAGCGCCCCTCGACGAGATCGAGTGGTGGCTCGCGAAGATCCGCGCGGCGCCGGGAGCGCCCGGGCTCGGAGTCGAGGTCGAACGCGCGTACCCGTGGCTCGCCGACGGCGCCCGCGCGGAGACGGCGCGCGAGAGCGAGGCCTTCACGCCCTGGGACGGGCGCGTCTCCGCGGCTCGAGCCGACCTCGATCCGCGTGTGACGAAGCAGCCTCTTTCGGCCTCCCGCCTCGAAAAGCTCGCGAAATGCCCTCGGATGTACTTCTTCGAGTACGTGCTCGACCTCTCGCCGCCCGAGGAAGAGCGTCCCGAGAGCGAGTGGCTGAACGCGCGCGAGTTCGGAAACCTGCTCCACGAGGTGCTCTACGATTTCATGTCGGGTCTCCGGGCCGATGGCCTGAGGCTCGATCCCACGCGCGACGTCGCGCGCCTGAAGGCCGCCGCGGGGAAAAAGATCGCGCGCTGGAGGGAGCTCGTTCCCCCGCCCAACCTCGCCGCCCTTCGGGCGCAGGAGGACGAGCTCCTCGCGGCCTGCGACATCTTTCTTCGCTCCGAAGCCGAGAATCCCGGCTCGACGCCACGCTGGTTCGAGGTGCCATTCGGGCTGAAGCGCGCGAGTCGCGACGAGCCGCTCGGCTCGCCCGACCCGGTCGAGATCCGCACCCCGGGCGGGGCGTTCCTTCTGCAGGGACAGATCGACCGGATCGACGAGACGAGCCCCGGCCGGTACGCCGTGTGGGACTACAAGTCCGGCGGCGACTGGGCGTTCAAGGAGCAGGATCGCGCCACCAGGCCGCTGAACGGCGGGCGCCTCCTTCAGCACGCCCTTTACCGGCGGGCCGCGGCGCTGCTCCTCGCGCGCGCCGGAACGCCCGCGGAGGAGGTGACGTCCGGCTACTTCCTGACGACCCGCAAGGGGAAGATGCAGCGGTTCACGCTCGACGCCCCGAGCGCCCTCGTCGACGAGACTCTCGACGACCTGTTCGCTCTCGTCGCCTCCGGGTCCTTTCCCCATACCGCGGACGAGGCCGACTGCCGTTTCTGTCACTTCCGCCTGATCTGCGGCGACGTCGCGGCCGCGTCCGCACGGGCCGCGAGAAAAAGAGATTCGGAGCGCGCCGACCCTCTGCTGAAGCCGTTGCGAGAGATCCAGCGGAGAGGCGTCTGATGGATCTCACCCGCGAAAAGGCGGTCGGCCTCCCCGACGGGGCCGCCCGCGACACGATCCGCACCGCGCTCGACGCCACGTTGCTCGTCGAGGCCGGCGCGGGCTCCGGCAAGACCACGATGCTGGTCGACCGGATGCTCGCGCTTCTGGCGGCCGGAAGGGCCCTCCCCGAGCACCTCGCGGCCGTCACCTTCACGCGCAAGGCGGCGTCCCATTTGAGGCGACGGTTCCAGAGCGCCCTCGAGGCGGCGGCCCGGAGCGAGAAAGATGCCATTCGCAGAAAGTGCCTCGACGAGGCGCGCGGCGCGCTCGATCGCCTCACGCTCGGCACGATCGACGCGTTCTGTGCGCTCCTCCTTTCGGAGCGGCCTCTCGAAGCGGGAATCGATCCCGCGGCGCTCCGCGTCGAGCTGCAGGAGGCCGCGCTTTTCCGCGCCCGGACGTTCCGTGAGTACGTCGGCACGCTCGCGGACGGCCGGGGTCCGGTCGCGCCGCTCCTTGCGCTCGGCGTCACGATGAAGGAGCTCGAGGACAGCTTCGAGCTCTACGCCGAATACCCCGACGTCGAGCCCGTGGTCGCGGACCCGCTCGCTCTCCCTGACTTCCTTGGAACGAGAGAAGAAGTCGAAGATTTCTTAGAAAGGGCAATTCCCCTCGTTCCGCCGGAGCCGGGCCCGGAGGGGCGCGACGAGCTTCAGACGAAGCTCCTCGGAGCCCGCGACCTGCTGCAGCTTCCCGAGTACGCCACGCCGGCCGGCTTTGCGCGCCTTCTAAGAACTCTTCGTCCCCACGGCGGAGTCACGCAGAAGAGGTGGCCGGACAAGGCGCTGGCGAAGCGGCTGGGCCAGGAATACGAGACCCTTCGCCAGGGCGTCATCAAGCCCGCGCTCGCCGAATGGCAGCTTGCGCTGCACGAGAGGATCTACGCCGTTCTGCGCCCCGCGCTCCAACACCTCGCCGCGCGCCGCGCCGGCACCGGGCCGTTCACGTATGCGGACCTGCTCCTCGCGACGCGTGATCTTCTGCGCGATTTTCCCGCCGTCCGGCGGGCGTTCTCGGCGCGCTTCACGCACCTGCTCGTCGACGAGTTCCAGGACACCGACCCGCTGCAGGCCGAGATCCTCCTCTACCTGACGAGCGACGATTTCGACGAGAAGGACGTGACGCGCCTGAAGCCCAGGACGGGATCTCTTTTCGTCGTAGGCGACCCCAAGCAGTCCATCTACCGGTTTCGCCGCGCCGACATCGCGTCCTACATGAATTTTCGCCGCGCGTTGGTCGCTTCCGGCGGGCGCATCGTCCCGCTCACCGCGAACTTCCGGGCCGTGCCCGCGCTCACGGGTGCCGCGAACGAGGTCTTTCGAAAGCTCTTTCCGCCCCTCGCCAATGAAACGCAAGCCGCCTTCTCCCCTCTCGAAGCGGTCCGCCCCGATCCGGGGCCGGTGTCCGGTGCGTTCCGTCTCCTCTCGACCGCGGAGCGCAATCCGGAGGACGTCGCGCGCTTCGTCCGCTGGGCCGTGGACTCCCGGTGGCTCGTCGCATGCGACGGCCCCGAACGCTCCGCTCGTTTCGGCGACTTCCTCGTCCTCACGCGGACCCGCGACCACCTCGACGACTACGCGCGGGCTTTCGAGTCTCTCGGCGTTCCGGTGGACGTCTCGGGAAGCAGGGCGCTCCCGATCGCGAGGGGGCTCGCCCAGCTCCGGCCGTTCCTCTCGGCGATTCAGGATCCGGACGACCACGTCTCGGCCGTGGCGTTCCTCTCCGGTCCCCTTTGCGGCGTGGACGATGCGGC
>JBGQDL010000211.1:0-5602 GCA_041495865.1 Thermoanaerobaculia bacterium | reverse complement strand
GTCTCCGTTCGCGGAAATCGTGCCGACGTGCGCGATCTCCTTGGCGTCGACGGTCTTCTTGATCGCGTTGATGGCCTCCACCGCCTTCTTCACGGCGATGTCGATGCCGCGCTTGATCTCCATCGGGTTGTGGCCGGCGGTGACCATCTTGATGCCCTCGCGGTAAATGGACTGGGCGAGGACAGTGGCCGTCGTCGTGCCGTCGCCGGCGATGTCGGACGTCTTGGAGGCGACCTCACGGACCATCTGGGCGCCCATGTTCTCGAGCGGGTTCTCGAGCTCGATCTCCTTGGCGACCGTGACGCCGTCCTTCGTGATCGTGGGCGAGCCGAATTTCTTGTCGATGACGACGTTCCGGCCCTTGGGCCCGAGCGTGATCTTCACGGCGTCGGCCAGCTTGTTGACGCCACGGAGGATGTTCTGTCTGGCGTCTTCGCCGTAGGTAATGTTCTTTGCAGCCATTTCATTTACCCCTTACTTCGTCTCGACGATCGCGAGCACTTCGTCCTCGCGGAGGATGAGCAGCTCTTGTTCTTCGATCTTGATTTCGGTGCCGGCGTACTTGCCGATGAGGATGCGGTCGCCCTTCTTCACGTCGAGGGGAATCCGCTTGCCGTTGTCGTCGAACTTGCCTTCGCCGACGGCCTCGACCTTGGCCTCCATCGGTTTTTCTTTGGCGGTGTCGGGGATGATGATTCCGCCGCGCACTTGCTCCTTGGCTTCGATGCGCTTGACGAGAATCCGGTCATACAGGGGACGAACTTTCATGGGACGCTCCTTTCGTTGCTCGGGACGCCGTGCGGGCGAGCGGACCCGCTCCGGGGAGTCCCTGTTCAATCTCGCTTGTTTTCTTGCTCGCGCCGGACGCTTGTTAGCAGTCGAGACCGGCGAGTGCCAGAACTCTAGTGCCTTCCCAGAGATCTGTCAAGGGTGTCTGTAGATCGCAATAAAGTGTTCTGTATCAGTGCAATACACGATGGTTCGCCTGTAAGAGACGGGAGACGAGCGCATGAGGAGCCAGAGCAGAATTGGTCTCGGAAACCTCCCGGAACGATGCCAACTCTTCTACCGTTCGCGGCTGAACTCGGCGAGCGTGCGGGCGAGAGCCTGCTTTTGCTCGAGAGTGAGCTCGGGGAACACGGGCAGAGCCAGCGTTTCGCCCGCCGCGCGCTCGGCCTGAGGAAAGTCGCCCGCGCGGCAGCCGAGGGAGGCGAAGCACTCCTGAAGGTGCAGCGGAACCGGATAGTAGATGGCGCAGCCGATCTGGCGGCTCTCGAGATGCTGTTTGAGCGCGTCGCGGCGACCCCGACCGACGCGCACGACGAACTGGTTGAAGACGTGCTCGCGTCCCGCGGCCTCCCGGGGGAAGCGGAGCCCGCCCGTTTCGTAGGTGCGACCGCCCGCCTCGAGATACAGCCTCTCGATCTCGGCCGCGTTCGCCCGGCGAGCGCGTGCCCAGCCGTCGAGGTGCGGCAGCTTGACGTGCAGGATCGCGGCTTGCAGCGCGTCCAGCCGGAAGTTCCCGCCGACGAACTTGTGGTGGTAGCGCGTGGTCTCGCCGTGCATCCGCATCGCGCGAAGCTGCATCGCATGAGAGTCGAGCTGCGTCGTCACCATGCCGCCGTCGCCGAACCCGCCGAGGTTCTTCGAGGGGAAGAATGAGAACGCCGCGAACGTGCCGAGCGCGCCCGCCTTCACGCCGCTGTACGCGGCCCCGAGCGACTGGCATGCGTCCTCGAGGACGGGAATTCCCCTGCGCCTCGCGACGTCCCGAATCGGGTCCATGTCGGCGCACTGGCCGTAGAGATGAACGGGCTGAATGAGCTTCGTCGCCGCGGTGATCGCCTTTTCGAGCTTCGCGGGGTCGAGGTTGAATGTCTCCGGCTCGATGTCGACGAACACGGTCCGCGCGCCCATGCGCGCGACGGCGCCCGCCGTCGAGAAGAACGTGTAGGGCGACGTCACGACTTCGTCGCCCGGTCCGATCTTCAGTGCCATCATGACGGCGAGCTGCGCGTCCGTGCCGGACGACATCCCGATGGCATGCCGCGTCCCCGTGTAGGCGGCGACCGCTTTCTCGAATGCCTCGACGCGCGGGCCCAGGATGAAGTGCTGGCTCTCGTAGACCTCCGAGGTGACCCGGAGGATCTCCTCACGAAGGGCGGCGTACTGTTTCCTCAGGTCTAGGAGGGGGACGGGCGTGAGCGCCGTGGCGGACACGCGCAGAGGCTACACCAGCCCACGTTCCACGAGCTCCGCCTTGACCCACGCATAGATCACGGGCGCGAGAATGAGGCCGGGCACGCCGAAGACGGCATCGAGGAACAGCATGGCGAGGAGCGTCTCCCACACGGCGGCGCCGATCCGCGCACCCACGATCTTCGCGTTCAGGAAGTACTCGAGCTTGTGGATGACGACGAGGAAGACGACCGAGGCCAGGGCCGCCCACGGCGAGACCCCGAAGGAAAGGAGCACGACGAACGCGTTCGAAACGAGGTTGCCGATCACCGGCAGGAGGCCGCAGACGAACGTCAGCGCCACGAGGGTACCGGCGAGCTGCACGCGGACTCCGAAGACGGGAAGTGCCGCGAGCAGATAGAGCGCGGTCAGGGACGTGTTAACGGCGGAGATCTCGAGCTGCGCCTTCGCCACGGAATGGAACGCGGCGTCGAAGCGGGAGCCCCGCTCCAGAAGCGCGGCCCCGAGCGGCGTCTCGACTCTCGCGGGCGCGCGGAAAAACACGAGGACTCCGAGGACCGCGCCCACGAGGGCGTGCACGAGCCCGCGCAGGCCGATCACCCCCGCATGGCGCAGCTCCGCCCCGTATTTCCCGAGCCACGGCGCGCTCGACACCCCGTCAGAGCCGGAGGGCGCGGGAAGAATCGGCAGGCCGAGGCCTTCGAGCTTTCCGTTGAGCTGCCGGAGCGTCTCCCCCACCGAAGCCAGGAGCCCCGGAAGATCGCCGAGGCGCCCCCGGAGGAAGGCGTGAAGAAGGAGCGCCCCGCCGACCACGACGCCCGCGGCCACGAGGCCGAGCAGCGATACGGCGAGGGCGCGCGCGACCCCGTGCGACACGCGGCCGCCCCGGAGGCGCCGCGACATGCCCTGGAGCAGCATGTGCGCGAGGAAACCCGCAACGAGCGCCGGCACGAGGTGGAAGAGGAGCACGGAGAGGACCGCGCCCGCCGCGAGGAGCTCAGACGCGCGTTCGCAGCGGGCCGCTGTTTCTTCCGGCTTGGACGTCACGCGGGCCGATTATCCGATGCGGCGCGGAAAACGCCGGCCAGCCGGTCGCACTCGGCGATGAGGGCACTCGGCGTGCTCGAGATAACGAAGAGAGAGGATCCCTGCGATAGGAAGCGCAGCCGCTCCCGCGGCGGCCCAGGAGGGACCGAGGAATCTGAGGATGAAAAGAACCTCGAGGGCATACGTGAAAGGAAAGAGTACGACTCCCGCGGCGAGCTTGTAGAGAGCGATCTGGTCGCGCTCCCTCGCGGCGCCGGGTACGCGGTTCGCGAGGAGGCCGCAAAGGTGGTACGGCACGTACCACGCGGCGACGCCGAGGACGGCGAGAGGGAATCCGAGAACGACGACGACAAGAGCCTTGAACGTGTAGAAGGCCACGACGCTGACCGCCGGCGGTTCGTCGAGGGCGGCCGGAGAAAGACGAATGAGGCGCGCGCCGCGAGCAGCGCCCTTCGGGTCGAGAATGCCCGTGCCAGCTGAGCCCCGTTCTCTTCGCCTTCTAAGAAATCTTTCCTGATCCGCTCCCCATAGAGCGCGTCGACCGCCGCGACGACTTCGTGGTCCTTCCTCCTTCCTCGTGAACCAGAGTCCGATGGGGAAGACGACGGGAGATTTCTTCGAAAGGAGGAGAACGCGGGCAGCCCCGGTGCGCATCTGGAAAAGCCGGGGCTCCGAGTGCGATCGCCCCTCGGGAAAAAATGAGGGCTGCGCCGCCCGCCTCGAGCACCGCCGCGAGCCGCTCGAACGAGCCGCGATTCCTCTCTTCACCTTTCGAAGCAATCTGCCGTTCCTCCTCCCTCACCACCGGGACGCAGCCGAGGAGGTCGAGGATCCTCCTTCTCGGGGAACCGCACCTTCAGGAACGCGCCGATCGCGAAGGCGAGGACGAGGAAGAGCACGGAGATCCCGGCGCGGTAGCCGGCAGGGCTCTTGTCCGGGAAGAGCGTGAGGGTCGCCGCCCAGAGGAACGGCCCCAGCACGGAGGCGGCTTCGCCGGCGAGCGTGAAGAAACCGAAGAACTCGGTCATGCGCTCCTTCGGGACGAGGGTGATGACCCCGAGCCTGCCCGTCACCTTGATGCCGCCGAGACCGATGCCCGCGAGGACGCCGACGACCGTGAAGGCCTTCGGATCGCGCACGAGGAGCGCGAGGGCGAAGACCAGCGCCCAGTTGCCGAGCGCCACGAGCGTCGCGGTGCGGATCGTCACGCGCTGGCAGAGGAGGCCGTAAAGGAGGCCGCCGAGGATCGCGACCGCCGTCGCGACGAGGAGGAGGATCTGCACCTGGGCGTCGTTCAGGCCCACGGCGTAGCGCGAATACGTCGACATCTGGATCTGGATCGTGTGGATGACGTCGATGTAAAGGAAGTTCGAGACGAGGAACCAGAGCAGAGAAGGAGTCTCGGGAAGTGACCGGACCGTATTCACAACGTCTCGCAACGGCGAGGGCGAATGGGACTTCTTAGAAGGTAAGTTGGCGTTGTGGAAGGCTTCTGCGACGCCTGCTGCGCCGCCGCCGCCCGCACCCTCTTTCGCATTCGCAGAAATCTCTTTCTCCTCGTTTTCTCCGATCCCCGGGGCGCGCGCGGCGGTGCCGCTGACGCCCGTCTTCGGGAGGCGCGCGAAGAACAGCAGCGGGACGGCCGCAACGAGCCACAGGAGCGCCGTGGGCAGATACGCATTCCGGCGCACCCAGGCGTCATTCACATTCGAAGAAAGCGACGCGACCGACAGCGCATCGATCACCGGCAAGAGAACGTGAGGCATCTGCAGCCGGATCGCGCCCGACACGAAGGGCAGCACGAGGAACATCCCGAGCAGTGACCCCAGGTATCCGGCCGCCACACCGAACCCCGACACGCGCCCGGAATTCGTCTCGTCGGACACGTCCGGGAGGAGCGCGTTGTAAAAGACGTACGCGCACTGGAACGCGATGTTCGCGAGCGCGAAGAGGGCGAGGACACGCGGGACCGGCCCCGGCGCAGCGACCAGCGCCGTGAAGGCGACGCCCGCGAGGACGAACGGCACCAGGAAGCGCCTCTTGCCCGCGCGGTCTGCGAGGCGTCCGAGGAAAGGCGCGGTCACGGCCACGACGGCCATCGAGAGGCCGAACGCGAGCGAGAACTTCTCGCTTCCGCGGGGCACCCGCCCCGCGATGTCGAGCGGGAGATGCAGCGACAGGAGGTTCATCGCGAAGCTCGTCGCGCCGAGCTCGTAAAGGCTCCACGCGAGAACGGTCCCTTTTTGGGCCCTCACGAGATCCTGTATGCCGCCTGAGGCCGGCGCGCCGGGCGGTGAGAGAGCGCCCAGGCGACGCCCAGGACGAATCCGCCCACGTGCGCCCAGAAGGCTACGCC
>JBGQDL010000210.1:0-5609 GCA_041495865.1 Thermoanaerobaculia bacterium | reverse complement strand
TGGGGCGACTTCGACAACGACGGCTACCCGGATCTCGTCGTGACTTCGTTCGGCGGGATCCGCCTCTTCCACAACCGGGGCGACGGCACGTTCGAGGACGTCACGAAGTCCTCCGGCGCCGGCGGGCGAAAGGGGTTCTTTACGGGCGCGGTCTGGGGCGACGCCGACGGCGACGGCCTCCTCGACCTCTACATCTGCGCCTACGTCGATTACCGGTTCGACCCGAAGGACGCCGGACAGGCTTCGAAGTTCGGGCATGCAACGAGCCCCTTCACGATCAACCCCTCTTCGTACCCACCGGTCGCGAACCTCTACTTCCACAACGAAGGGAAGGGCCGCTTCCGGGAGATGGCTCTCGAGGCCGGGATCGCGAACGCCGAGGGGCGGAGCCTTTCGGCCACCTTCGCCGACCTGAACGACGACGGGAAGCCGGACCTCTACGTCGCGAACGACGTCTCCGAGGGAGCGCTCTTCGTCAACGAAGGGAGCGGCCTTTTCTCCGACCGCGGGCACGAGGCACACGTGGCCGATTATCGGGGCGCGATGGGGATCGCGGTCGGCGACGCGAACGGCGACGGAGCGCTGGACCTTTTCGTCACGCACTGGATCGCCGAGGCGAACGCGCTCTACCTGAACAAGCTCGGAGGCGGCAGGAGCCGGACGCTCGACTTCGAGGACGCCGCCGAGCGGACCGGCCTCGGACAGGTCTCCACGGACGACATCGCGTGGGGGACGGCGTTCCTCGACGTGGACGGCGACGGGCTCCTCGACCTCGTCGTCGCGAACGGCTCGACGTTCGAGGAGCCCTCCGACACGCGAAAGCTCGTTCCGATGCCGATGCGCCTCTTCCGAAACCAGGGCGAGAAGGGCTTCGTGGACGTGGCGCCGCTCTCGGGCGCGGACCTGACCGTGCCCCGCGTCGGGCGCGGCCTCGCGATCGCGGACGTGGACGGAGACCTGAGAGAGGAGATCGCCGTCGTCGTGAACGGCGGGAAGCTCGTCCTCCTCAAGGCCGAGGGGGGGCCAGAGACCCACCGGATCGCGATCCGGTGCGAGGGCCGGAAGTCGAGCCGCTCGGCGTTCGGGACGAAGCTCGTCCTCGAGACGAAGGGCAAGCGTCAGATTCGCGAGATCGGCGCGGGCTCGTCGTACCTGTCGCAGAACGCCCCGGAGGCGATCTTCGGACTCGGGGCCGAGACGACGGTCGATCATCTGACCGTCCGCTGGCCCTCTGGAGAGACGGCCACGTTCCACGACCTCGCGGGCGACCGGGCGTACCTCGTCGTCGAAGGGGAATCGGCGCCGCGGCCCCTCCCCGACAACCGCGCGCGGACGCTCGCCTTCTGGGACGCTTACAACGGAGCGCGAGCCGCGATCTTGAAGGGCGACTTCGCCGCGTCCATCGCGGCCTACCGAAAGGCGCTCGAGCTCGACCCACGGCACGAGGACTGCCGCTACGCGCTCGGGAACCTCCTCCTCGAGAGGGGCGACCGCGCGGAGGCGAAGGCGGAGTTCGAGGCGCTTCTGAAGATCCAGCCGCGGAGCCAGAGGGGGCACGGCGCGCTCGGCGACCTCCTCGCGGATCCGGCCTCCGGTCCGCTTCGCGACCTCGCGGCGGCGCGGAGGAACTACGAGCTGGCCGGCGAGATCTACACGGAGGAAACCGGGTGGGTCGTTCGCTCCGGCGAGGTGGCTCTGGCCACGGGAGACGCCGCTTCCGCGGAGCGGACGTTTCGGAAGGTCCTCATCTCGAATCCCCACTCCTTTCAGGCCCTCTACTTCCTCGGCTACCTCGCCTCGCGGCAGAAGAGGAACGAAGAGGAGGGAAGACGGCGCTTCGACGCCGCCTTCGTCGCGCTCGGGCCGCAAGCGTCGCCCGCGCCCGGCGAGGGCGACGTGAGGAAAGCCGAGAAAGCGCTCCCGAGCCGCGGCGCGTTCGCCGGGCACTGGGCGTACCTCGCGCAGGGTAAGGTCAGGCGTGAGGACGCGTGGCTCGACCTCGACCGCAGGATCGGGAGGAGCCAGCCGACGAAGCACCGCTGACGGGCCTCATCGAAGTTGGCGGCCATCGGTCGTCCGCCCCTGGAGCATCTGAATCACGCGGAATGCGCGGATAGGTCGTCCTCTGCATGTTAGCCTGTTCGAATGGAAGCTCTCCTTTCGCCGCGCGAGCCCGTCTTCGGCCACGACCTCCTTTACCTTCTCCAGCAGATGGGAGGAAAAGCGAGTGTCGACGCTCTCCGAAACGCGGCGTCCGGCGCGTTCGGCACGGACGCGGTGTACGGGAACTGCCACGGCGACCGCTTCTCGTTCCACGAGGTGCTCGCTTTCCTCGCGTCGCGCGGAAAGCTCGAACGTTGCGGGGACGAGGTCTCCCTCGGGTCCGTGCCCGCCTGCTCCGGCCACTGAGGGCGCAGGAACCAGAACGGCAGGGCTTTTCTCGCTACCCCAATTGGCGCTATTAAAGGTTATGGCCTTATGCTTTAATAGCGCCGTGCGCTATTAAAGATACGTTTCGGAAGGAATCCATGAAACGGGGGCCGACCGGGGAATTCTCGAACTTGAGCCTTGGCGGGGAGATGGTGCGCGCATTCGTCCCGCACCCACTCCCTCCCGTGCCCGGGATCTCGTTCGAGGCCGTTCGGGAGAAACTCGATCGTGCGCTCCTGGCTCTCGGACGCCTGGACGCCGTCTCCGTGCTCCTGCCCGATACCCAGCTCTTCCTTTACACCTACGTTCGAAAGGAAGCGGTCCTCTCTTCGCAGATCGAGGGGACGCAGTCCTCCCTTTCCGACCTGCTCCTCTTCGAGCTCAAAGAGATTCCGGGGGTTCCGCTCGGCGACGTCACGGAAGTATCCCGCTATGTCGCGGCACTCGAACACGGCCTCAAGCGGCTGCGGGCCGGGTTCCCGCTCTCGAACCGCCTCCTCCGCGAGATCCATGGAATTCTCCTGGCGAAGGGGCGCGGCGCCGACAAGACGCCCGGCGAGTTTCGGCGGAGTCAGAACTGGATCGGGGGCACGCGCCCGGGAAACGCCCGCTTCGTTCCGCCGCCTCCAGATCGCGTCGAGGAATGCATGGCGGCGCTCGAACGCTTCCTCCACGACGAATCCGTGCCGACCCTCGTCAAGGCCGCCCTCTCTCACCTGCAGTTCGAGACGATCCATCCGTTCCTGGACGGGAACGGACGAGTGGGACGGCTGCTCGTCACGCTCCTTCTATGGGAGGAGGGGGTTCTCAAGGAGCCCCTCCTCTACCTCAGCCTGTACCTGAAGCACCATCGCGCCCGTTACTACGAGTTGCTGCAGACGGTCCGTACTGGAGGCGACTGGGAGGCGTGGCTCGCGTTCTTCGCAGACGGCGTGTCGACGACGGCCGAAGGCGCGGTCGAAACCGCACGCTCGATCGTGGAGCTGTTCCAGAAGGACCGGAAGCGGATTCAGGTGTTGGGGCGCGGGGCGAACTCCGCGCTCCGCGTGCATCACGGGCTCGAAAAGCGCCCGCTCGCGACGATCAGCCGCCTCTCTTCCGGCACGAAGCTCACGGCCCCGACGGTGACGAAGGCGATCGGCGCGCTCGAGAAGCTCGGCATCGTTCGCGAGATCACGAAGAGGAGAAGGGGCCGCGTCTTCTCCTATACCGCGTACTTCAAGCTCCTGGCGGAAGGAACGGAGCCAAGCTGAATCTTGAGGCGGGTCAGCTCCCGAGGGCTCCCACGGCCCGGGCGACGGCCGCGAAGTGGAAACCCGCGGCGACGATGACGAGGGCGTGGAAGACCTCGTGGTATCCGAAGACGCCCGGGAAGGGGTCGGGACGACGGAGCGCGTAGACGAGCGCGCCCAGGCTGTAGGCGACGCCTCCCAAGGCGAGAAGAACGACTGCTCCGGTTCCGAGCGCCGCTTTCAGCGCCGGCAGAACCGGCAGAGCGGCCCAGCCGAGGAGAACGCATACGGCGGCGACCAGGACCTTCGGCGCCCCCACCCACGCGATGGAAAGCGCGATCCCGAGGAGCGCCCCCGCCCAGACGATGCCGAGAAAGACCCAGCCGACGCGGCTGCCGAGGAGGAAGCTGAAGGGCGTATAGGTCCCGGCGATGAGCAGGAAGATCGCGGAGTGATCGACGCGCCTGAGGACGAGGCGGACCCTCTCGGACCAGGTGGGCCGGTGATAGATCGCGCTCACGGCGAAAAGCGCCACGAGCGAGATCCCGTAGACGATGGCCCCGGCCCGGGCGCGCGCGTTCGGGGCGAGGAACACGAGGATCCCTCCGGCAATCGCCGCGACGAAGGCGGCGACCTCGTGAAGGACGCCCCGGAGGAGCGGTTTGGCGGGGACCTCGTTCCCGGCTTCCCTCATGTCCCCCCGATCATGCCTCCGTTCCTACGCCGTCGTCTTCTGGAACCGCGCGACCGCGAGGGCGATGATGAAAATCGTGAAGCCGGTGAGCCACGCGATCGGCTCCCAGAGCTCGGCCAGCCCCGCGCCCCTGAGCACGATGCCGCGCACGACCTGGATGAAGTACTTCGCCGGGATCGCGTACGTGATGATCTGGAAGACTTTCGGCATGCCGTCGATCGGGAAGACGTAGCCCGACAGGAAGACGAACGGCAGGAGAAAGAAGAACGACATCTGCATCGCCTGCATCTGCGTCTTCGCCAGCGTGGACAGGAGCATCCCGAGTCCGAGGACGGCGGCGATGAACATGAGCCCGACGGCGTAGAGCTCGAGGACGCTGCCCGCGATCGGCACCTGGAACAGGAATCGCATCAGGACGATGATGAGCGTGAGCTGGAAGACACCGATCACGACGAACGGCGCGATCTTGCCGAGGATGAGCTCGACGCGCGTGACCGGCGTGACCTGGAGCTGCTCGAGCGTGCCGCGCTCCCGCTCGCGGACGATCGCCATCGCCGTGAACTGGATGAGCGTGAACGTGAGGATGATCGCGATGAGACCCGGGATGATGAAGGTCGCCGTGCGGAGGTCGGGGTTGTACCAGGGCCTGACGCGCACGTCGACCGGCAGCTCGGGCGACTTCCAGCCCGCGCGCTGCGCGAGGAGTCGGATCGACAGGCCGTTCGCGATGCCGCTCGCGATCGCCATCGCCTGCGACGACGTCGTCGTGTCCGACGCGTTCACGATGAGAAGCGCGTGCGCCGGCGCGCCGCGGTGGATGTCCTTGCCGAAATTCGCGTCGATCACGAGGCCGACGGAGGCGTGAGCCGAGTCGATCTCGCGCCTCAGCTCCGCCTGCGAATCCACGTACCTCACGACGTCGAAATACGCGCTCGCGGTCATCTTCGAGACGAGCTCGCGGCTCTCGTACGAGCGCGATTCGTCGAGGACGGCCGTCGTCAGGTGTTTGACGTCGTAGTTGATCGCGTATCCGAAGATCATCGTCTGGAGGAGCGGAACCATGACGATCATGCGCAGCGTCAACGGGTCTCTCTTGAGCTGCAGGAACTCCTTGCGGGCGAGGGCCAGGAACCGTTTCATGCCGCGACCTCCTCTCCCGACCTCTTCTGCTTGCGCGCGAGCGAGACGAAGACGTCCTCGAGCGAGGGCTCGGCCGGTTCCGGCGGCGCGAAACGGGCGAGCAGGTTCCGGGC
>JBGQDL010000209.1:0-5621 GCA_041495865.1 Thermoanaerobaculia bacterium | reverse complement strand
CCACGCGCCAGGCGACGAGGCGCGGGCAAGCGCGGCAGGCGACGATCTCCTCCGCGAGGCGGCGCAGGCGGGCAGGGGTACGAACTTACTTCTTCTTGGGGGCGACGGCGGTGCTCGCGGCCTTCGCGGCGCCGGCGGCGGCTTCCTTCGTCTTGTCCGCGGCCTTGTCGGCGGCGGCGACGGCCTTGTCGGCGGCCTTCTCGACGGCGGCGCCGGCGGTGCTCGTCATGGCGGCGGCGCCTTCTTTCGCCTTCTCCGCGGCAGCGCCTACGGACGCGGCGGCGGTGGCGGCGGCGTCCTTCGCCTTGTCGGCGGCCTCGCTGACGGACTTGGCGGCGTCCTTCGACGCGTCCTTGACCTTCTCGATGGCCTTGTCGGCGGCGGCACCAGCCTTTTCCATCGGGCCCTTTTCCTCGGTCTTCGAGCAGCCGCCGAGAACGAGGACCGAGGCGGCCGCAAGCGCGAGGGTGCATCCGAACGAACGACCCATCGTCAGCATCATGTCGTGATCTCCTTCCGGCGCCTCTTCTGATCGACCACGTGACGCCGTTGAATCTCCAGCAGGAAAGCGGCACGGAGAAAATATGACGACGCATGGAGAAAGGCAACGTAGAGCCCGACCAGGCCGTCCAGGAACCCCGCGCGAAGGACGAAAAAACGAAGGAACTCGACGAGAGGACGGACGAAGAGCCCCATCCCGCTCCCCCGGACCCCGCGGTCGAAGCGGTCCTGCGCGCCGAGCCGGGCGTACGTCGCCGCCTTCCGGAGCGCGTCGGAGAGGTCGCGGTACGGGTGATGGATGAGCGGCGCCACCAGCGTTTCGGTCGCCCCGTCGACGGCCATCACCTCGTGGACCCGGCCGCCCTCCGCCCTCAGGCCGCGCGACTTCCGCCCGAGGCGCAGCTTGTAGTCGGGGTACCAGGTGCCGTGGCGCACCGGCCGCCCGAGAAAATGCGACAGGCGCGGCATCCGAAAGCCCGAGATCCCGGGATCGTCCTTCTCGAGCGCCGTGAGAATCTCGTCGCGAAGGGCCGGAGAAACCCGTTCATCGGCGTCGAGCACGAGGATCCACTCGTGGCGGGCCTCCGCGAGCGCCCGGTTGCGGGACGCGACGAATCCCTCCCAGCCGATCGACTCCACGCGCGCCCCGCCGCCGCGCGCGACACCGGCGGTCCGGTCCGTCGAGCCGGTGTCCGCGACGACGATCTCGTCCGCAAAAGCGACGGACTCGAGCGCGCCGGGCAGCCGGTCCTCCTCGTTCTTCACGATGAGAACGACCGAGAGCGGCGCGCGCACGGCTGGGACAGTATCAGGCGCGGCGGGCGCTATCCTCCCCCGTGTGAGGCTGCTCGCCCTCGACCTCGGCGCTTCTCTGCGCGGCGGCCAGAGGCAGACGGCCCTCCTCCTCGAGGAGCTGGCACGCCGCGGCCACACCATCCGGTGCGTCGGCAGGCGAGGAGCGCCTCTGGCGAGCGCCCTCCGCGAGCGGGGCGGCATCGACGTCGTCGAGGTGCCGCCGGGTCCCGAGGCCTCCCCGGGCCTCCTCCTGGCCGTGGCCCGGGCCGCGCGCGTCTTCCGGCCGGATGTCGTTTACGCGGGAGACTCGCGCGGACACGGGGCTGCGGTTTGGAGCCGCGCGTCCTCCGGGCGCCCGCTCGTCGTCCACCGGCGCGTCGTCTTCCGCCCCTCGGGCCATCCGCTGTCGCGGGCGAAGTACGCCGCGGCCGACCGCTTTCTTGCGGTCTCGGCGGCCGTCGCCGAGGCGCTCGCTCAGGCGGGCGTCGACCCGGCCCGGATCTCCGTGGTGCCGGACGGCCTTCCTCCGGATGCCTTCGTGGATGCGCCCGTTCCGCCCGCTCCCCCCTTCCGCCTCGTGCACGTCGGTGCGTTCGACGGGACGAAGGGGCAGGACATCGCAGTCGAGATCCTGGCGCGCCTCGGGCGCCGCGGTCTCGATGCGACGCTGCTCTTGCTCGGCTCCGGACCGGAGCAGGCCGCCGTCGGGGCCCTCGCGGCCGCACGTGGCGTCGCGGGCCGTTGCGCCTTCGCGGGAGAGGTCGCGGACGTCGCGCCTCATCTCGCGGCGAGCCATCTCCTGCTCCTGCCGTCCGCGAGCGAGGGCGCGCCCCTCGCGCTCGTCGAGGCGATGGCCGCCGGCTGTCCGGTGCTGGCTCACGCCGTGGGCGGCATTCCGGAGCTCACGGATCACGGCGCCGCCGGAGGCCTCGTCTCCTCGCTCGCCCTCGATGCGTGGGAATCCGCCGCCTTCTCCCTTCTCGTGGACTCCGAAGCGCGCGCGCGCCTCGTTGCCGCCGGCCGCTCGGTGGCGAGCGAGCGCACTCTGGCGCGGACGGTCGCGGGTGTCGAAGCCGAGCTCGAGAGGGCGCGCCTCGGGGCGGGAAGCGGCGCATGAGAACGCTCGTAAGGGCGACGAACTGGGTGGGCGACGTCGTCATGTCGCTTCCGGCCGTCCGGGCGCTCCGCGCCGCGGACCCGAAAGGCCGCCTCGCGGTGCTCGCCCGCCCCTGGGTCGCGGAGCTCTACCGTGCTCTGGCCGAGGTCGACGAGGTCCTCGTCGACGCTTCGAAGGGCCCGGATGCAGGTTCGAAGGCGAGCGAGCGCCTCGCAGGCGAGATCCGGGGGAAGAGCTTCGACCGCGCGGTCATCCTCCCGACGAGCTTCGAGACCGCGTGGACGCTCGCCCGCGCGGGCGTGCCCGAGCGGGTCGGATACCGGGGCGAGCTGCGCGGCGCCCTCCTGACGCGCGCGGTGAGCCTCTCACTCGCCCCCGGCGAGCATCAGGTGTGGAAGCACCTCCGGCTCGCGGCAGCGGCAGGCGCGCCACCTCCCGACGCGCCCGACGTGTCGTGGCCCGTGAGCGTCGCCGTCCGGGAGGCGGCCCGAGCACGCCTCGCCTCGGCCGGCTGGAACTGCGGGCCGTTCGCCGCCGCGCACGTCGCGTCCTTCGCGCACGCGGCGAAGCGCTGGGATCTCGCGCGCTTCGCGGCGGTCTTCGACGAGCTCGCCGCGCGCCGCGGCCTCCCGGTCGTCCTTCTGGGGAGCGACGAGGAGAGGTCCGTCAACGCAAAAGCGGCCGCGCTCGCGGCGAAGACGCGCACGTTCGACCTTTCGGGGCTGACGACGCTCCCCGAGGCGCTCGGAGTCCTCGCCGAGGCCCGGCTCTTCCTCGGAAACGACTCGGGCCTCGCGCATCTGGCGGGCGCCGCGGGAACCCCCTCCGCCGTCGTCTTCGGCTCGACGGACCCCGAGGCGACGCGGCCGTGGGACGGCCCGCGCGGCGACGGGAAGCCCGTGCGCCTCGCCGTGGTCCGCCGGCGCACGCTCTGCGCCCCGTGCCGCTTCGCCGTCTGCCCGATCGATCACGCCTGCATGGAGGGCGTGACGACGGAGGACGCGCTTGCCGCGATCGATTCCGTGCTCGGAACCTCTAACCGGTCGTAGCCTCCTGGACAAGTTCCCCACTCACGAGATCACGAAGGTCGATTCGGTCCTGCCAGACCACTACTCGAATTCACCGGCCTCCTCTGACAAAGTAGACATCCACCGTGTCGATCTTTCGCTCGCCATGCGGCGTCTCGATCCAGGCCTTGCCCCAGAACCGCAGGACATTCCCGAAGCGATCTCGGATCATGCGCTTTTCGTACGACAGATCGATTCGGACGACTCCGGCTTCTTGCAGCGTCAGAAGCTCGCCTGCCTGTGAGGCGCCGTCATGATTGCGATCGACCCAAAGTCGCAAATATCGATAGATGGCGTCACGACCGTCGATCACTCCGTCGGCGTTGCCGCCCTGCTCGAGGCGGTCGTATTGTGCGAGTGCGGCATAACCGTTGACTGCGGCATGACCGGCCGGGAGAAGCGTCACGTTTCCGAATAGCTCTCGACCGCTGTCGATCCGCCCATTGTCGTTGACATCGAGCGTCAGAAACGCTTCGTTTCGATCGCGTGCGGTCCAGGTGACCCGTTCCAGTTGCTGGTCGCCGTCGATATCGAACAGCACGGAATCGAAGCCTCCCGTGAATTCAAATCCCCGGCGGTCAAGGTCGAACACTATGGGGCTGGTGCACCAAGGGTCTTCAGGGTTGAGATCACAGTAGCCCTGCCCCTGCTCATCTGGGCAGTAGTTGCTGCCGTCCGCGCAACGCGGCGGGGGCGGAGGATCTGGGGGAGCACATGGCTTTCCAAGGACCTGGCACGCGCAATAGAACTCTCCGAGGGCACATATGCAACTACAGGCGGAGACCTGGCAGCACCCCAGGCAGTACTGGTTGTTGCAACCCGTGTTGGCGGCGAGCGTGGCCTGCTCACAAGCAACCGCTTTCGAGAAGGCGTATATATCACTTTGCACTTGATATGGGTTTCTACAAGGTGGGTTCTCGAGAGAGCGCCGGCCGCTTGCAGCGCCTCCGAGGAGCTGGTCGCTCTCGGAAAGCAGGCTCACGCAAGCGCGTCCTTGGTCTCCGAACAGGTCCTGGCTCGCGCCCGCCACGAGTTGCAGGGGGCCGCTGACCTCTGCGAGCGTGGCCGCTCCGCTCGGCGCCCACTCCTTCCTAGTGGCGTCGAATTGCCACGCGCCTTGCCGACCGTCCGGCAGTAAGATCTCTAGATTGCCGATCAATGTGTTCCAGTAGACAACCACTCTGTCACCATTATTGCCCGTGTAATGAGCCTCGATGAACCCGGTTTTCTGCAGGTCGTACTCGATCGCTGCGATTTGATTCCCTTCCTGGCCGAGGAGGTGGACGACCGGGCGGCCCTTCCCCTGTTCCGTGACGGTGTAGGCACTTATACCATTACGCGCGCCGATTGTCGCACCGATAATCTGCGGGGACTCCGGCGCCCCTTGTTCCTTTACGGCTGCGGACACCGTTGGACCCTCGGCCAAAAGGGCGATGGCAAGAAGGGAAGCTGCACCTCTCATTAGACCCTGCCTCCTTTCACTTTTCGACCAGCATTCGGAGTTCTGCTACAAATGATGGATCGCTCCAGTCTGCGGCGCCTACGATGCGCGTGAGTATCCTTCCATCTCGGCCTGCGATCAGTGTTACCGGCACCGCCGTTCCGGTTCCCTCGATTTCCGATCCTTCCGGTAGACGGTGCACGGGGAAGGGAAGCTTCTCCTTCGCGAGGAACCGATGGAGCGTCGGGCTATCGTCTTTCGCGACGGAGAGGAACGCGAGCCGCGGATTACTGCCGACCTGCTTGTAAAGTGCTGCGAGCGCCGGCATCTCCGCGATGCACGGCTGGCACCAAGTGGCCCATACGTTTAGGAACACGACTTTTCCGCGGAACGCTCCAAGCGAGACGGGCCGCCCTGTTTCATCTTCCAGGCGAAGGCCGAAGTTGAGGTCCGAGGGCGGACTCAGGTTCTTGCTGAGCGTCGGTTTTGCCAGGGGTGCCGAGGTGCGACCGGCGCCATCCGAAATCGGCATCTTCGAGAGGCGGTTGGCCAGATAGCCTATAGTGAAGAAGCCTGCGTTAAACCCCAGAAAGAGTCCGACGAGTGCGCCAACAAGGGCGCCCGCAACGAAACGCCGACGCAGCGCTCTTTTCATCTCGTCCGGGATCATAGGGATATCGTGACGCACGCGGCGCCGATG
>JBGQDL010000208.1:0-5639 GCA_041495865.1 Thermoanaerobaculia bacterium | reverse complement strand
TCGTGTCGCGAGGAGCTGGGGCTCGTCGCGCTCGAGCGCGCGCGGCCCGCGACGGGACTCGCCTTCGCCGGGAGGGAGTGCGTCGTCGTGGGCGACTCGCGCCACGACGTCGCGTGCGGCCTCGCGTTCGGGGCGCGCGCCGTGGCCGTGGCCACCGGGCGCACCGCCCTGCCCGTGCTCCGGGCCGCCGGCGCGCATGCCGTCCTCCCGGATCTTTCCGACACGGAGCGGGCGCTCGAGGCGATTCTTGGCTGAGGCGAGATGTCTTCTCCGGATCGTCGTCGCGGCGGCCTCTCTCGCGGCGGGGCGTCTCGCCGCCCAGGCTCCGCCGGCCCCTCCCCAGGTGGGCCCCCCCTTCGACCTCGCGGCCCCGACGCCTCACCGGCTATCGTTCACGATCGACACGGCGCCGGCGCGAGACGTCCTCGCGCTTCTCGGTGGCGCACCGGACGCGCCGGGCAGTCTTCGGCGCCTGAAGGCCTCGGCTCATGCCACTGCGGCGATCCGGGCCGAAGGCCTCTCGCCCGAGGACTTTTACGGGCGTCTCGTCTCGACGGTCGCCGGCACGCCCGACCCGCTTCTGTCGACCTTCGTCGCGAAGAGCCCGTACTTCGCACGCATCCTCGACGCGATCGAGGCGGACGGGACGCCCGCTGCCGTTCTGGAAGGCCGGCGCATCGCGTCGCTCCTTCCCACGCGCACGCCCATCACCTCGACCATCGTCCTCGTGCCCTTCTTCGGCGTCTCGGGCTTCGCGGAAGTCTCCGGCGTCCGCGACGGAGACAATCTCGTCCTCGCCGCGGACTTGCCGCGCCTCACCGGCGACCTCGCGTCGGCGCCGATGCCTCGCGAGGTGCTCCTGAAGGTCCTGCGAGCCGCGTCCGCGGAAGGCTGGCGCGCTCTCTTCGACGCGCACGTGCGAACCCCCCCCGCCTGGCCCGACGAGAGGGCGGCGGACTTCGACACGCTCCTTTCGCGCACGGCAGCCGAGGGGCCGCCGACTCTCTTCCTCATTCCCGACGACTTCTTCCCGATCGTTCCGTTCCTCGAGGAGCCGATCGTGCGCGCTTACGCACGCTGGAACCGCGCGGCGGACATCCTCCTGGAGGGCAAGAAGAAGGACTCCGAACGCCAGGAGCTCCTCGCGAACGCGGGTAAAGGCGACTTCTGGAATCGCTACCCCGCGATCGTCGGCGCGCAGATCACGGATGCGCTCCTGCACTTCGCGGGCCGCGAGAAATACCTCGCCGCGCTCGAGGCCGGGCCCCGCGCCATTCTCGCGCTCTACCTCGAAGTCACGAAGGGCAAGCGGCTGCCCGAGTTTTCGAAGAGCGCGCGGAAGGCGCTCGCGACGAAGAGACCCTGAGGTCTCAGCGCACGGGCAGGAGCGGGAAGGCGGTCGAAAGAGGCGGGAGCTCGGGCGGGTGCTCGCCCCATTCGCGCAGCTTCACGTACGTGTAGAGGCCGTCGGCGTGGCCGTCGCCCCAGAAGATCTGAAGCGCGTAGCCGCCCACGGGGCTCGTGCCGCGCACCTGATACGACTCGGCGGTGAGCGGCCGCGCGGGCGGCTTCATGAGCCGCCCGAGGAGGTCGCGCTCGCCCTGACACTCCGCGCACGGGCACAGCCGGCGAAGGTCCGAGAGCCTGAGGTACGACTCGGTGCCGTCGTTCCACGCGATCGCGAGCTCCCCGCCGAGCACTTGCAGGTTCTTCGGGATCGGCGCCACGGAACGATGGTACCGGAGTTTCTACTCGTACCGCAGGGCGTCGATGGGGTCGAGGCGCGCGGCTTTCATCGCGGGGTAGATCCCGAAGAAGAGGCCGATCGAGACCGAGACGCCGAGCCCGAGGAGGATGCTCCAGAGCGGCGTCTCCGTGCGGAGGCTCGAGACGAGGCGTACGACGAGAGCCGTCAGGATTCCGAGGGCCACGCCCACGGCGCCGCCGAGAGCCGTCAGCGTCATCGCTTCGGTCAGGAACTGGAGCGAAATGTCGCGCCTCAGCGCGCCGACCGCCTTGCGCAGGCCGATCTCCCTCGTCCGCTCCGTCACCGAGACGAGCATGATGTTCATGACGCCCACCCCTCCCACGACGAGCGCGATCGCCGCGATGAGGACCATGACGCCCGAGATCGCGTTCGTGACGGCCTGCATCTGGGCCAGCATCTTCTCGGCCGTGAAGATCGCGAAATCGTTCGGCGCGTTGAACGGAACTTTGCGCCGCGCGCGCAGAACGGCCGTGCCCTCCTCGACCACGCGGTCCACGAGCTCGGGCGACCTCGGGATCGTAGCGATGTGGATCGTGTCGTCGTGCGAGTTCTTCGTCTGCGGGAAGTGCCGGTCGTACGTCGAGATCGGCATCAAGACGAAGTTGTCGGGCTGGCCGCCGAAGCCCGAGGAGCCCTTCTTCTCGAACGTGCCGATGACCTGGAGGCGCTTGCCGTTGACCGAGAGCACCTGGCCGAGAGGGTCCTTGCCCTTGAAGAGCGCCTCGGAGACATCCTGCCCGACGACACAGACGTCCGTTGCGTGAAGAACGTCGCTGTCCGTGATGTTCCGACCGTCCTGGATCGACCAGTTGTTGCAGATCGCGTAGTTCTGGTTGCCGCCCGAGACCGTCGGCGAGTTTGCCTCGTTGCCGTTCCCCTTCACCTGAGAGCCGCCCCACATGTAGCGCTCCGGCGAGACGGCCAGGATCGAAGGACAAAGCTCCTGGAGCGCGTCGGCGTCCTCGATCGTGAGGTCCTTCCGCTTCCTCTCCTCCTCCGAGCGCCGGCCCGGTCCGAACCGCGGCTCGAACTTCTGGAACTGCACGAGAGTCGTGCCGAAGGACGAGAACGCCTCCGTCTGCGAGCGGTCGAAGCCGGTGACGAGCGCGACCATCCCGATGACCGTCCAGACGCCGATGACGATGCCGACCATCGTCAGAAAGGCGCGCAGCTTGTGCGCGCGGAGTGCCGTCAGCGCGAACCGCAGGTTCTCGGCGATGACGCGCCGGAAGGACTCGAGGACGTTCGTCATTGACGTTGGCTACTCATATCGGAGCGCCTCGATCGGCGTGAGGCGGCTCGCTTTGATGGCGGGAAAGACGCCGGCGATGACGCCCGTGAGCGTCGCGAGGACGAGGCCCGAGACGATGAGCCCCGGCGTGACGAGCGTCGGGAGCGGCGTGAACGCGTCCACGCAGAGCGCGATGAGCCAGCCGAAGAAGACGCCGAGGGCGCCGCCGCCGAGCGCGAGAAGAGCGGCCTCGAGAAGGAACTGCCAGAGGACGTCCCGCTTGCGGGCCCCCACCGCGAGGCGCAGGCCGATCTCCTTCGTCCGCTCGATGACGGACACGAGCATGATGTTCGCGATCACGATCGCGCCCACGACGAGCGAGATGCCGCTGATGAAGACGAGGAGCGCGAAGGCGGCCGCCGTGATCGCCTTCCACACGACCTGCACCGCGTCCGCGTTCACGAAGACGACCGGGTCCGGCGCTTTCGGGTCCGTGTGGCGGATCGCCCGGAAGATCGTCCGGATCTCGTCCATCGACGCCGGCACGCCGGGCACGCCGCCCTTCGCCTGGACGTAGATGCCGAGCTGCCGGTTGGCTCCCCAGACCTTGCACAGCGTCTCGCGCGGAATGTACGCGACGTTGTCCTGGCTTTGGCCGAGGACGGAGCCCTGCTTGGCGAGGAGGCCGATGATCTCGAACGGGGTTCCGCCGATCGTGATCGTGCGGCCGATCGGATCTACGCGGGGGAAGAGCTCCTCCCGCACGTCGGAGCCGATGACGGCGACGTACGCGCGGTGCTCGTTCTCCATCTCGGTGAAGAAGCGCCCCGACTCGAGGTCGAGGTTGCGGATCTCGCTCATGTTCGCGGTCGTCCCCTGGATCTGGACATCGGAGAGGCGATGGTTCGCGCTCTTGACGAGCTGCAGCGTTCCCGACTGGGCGCCGATCTTCTCGGCGAGGCGCGCAAGGCGCACGACCTGCTCGTAGTCGGGCTTCTTGACGGGCTTTCTCTTGAGCGCTTCGAGGAAGCCCTCGTGCGACGTGATGATTCCCCAACGGGTGACCACGTAGACGTCGGGCGACAGCGTGAAGATCTTCGTCGCGACGTAGTTGTTGAGGCCCGAGATGACGGCCACGACGGCGATGACCGTCATGACGCCGATGATGACGCCGAGGAGCGTGAGGAACGAGCGGAGCTTGTGCGCGGTAATCGCCTTCCAGGCAACGCGCAGGAGCTCCCCGATCAGCATGGGCGGGCCTCTCGTCTTCAGGACTTCTTAGCGTCGGGGCTCGGGGCCGAGTTGTCGACTTTCACACGGTCTCCGATCTTGAGCGAACGGAGCGCCTTGAACGGCCCCGTGACGATCTCCTCGCCGTCCGCGAGACCTTCGAGGACCTCGGTCTGCAGGTCGGCGCTGATGCCCGTCTTGATCTTCCGGAAGTCGACCGCGCCGTCCTTCTTCACGACGAAGACGCCTTCCACGTCCTTTTTCTTCTCGGCCGTCGCCGTGCCCGCGGTCGCAGCCGCGGGAGTCGGGGCGGGTGTGGGTTTCTTCCCCTTCGGGCGCTCGAGCGACGCCGGGTCGGCCACGACGAGGGCCGGGATCGGGATCGCGAGCGCGGCGGCACGCCGATCCGTCTCGATCTTCCCGGAGACCGAGAAGCCGGGCCGAATGTTCGGGGGCGGGTTCTCGACCTGCACCTTCACCTTGAAGTTCACCGCCGACGAGTCCGTGCCGAGGGCGGACTTCGTGATGGGGCTGCCGCCGATCTCCGTGACGACGCCGTCGAACTTCTTGTCCGGGTACGCGTCGAACGTGAGCTTCGCCTTCTGGCCGACCTTCACCTGCGGGATGTCGGTCTCGTCGATCTCCATCTCGCCTTCGACGACGGACATGTCCGACACCGTGAGGAGCACCGTCCCGGCGTTGTTCATGGTGCCGATGATCGCGTTCTCGCCGGCCTCGACGGGCTTGGCCGTGACGATGCCGTCGATGGGGGAGGTGATCGTCGTCTTCTTCAGGCTGTCCTTGTTCGCGAGCAGATTCGCCCGGGCCTGCTCGATGCGGCGCTCGTCGGCGCGTTCGTTCGCCGTCGCCGAGTCGAGCGCGAGCTGGGCTTTCTGGAGGTTCTGCTCGGACTCGATGTGCGCCGCGAAGTTCTTCTTCGTGCGCTCGAGGTCGCGGTCGGCCTGATCCCGCGCGAACTTGTCCGCTTCCCGCTGCGCGAAAAGCGCGTCGAGAGCCGCCTGCGTCGCCTGGGCGCCCGCGTCGTACTGGACCTTGTCGATCTGGAGGAGGAGGTCGCCCTTCTTGACGTGGTCGCCCTCGACGACCGCGAGCGTCACGATCTGGCCCATGACCTGGGACGAGATGTCGACCTTGATGCGCGCCCGGACGCGGCCGTTGCAGCTCACCGTCGCGACGAGCGGGGCCTTCGTGACCTTCGCGGTCGAGACGCTTACGACGTTCTTGTTCCGGCTCCTGATCGAGGCATAGACGACGAGGGCGAGGACGAGGGCGACGGCCACCCCGATCGCGACCTTGATCCGCGTGGTCATCGAAGGACTCCCTTCAGGCGCAACGGCTTGACTCCACCGCCTTTTACGCGATTCCGGGGACGGAGGTTTCCGGCCCCCT
>JBGQDL010000207.1:0-5640 GCA_041495865.1 Thermoanaerobaculia bacterium | reverse complement strand
TCGCGAGGCGCGGATCGGTCACGTGCCCGAGAAGGCGCTCGAAGCGCTCGTGGCTGCGCGCCTCGATGAGCGCGGCGACGAGGAGGAGGTCGAGGCCTTTGTCGGGCTCCCGCCCCTTGCGGCACGTGGCGCGGAGCTCGGCCACGTAGAAATTGCGCCGCGTCGTGAGCATCGGCGCGCCGAGGCGGCGCGCCTCGCGCGACACCTTGCGGAAGTGGCGCAGCTCCTCGGCCGCGAGCGCCGAGAGCCGGTCGACGAGCGCCGCGTCGCGCGGGTACGTTCCGACGAGCGACAACGCCTGCACCGAGGCCTGCAGCTCGCACACGGCGTGGTCGGCCACGAACGCGGGCAGGTTTTCCACCGCCGTGACGCGCGCGGCCCACGACTCGGGCGTTTCCGACCGGAGGCGAATGGAAATCACTGCAGGGGCGCGGGCGACGGCTCCGCGGGTGGCGTGGGTGGCGGGGCCTCCGGAGGCGCCGAGGCCGTGGCCGAAGCGCGGGCTTCCTTCGAGCGCCTGAGATAAGTCGAGGCCGCGCCGAGGTGCCCCGCGCGCGTGAGAATCCGGAGCAGGACGACGAGCTGCTGGCCGGCGAGAATCAGGGCGAAATCGGCGAGCACCTTGCCATCCCACACGGGACCGACGAACAGCCACACCAGGAGTGGCAGGACGCCGAGCGCGGCAAAGAGGATCTCGAGCGCCAGGGTGCGCACGGGCCGCCCGAGAACGAACCCGAAGCCGGTCATCAGGGCTGCGAACGGATTCGTGGTCCCCTGGCCCAGCGCCGCGCGCGCGTAGAGCACGACGAGCCGCAGGTATCCCGCCGCGACGAGGAAGGCCCCGAGACGGAGGAGGAGAAGCCCGACGGCCTCCCATTCGTACCGCAGCTCGTCCGGTTCGTAGAGCGTGCCCGGCACCGCGTAGATCCAGCGGTAGGCGGCGAGGAGGCCCGCGAGCGAAAGCGCTCCGTAAAGGAGCGAGGGAACCGCGAGACGCGCGGCATCGGTCCCGAAAGCCGCGAGGCTCGTCCGTTCGCGCTCGGCGCCGAAGCGTCCGGCGAAACCGCCGGAGAAGAGGGCGGCGAGGAGCGCCGCGAGCCCTCCGAAGCCCACCGCGGACCCCGAGATCCCGGTCGTCCGGAAGAAGCCCGAGAGCGGCGGCTGCCGCACCGGCGAGCGGCGCTCGTCTCCCTCGCCCGTCACGGCCTCGTCCCATTTCGAGAGGTCGCCGAGGACATCGGGCCGCGTGCGCGCGAACGCCATGAAGAACGTGTGCAGGTCCGCGTCCTTCGCCAGGAGCCGCTCCGCCCAGACGCTCTTGTCCAGCGTCTGGCGGAGCGCGGACGTGAGCGGATGCGTGAAGGCGGCCGCGAGCGCCGCGTTCAGGACGAGGAGGAGGAGGAGCGCCTTCCACGTCTCGAGGGCCGAGAAGAGCCCGCGCGCCGCGAGCACGAGCACCGAATCGCGTTTCAAGAGGCTCCCGCGAAACCGAGGAGCGCGAAGATCTCGAGGGCGTTCTGCGCCCAGAAGCGCAGGCGGGCCGTCCAGCGGCGCGACGCCGCGGGCGCCTCCTCCGTGAGGCGTCCGTTGTTGAGCGGGTTCGCGTCGAGGAGGCACTTGCGATCCGGGTCGACCTCCGCGGAGAGGAGCTTCGGCCCGGTGATTCGGTAGCGGATCCAGCGGTCGTCGCCGTTCCACGGGCGGCGCATCCGGCTGCCGTCGGCGAAGCGCAGCTCGACCTCCACCGGCCATGACGCCTCCCCGAGGCGCTGCACGACGGCGAGAGACTCCCAGCCGCCCGCGCCGTTCGGCGCCGCGAGCGCCCGCGTGTCGCCTTCGCCCGTGTAGCCGGCGACCGGCCGCGCCCGACGAGCGGAAGCCGACGTCACGGCGTAGTCGATGGGGCCGGCCGAGCCCCAGATCCCCGCGATCGCGCGCGCGGGCGCGTCCCCCGCGACCTCGCGGACCACCGCGAGGAAGTCGGCCGACGTGGGGTGCTTGAACGCCCAGCGGGCGGCGTACGTTTTCATGACCTTCGCCCACGTGTCCTCGCCGAACGTGCGCTCGGCGGACGCGAGAAGAAGGGCCGTGCGGCTGTAAGCGTTGACGCGCACGGCTTCTCCGTCGAGCTGACGGAACGACGGCACGTCCGTCGCGTCCGACGAAGAGGACTGCGCCCAGCGGTGATAGCGCTCGTTCGGGGCGACGGGGTACGGGACGGGCACGGACGGGAACACGACGGGAAGTCCGAAGAACCGCACGACGAGCGAGGGATCGCCGAACGCCGTCTTCAGCGCGCGGAGTGTCGCCCAGGTGTTGAAGCCCTCGTCGAGGTGCGCCTCCTCGAATTCGTTCGAGGCGAGGATCCCGTAGAACACCTGATGGCCGAACTCGTGCACGGTCACGCTCTCGGGCGAATGCGCGGCCGCGGGCGCGAGCCAGTGCGTGCCGCCCGTGAAGAGTGTCGGGTACTCCATGCCCCCGGTATGGCTGCCCCAGGGCGGATCCACGACGGTGACCATGGGATACGGATACGGGAGGTAGCGCGTGCCGTAATCCGCGAGGGCGGCCTTCACGGCCTTGAGATAGCGGTCCCGCACGCGGCGGTGGTCCGGCTGCAGGAGAAGGACGATGTCGACGTTCGGAAGGCCGGAGACGCTGAATGTGTCGCGGACGACCTCGAAGCGCGGGCAGGCCGTGAACGCGAAGTCGTGCACGTCCTCGGCCGCGAAATGGACGCGCACGAGGTCGCCGGGAAGGTCGGCCTCGTCCTTGAGGACGCCCGTCGCCCCGACATGGCCCTTCACCGCCTTCGGCAGCGTGAGGGTCACGTCGTAGTCGCCGAAGTCGGCGAAGAACTCGGTCGCGGCGTGGAACTGGTGCGCGTTCCAGCCGCGGTCGGTGGCCACGCCCAGCTTCGGGAACCACTGCGCGCCGAAAAGGTAGTCGTCCTTCCAGCCCGTGCGCGCCACCGCGCGGGGAAACCGGCCCTCCCAGTCCACGCGGAACACGAGCGTCTCGCCGGGTGCCACGGGCCGCGGCAGCGCGACGGAGACGAGTGTCCGGTCGTCGAGGTTGCCGTCGTCGGGTGAGACGTACTTCAGCGACGGCGTCAGGTCGGTGCCGTCCTCGAGGGTGATCCGGTGGATCTCTGAGAAACCCCACCGGCTCGCGTCCTTCGCGCGCAGCCCGCGGTCCTCCCGCCCTCCCCCGCGCGCCTGCTCGGTGAGCCACGTGGAGCGGTCGTTCTTCCATGCATTGAGGTAGAGGTGGAGCCTGAGGTCTTCGAACGAGAACTGCGTGCGGTTCGTGAAGCGTACCGACTCTCGTCCCGTGAGGCCGTGGTCGGCCTTCACCTGAGCCTCGATCGTGTACGAAGCGACGGCAGCCGCGCGTGGCCCCGCGTCGGCGCGCGTCGAGGCGAGAGCGGCGGCGAGAGCGGCGGCGAGAGAAAGAACCCGCGGGCGCAGGGGCGTCACGAGCGCGGATGCTAGCAGGGGCGCGGATTCCCCAGGGCGGCGGCAGCCGGGCCCGCGCCCTAGAATCGGCTCGTGGCGAAGTCCGGCACGGTTGCGAAGGATCCTGCGGCGCGGACGGCGGAGCTTCGCGAGGGGATCGAGCGGCACGCGCGCCTCTATTACGTGGAGGACCGGCCCGAGATCACGGACGCCGAATACGACGCGCTGCTCCGGGAGCTTATCGCGCTCGAAAAGGCGCACCCGGAGCTCGTGACACCCGACTCGCCCACGCAGCGCGTCGGGGGCACGCCCGCGGGCGAGCTGCCGAGCGTGAGGCACGAGATTCCGCTCCTTTCACTCGAGAACGCGTACTCGCCGGAGGAGCTAGAGGCCTGGGTCAAACGCGTGACGGAGCGCCTGGACGGCCGCACTCCGGCCCTCGTCTGCGAGCTGAAGATCGACGGCCTCTCCGTCTCGCTCACGTACGACGCGGGCGTTCTCGTTCGCGCCGCGACGCGCGGCGACGGCACGACCGGCGAGGATGTGACGCCGAATGTGAGGACGATTCACGCCGTGCCCTTGGTATTGAAGATTTCTTCGAAAGTCCCCAGGCTTCTCGAGGTGCGCGGCGAGGTGTACATGCCGAAGAAGTCCTTCGCCGCGCTCAACAGGGCGCGCGAGGAGGCGGGGGAGCCGCTTTTCGCGAACCCGCGCAACGTCGCCGCGGGTTCGCTGCGCCTCCTCGACGCGAAGATCACGGCGTCGCGCCGTCTCTCGGCCTTCCTGTACTCCATCGCCCGATGGGAAGGCGCCGGGGGACCGGACGGACAGAGCGAAAGCCTCTTCACACTCGAAGAACTCTCTTTCCCGGTCAACCCCCATCGCGCGGTCGTCTCCGACGCGAAAGGGGTCCTCGCCTTCCTCGACACGTGGCGGACGAAGCGTCACGACCTGCCGTTCGAGACGGACGGCGTGGTCGTGAAGGTGGACGCGCTCGTCGATCAGAAGCGCCTCGGCCAGACGGCGAAGTTCCCGCGGTGGGCCATCGCGTACAAGTACCCGCCCGAGGAGGCGACGACCGTGGTGACGGGGATCGTCGTGCAGGTCGGGCGCACGGGCGTCCTGACTCCCGTGGCCGAGTTCACGCCCGTTCAGCTCGCGGGGACGGTTGTGAAGCGTGCGACGCTTCACAACCACGAGGACCTCGCGCGCAAGGACGTGCGCGTGGGCGACACGGTGGCCGTCGAGAAGGGCGGCGACGTGATCCCGAAGGTGACGCGCGTCCTCCTCGAGAAGCGGCCGAAGGGGGCTCGGGCTTTCGCGATGCCCGAGCGCTGCCCGGCCTGCGGCGAGACGGTCGTCCGCCAGGAGGGCGAGGTCGCCGTGCGCTGCGTGAATCCGTCCTGTCCCGCGCAGGCCGCCGAGCGGCTCCACCACTTCGTCTCACGCCGGGCGATGGACGTCGAGGGTCTCGGGGACGAACGCATCGAACAGCTGCTCGGAGCGGGTCTCCTCGAGGACATCGCGTCCCTCTACGGCCTCAGGGCGGAGCAGCTCGCGCCGCTCCAGCGCTGGGGCGAGAAATCCGCCGCGAACGTGATCGAGGAGATCGGGAAGTCGAAGGACGCCGGCCTTGCCCGGCTCCTCTTCGGCCTCGGAATCCGGCAAGTGGGCGAGAAGACGGCCAAGCTTCTCGCGCGCCGTTTTCTCTCCATGGAGGCGCTCGAGAAGGCGGATGAGGAGGCCCTCACCGCCGTGTCCGAGATCGGGCCCGAGACGGCGCGCGGAATCCTCGTCTGGCTCGCCCGCGGCCCGAATCGCGCGCTCCTGTCGAAACTCGCGGCCGCGGGGGTCCGTATGACGGAGAGCCCGGTCGCGCCCGAGGCGGGGGGATACCTGTCCGGGGGAGTCTTCGTCCTCACGGGGACGCTGCCGCGGCGCTCTCGCGAGGAGGCCGCGGCCGCCATCGAGTCGGCGGGTGGAAAGGTGAGTGGAAGCGTGTCGAAGAAGACGACGGCGGTCATCGCCGGCGACGAGCCCGGGAGCAAGCTCGACAAGGCGAAATCGCTCGGCGTGGCCGTCTGGACGGGAGAGGATCTCGACCGGGCTCTCGGAGTCCCGCGGTGAGCGCGGCCGCGCCGCTCGTTCTCGTCGTCGACGACGACGCGGGCAGCCGGAAGGC
>JBGQDL010000206.1:0-5647 GCA_041495865.1 Thermoanaerobaculia bacterium | reverse complement strand
GAGGATGACGTCGCGCCGCTCGGCGAGCGTCGCCTCGCGATACGGCCGGCCCGCGAGAAGCTCGGCGGCCTGCTTGAAGATCCACGGGTTCTTCATGGTGGCGCGGCCGCACATCACGGCATCGCAGCCGGTCTCCCTGAACATCGCGAGGACATCCTCGGGCGTCGCGACGTCGCCGTTCCCCACGACGGGGATCTTCACGGCTTCCTTGAGGCGCGCGATGTAGCTCCAGTCCGCGCGGCCGGCGTACATCTGCTTCGCCGTACGCGCGTGCAGCGCGACGGCCGCTACGCCCTCGCCCTCGCAGATGCGGCCGAGCTCGAGGTAGTTCACCGTGTCGTCCGTCACGCCGAGCCGGAACTTCACCGTAAGCGGCGTCGTCTTCAGCGCCTTGCGGCACGCGGCGATGATCCCCCGCGCCTTTTCGAGATCGCGCATGAGGCCCGCGCCCGCGCAGCCCTTCAGGACCTTGTTCGCGGGGCATCCCATGTTGATGTCGCAGACGTCGACGCCCATCTCCTCGACGCGTTTCGCGGCAATCTCCATTCTCGCAGCGTCCGCTCCGTAAATCTGGACCGAGAGCGGGCGCTCGGCGGGGTCGAACCGCAGAAGCCGCTCCGTCTTGAGGCTTCCGCGGGTCAACCCCTCGGATGAGACGAACTCCATCGTCACGAGGCCCACGCCCCCGATGCGCCTGAGGAGGAGCCGGTATGTCATGTCCGTGATCCCCGCCATGGGGGCGAGGATGAGCGGCGGGTCGACGGCGCAGGGACGCGCCCCCACGCCGCCGTAGACGAGGGCCATACGCGGGGAGTTTACTGGCCGGTGGCCTTCGCGGGAGGGGCTGCGGCGGGCGCCGCGGGGTTCGCGAGGCTCTCCACCTCGAACGACCCCTGGTAAAGGGCGAACGCGCCCGGGACGACCTTCTGCTCGCGGGTGAGGCCCACGACATAGGCGTGGCGGCCCGGAGCGAGGTTTTCGAGCCACACGGGCTCGACCTTCGTCAGCGTCACCTCGGCCTGCGTGTCGACCTTGTAGCGCAGGCGGCACGAGTCGGGCACGGCCTGCTCGGCAACCGGACAGCCCGAGACGAGGACGTCGAGGAGGACTTTACCGGTCCCGCCCTTCACCTTGCCGCGTGGCGCGACGACCGTGAGAACCGGGGAGCCAGCCTCGGATGTGTTCTTGCCGTCCTTCTCGCCCACGTGAAACGTGACCGTCGCGAGGGCGGAAGGCTCCTTGATGGCCTCGCCCCACGGCCGTACCGGGAAGATCCTCACCGTGTGCGTGCCCTTCGGCAGGCTCTTGAACGTATACGGTTTCGTCGCGTCCCGCCACGGGAACGTCGTGGAGATGTTGTCGACGAGGATCTCGAGGCGCTGTCCGGTTTTCGTGGCGTCGTCCTCGAAGGTCTCGTAGTTCGCGAGCTCCACCTTGAGCGTGACCGGAGCGCCCTTTGCGGGAGGCTGTCCAGCCGCGGCTTCCGGAATCGGGATGACTTCCTCGGCGGCCGGCGAGACGATCTTGAGCGTGACCGGCCCCGTCGGGCCGCGCCCGTCCGCGCTGCCCGCAACGGGCGACTTCGGGTCTTTCGGCGTCGCCGTCTGGGCAGGCAGAGGCCGGACGAGAAGGAGAGCGAGGACCGCCACGAGGCTCTTTGCTATTCGGGAGAACGTCGGGTTCGCGGTGTTCATGTCGGAACGCGCACTCCTTGCAATGTGATGTCCCACCCGCCTGACGGCGTGGCGAGCCCGGGAGGATACCAGCAAGAACGGGGCCGGAGTACGGCATGCCGGGGATCGTTCAGGGACGGATCCAGCCCTCCGGAACGGAAAAGAGCTCCGGATCCGCCCCGACCCGCACGTTCGTGAGGCTCACGGTGGACTTCCGGGTCTTCCCTTGCTCGTCGGTCGCTTCGCGGTCGTAGCGCACGACGAGCCCGTCGAGGTCCGCGGCCGCCCAATAGGTCGTAGCCGGGGAGCCCGGCGCGGACGAATCGTCTTCGTAGCGCCAGAGCGCGCACACGTGGCCCGCAAAGACTTCGTCGCCTTCCCGGTAATAGTGGCTGAGGTTTCGCCTGGCGGCCTCGGCTTTCTCGTCGAATCCGGGGAGGAGAGGGATTCCGCCTGGAAGCTCGCCCACCGCTTCCGAAAACGGGACGTCCCGCGCCGTCTTCATGGCCGGGTCCAGCCGGACGGCTCTCCGCGCGGCGAGGTCGAGGACGAGAGCCGGGCCGTCCTTCGGCCCCTTGCGCCGCAGGTCGCCGCGCACGGCGAGGTCGTACGCGGCCTTCTCGACGCCGTCGCTCCTGAGAGTCACGCGAGCGCGATAGCCGTGTGTCTTCACGCGCGGGGGCGCACCGAAGGGATCGGCCTTGCAACCGGGGAGGAACGGCAGAAGCGCCCCGAGAAGAAGAGACGGTAAGACCCGCTTCACGCGTGCCGCCTCGCCGGAGGCGCGGCCGGAACCTCGAGCCCGTGGAAATGCTGAAGGACCGAGAGAGCGCGAAGCGTGACCCAGCGCGAAAGCTCGCCCGTGCGCTCGAGGGGGACCGGAAGGCGGTTGGGTCCTGGCCGCTCGAGCTTCCAGCGGGCGCGATGGTCGGCGCGCGCGGCGAGGTGCGCGAGGGCGCGGGCGAGAACGGGTTCCCGCGCGGACTCGGGGGGCAGGACCGGGGCGAGCGCCACGAGCATCTCGACGAGATCGGTCTCGTCGCCGCACGGGAAGCCGGGCATGAGGAGCTCCTCCGGCGCTCCTTCGGCGAGCGCGGCGGGCAGCTCGGCCTCGACGAGCCGGGCCGCGAGAAAGGAGATGGCCCTCTCGACGCGTTCGCTCCTCACGCCCTCGGGCAGCGCCGCGAAGAGCAGGAGATCCTTTTCCGTCCGCCCGTGGCCCGCGAGCGCGTGCGCCGCGAGGACGTCGGCGCCGCCCAGGACGCGGGCGTCGCGCGCCCACCCGACGCGCGCGAGGACGCGGAGGGCCGCGCGAAACAGCGGAGCGTCGAGGTCCGCGTCCTCGTGCCTGTCGATCGCGACCAGCGTCTTCTCCCAGCGCGCGAGGAGGACGTCGCCCGCGTGGTGGAGCTGAGGCAGAGCGCCGTCTCCCCCCGTCTCCGTCAGGAAGAGCGCGAGCCACACCCCGCCGTCGTACCGGCGCTCGAGCGCCGCCGCTCCCGCGCCCGGCACGAGCCGCGTGCGGAGGAGCGCCAGGGCCTCCCGCACGAACGGCTCGCGCGTGAGGCCCTGTTTCGCCTTTCTGAGGTCGGGGTCCTTCGCCGGCCGGCCGAGAAGGTCGCGGAGGGCCACGTACCGCGCCGCCGGGCTCTCGCGCGAGACGAGCCAGTCGATCGTCGATAGCGGCACGGGAAATGGCCCTTCGGGCAGGGGCCGTACCACGCCCCGGGGGCGCGGAGCACCCTTCGGCCGCGGGCGTACGGATCGGGACATGCGCTGCGAGGATAATCCAGCCCGCATGAACTTTTTCGAGGCCTCCCCGACGCGTGTCGTGGGTCACCGCGGCTCCCCGACGAAGGCGCTCGAAAACACCTTCGAGAGCTTCGACCGCGCCGAAGCCGACGGCGCCGACGCGTTCGAGCTCGACGTGCGCCTGACGCTGGACGGCGAGGCCGTCGTGCACCACGACGCCGAGTTCGTCCTCGGCAGCCGGCGGGTTCCGCTCGCGAACGTGACGATCCTTGAGCTGCGTGAGACCCCGATCGTGCGCGGCGACTTCCGGGGCTTCGCGCCGAGCCTGCGCGACGTGTTCCTGAGGTACGGCTCCGCCGGGCGGTACCTCGTCGAGCTGAAGCCGGGCCCCGCGCCGCGCCCCGGCCTCCTCGAGTTCCGGGTCGCCGCGCTCCTCGCGCAGCTGGCGCTCCTCGAGAAGGCGGTCGTGCTGTCGTTCTCGGCGGACGCGCTCCGGCGCATCCGGGAGATCGAGCCGCGCGTTCAGACGGGACTCAACTTCGACGGCACGGCGCACCGGCCCGAAGGGCGTCTCTGGCCCGACCTTCCGAAAGGCTGCGCCGCGATCGGCCCGAACGTTGCGCTCGTTTCCGACGCGCTCTTCGAACGCGCGAAGGCCGAGGGTCTCGCCGTCCACGTCTGGACGGTGAACGATCCGGCGCTCGCCGCGCACCTCGCGCGCCAGGGCGCCGCGAGCATCATCTCCGACGACGTCTCCGTCACGGGGCCTGCGATCCGCGAGGCGACAGGAGCGCTCGCCCCGCTCGACCTCGCGCCGGGTCCCTTGCCCGCCTTTTCCACAACCCGAATGAAAGAGGAGGTCCCGTGAAAAAACTCGTCGTCTGCCTGTCGTTCCTGGGATTCTGTCTCGCCGCCGCTCCGGCTCTCGCGCAGGAGCACTACACCGAAGGCCCCGTCTGGGCCGTCAATTACATCCGGACGAAGCCCGGCAAGTTCGACGACTACATGAAGTACCTTCGCTCGTCGTACATGTTCTCCGCCGGCGAGGCGAAGAAGCAGGGCCTCATTCTCGACACGAAGATCCTCCTCAACACCCCGCGCGACGCCAACGACTGGGACATTGCGATCGCAACGCTGTATCCGAGCTTCGGCAAGGCCATGGACTTCAACCAGGCGGACGACGACAAGAGGAAGGGCATCGCCGAGAAGCAGTTCAAGACGAAGGACGAGGCCAAGCAGCAGGAAGCGATCGCTCCGCGCTTCGCCATGCGCGACGCCCTCGGAACGCGTTACCTGCGCGAGGTCAACCTCAAGCCGCTGCCGTAGCGCGCGGCTCAGGCTCTCGGCATCGCGCTGACCTCGAACGCCTCGCGCATCTCGCCGAGCGGCGCGCCGCCCTCGCCGAAGGTGCGCTCCGCGAACCGCGCCGCGCCGTCCGCCCCGATGACGAGGGCCGTCGAGGCCCGTGTTCCGTAATCGGGGAGTTCGACGAAGGCGGCCGAAAGCGCCCGCTCCCAGTCGAGCGGCAGGCCGGTAGACGGAAGAGCGCCATCGGGCGCGGCCGTCCGGTCCTCGAGGATTTCCAGGAGGCGGCGCTCGAGGTCTTCCGCGCTGTCAGCGGACGCGAGCGCCGCCTCGAGTCGCGCGCGGGCGGCCGTCACCTTGGGCCACGGCGTTTCGAGGAGGTGATTCGAGAGCCCCCGGACGCCGGGACCGAGGCGCACGGGGCCGCCCTCCACGTTCGAGAAGGACCACAGCTCGACGCCGTCCGAGACGACGAGGTTGAAGCCGTGGTAACGGCCGGCGCCGGGCCGGACCGCGGCGACGTAGTCCGCCGCGGCGGCATCTCCACGCAGGAAGTCCGCGGCAAGCGCGCCCCGCGAGGGCGCTCCGTCCTTCTTCGGGGCCGACGCGTCCCGGAAGTTCGTGAGCGCGGCGAACCGGCCCTTACGCGTGATTCCCAGCCACGTCCCGCCCGCCTCGACGTCGCGGCCCGCGAGGACGTCCGGCGCGTCGGCCCACCAGGCGGCCGGCACAGCTCTTCGCGAGAAAAACTCGTCGCGGTTGGCTGCGACCGCGAGGCGCGTCTTTGGCGACGCCTCCCAGGCGAGGACGATCAGGCACATGGCGCTGAAATCAGCTTAGCGGTTGCGTTCGAGCCATTCCATCGCCGCAAGTTGCAGTGCCGCGTTCGTGCTGAGGCCTCGCGTCTTCGCCTTCTT
>JBGQDL010000205.1:0-5672 GCA_041495865.1 Thermoanaerobaculia bacterium | reverse complement strand
GCCTCGGGGACGCTGCTCGACGGCGTGCTTCTCGCGGCGGTCGTCTCGGCGAACCCGTGGGATCTCCCCGCGGCACTCTTTCTCGTGCCGTTCGCGCGCTCCCCGCGCCCAGCCTTCGGCGGGCTCTCGTTCTGGAAAGAGGGCACGGGATCCGCCGACGCGTTCCTTCACTTCGGCGTCCTCGCGGTGATTCCGGCTCTCGCGTTCGGGATCGCCCTCGTCCGCAGCCAGACGCGTGCCGATCGCGCGCTCGTGGCGGCGTGCGCCTTCCCTTCGCTCGCCCTCGCGCTCGTCGTCCTCACGAAAAAGCCGGTCTTCTCCCTCGCGGCCGGCTTCGCCGCGGGCGTCCTCTGGCTGCTGCTCAGGGAGACCCGGCCGGGCGAGCCGGCGCCGCCTCAGGGCGCGCTCCGGGCCGGCCTTCTCCTGGCCGCTTCGGGCGCGGTCCTCGCCGCCGTGCCCGACGTCGTCCTCGTGTCCGATTCCTACGGCGAGTCGATGCGCCGCATGAACACCGTCTTCAAGTGCTTCATGGGGGCCTGGCCGCTCCTCGCGCTCTCGGGCGCTCTTCTCCTCCCGCTCGCGCTCTCGGCGCGCCACGCGCGCGTTCTCGTCCGCCTTGCCGCCGCCGTCGCGCTGCTCGGCGCCCTCGCCCATCCGCTCGCGGCGATCGTGTCCCGCGCGAAGTGGAACGGCCCCCTCGACGGCCTCGACGGCCTGCGCTGGATGACGCGGGAGGCGCCGGGCGACCGCGAGGCGATCCTCTGGCTGAGAACGCACGCCGTGGAGGGCGCCATCCTCGCCGAAGCCACGGGAGGCGCCTATACCGACTACGGGCGCATCGGCGCCGCCTCGGGGCTTCCGATCGTCCTCGGGTGGGAAAACCACGAGGGCCTCTGGCGCGGCTACGGACCCGAGCTCGCGGCCCGCAGGAACGACCTCAAGTCGATCTACACCTCGGAGGCCTCCGAGGGGGTGTTCAACGTTCTGCACCATTACAAGGTGCGGTACGTCTTCGTCGGCGCCCTCGAGAAACGCGACTTCGGCCCGAACGCGTTCCCGATGCGCGCCAATTTCCGGCGCGCTTTCGTGAGCGGCGACGCGGCGGTCTATGAGATCCTGAAGTGAGCGGAAGAGCGCCCCGATCCGTCTCCGAGATGCCATTTTCGAGCTTCGAGAAGAAGGCCTGGATCGCGCTCCTCGCGCTGTCGGCGCTGTTCCGTCTCGTGCAGCTCGGGACCCACGCCCTCCACCACGACGAGTCCATCCATGCGTGGGCCGCGGTCCACCTTCTGAAGGACGGCACGTACAAGTACGACCCCATCTACCACGGGCCGGTCCAGTACTACGCGGTCGCCGCGACGTTCGGCGTCGCCTCGGCGGTCGGGAAGACCGCGGGCCTTCTCTTCGGCATCCCCGCCGCGAAGACGTGGGACGGCACGTCCGACTTCACGGCGCGCCTCGCTCCGGCGCTCGCGGGCATCGCGCTGTCGGCAATGGCGCTGGTCCTGAGGCGCCGCTTCGGCCGCGGGACGGCATTCGCGGCGGGCGCGCTCGCGGCGTTCTCGCCGAACCTTCTCTACTACACGCGCTTCTGCCGCGACGACGTGTGGAGCCTCCTCGGGACGGCCGGACTCCTGTTGTGGCTGGACCTCTACCTCCAGCGCGGCCGCCTGCGCGACCTCTGCATCGCCTCCCTCTTTGCCTCAGCGGCCTTCGCGTCGAAGGAGAACTTCTACGTGTTCCTCGCGCTCATGGTGCCGTCGGTCGGAGCCGCGTGGGCCGAGGAGGGGCGCGGGCCGGACGTTTGGAACCGGCTGCGCGGCCTCATCGACTGGCTCGAGACACACGCGGTGGCCGTCCTCGGCGCGCTCCTGCTTTTCTTCTGCGTGTCCGAGGTCCTCTACACGGTCTTCCTCGTCCATCCCGAGTCGGCCAATCCCGTCTTCGACGCGATCTCCTACTGGTGGGGCCAGCACAAGATGGAGCGCGTCGGCGGCCCCCGCACGTTCTACCTGCCGCGTCTCCTGCAATACGAGTTCGCGATCGTTCTCCCGGCGCTCGTCCTCATCGCGACGCGCTGGTCGCGCTTCACGTTCGCGGAGCGCTTTCTCGCCGGCTGGGCGCTTTCCTCGGTCGCGATGTACGCTTACCTCGGCGAGAAAGCGGGCTGGCTCATCGTCCATCAAGTGCTGCCTTTTCTGCCTCTCGCCGGCGCCGCGTGGGCGCTCCTCGCCGAGAAGGGCGCGCGCTGGCGCCTCGGGGGCGCCGCCGTGGCGGCGGCGTCCCTGGTCACCGCGGTGACCCTCTCGTTCGTCTATCCGATCCTCACGCCGAGCTCCCGGAAGGCCGAATCCACGATCCAGGTCCAGACCTGTCCGGAGATGCTGGGTCTCGTGGACGAAATCCTCGCGTACGGGAAGGCGGGCGAGGTGCCGGCCGCCATCATTTCGGGCGAAGCGGGCTGGCCGATGAGCTGGTACGTGCGCAACGCGCCCGTGAACTGGCAGCCACCGGCGGGCGATCTCCATCCGCCGATCGTGGTCTGTGACGACGGGGAGGCCGACAAGCAGGCCGGGATCCTCGGACCGGCTTACAGGCGCGACCGCGTGCCGTTCCGCGCCTGGTGGATCCCCGACATCTCGCTCTCGCCGCTCCGTCCGAACCTCGGGCAGCTTCTGCGCTATCTCGCAACGCGCGAGACCTGGCCCCGCGGCGACGGCAACAACCCGATCGGCGCCGTCTGGGTGACCGTGTTCCGCCGGACCGGGCCGGAGGTGGCGCCGCCGCCCGCGCCGCCGTCCTCCCCGGAGGCGCCTTCCCCGCAGGCGCCCGGCGAGGCGAGGAGCTCCTCGTGAGCCGCCCCGAGATCTCCGTCGCCCTGCCCGTCTTCAACGAGGCGGACAACCTCGACGAGCTGAACGAGCGGCTGAGGCGTGTCCTCGACGCCACGGGCCGCACGTGGGAGATCGTCTTCGTGGACGACGGGAGCGCCGACGGCTCGTTCTCGAAGATGGCGGCGTTCGCGGTGGCCGACCGGCGCGTGCGCGCGCTGCGCTTCTCGCGCAACTTCGGCCACCAGATGGCGCTCACGGCCGGCGTCGACGCCGCGCGCGGGCGTGTCGTGGCCGTGATGGACGCGGACCTGCAGGACCCCCCCGAGCTGCTCTCGGAGATGCTGAAGAAGGTCGACGAGGGATACGAGGTCGTCTATGCCCAGCGCACGAAGCGCGAGGGCGAAAGCGCGTTCAAGCTCTGGACGGCTCACGCCTTCTACCGGCTCCTGAAGCGCTGGACGAACGTCGACATCCCGGTGGACGTCGGCGACTTCCGGCTCATGGGCCCGCGGGCCGTGGCCGCGTTCCGGCGTCTGCGGGAACGGCACCGCTTCATCCGCGGCATGACGGCATGGGTCGGCTTCCGTCAGGTGGGCGTCCCGTACGTGCGGCCGGCCCGCACCCGCGGGGAGACGAAGTTCCCGCTGCGCAAGATGCTGCGCTTCGCGCTCGACGGCCTCACGTCGTTCAGCCACGTGCCGCTTCAGCTCGCGACGTGGCTCGGCTTCGCCGTGTCGTTCTTCGCGTTCCTCTACATCCTCGTCGTCCTCGCGCTGTGGGTCCTGAACATCAACGTGCCCGGCTGGACGACGCTCATGGTCTTCGTCCTCCTCCTCGGCGGCGTGCAGCTCATGGTCATCGGCGTCCTCGGCGAGTACCTCGGGCGGATCTACGACGAGGTGAAGCGCCGGCCGCTCTACCTCGTTGCGGAGGAGGTGGGGGGAGAGGAGCCCCGGAAGGACACCGCGAAAGACCCCGCCGGGGTTTGATTTCTCGAAGAGGGCGGACTTAGGCTCGGCGGGCCCTCAGGAGGTCGTGATGAGACGTGGATTCTGTCTGGCGTGCAGGGCACTCGCGATTCTCCCGGTCTTTCTCTTCGCCGGCGCCTCGATGGGTGCGGAAAAGAAGGCCGCTCCCGCGAAGCCTCCGGCCAAGGCTCCCGCGAAAGCAAAGGTCGAGGCGCGCGAGACCGGCCCCCTGAGCGACGAGAGCAAGCCCTGCGTGGCCTGCCATACCCAGAAGACGCCCGGAATCGTGGCGCAGTGGCGGGACAGCCGGCACGGGGAGCTGGGCATCAGCTGCTGGGAGTGCCACAACACACAGGCGAAGGATGATCCCGCCGCCTTCAGGCACGAGGGCGCGACCATCGTCACGGCGGTCACGCCGAAAGCCTGCGAGCCCTGCCATTTCGGAATCGTGGAGGAATTCGAGAAGAGCCACCACGCGAGCGCGGCCAAGTTCATCGGGTCGCTCGACAACGTGCTCGGCGAGGTCGTCGAGGGGCGGCTCGCCGCGGTGAACGGCTGCTGGCAGTGTCACGGCTCGACGGTGGCGGTCTTGAAGAACGCCGACGGCTCCGTCCAGAAGAGCGCGATCGGCGCGCCCGTCCTCGATCCCGCGACGTGGCCGAACACCGGCATCGGGCGGGTGAACCCCGACGGCTCGCGCGGAGCCTGCTCGGCGTGCCACAGCCGGCACACCTTCTCGAAAGCCATGGCGCGCCAGCCCGAGGTGTGCGGCAAGTGCCATCTCGGACCGGATCACCCGCAGGCCGAGATCTACGACGAGAGCAAGCACGGCATCGCGTACCGGACCCGGAAGTCCGAGATGAACCTCGATTCCCCGACCTGGGTCGTCGGCCGTGACTACACCGCCGCCCCGACGTGCGCCACATGCCACGTGTCGGCCACCGCGAAACAGCCTCTCACGCACGACGTGGGCGCCCGGATCTCCTGGACGCTCCGGCCCATCGTCTCCAGGAAACAGGAGGGCTGGGAGAAGAAGCGGGCGGGGATGAAGGACGTCTGCACGAGCTGTCACGGCGGCGCCTTCATCGACTCTTTCTACAAGTCCTACGACGACACCGTCGACCTGTGGAACACGAAGTTCGCCCAGCCCGCGCAGGCCATCATGACCGCGCTCCGCGACGCCGGGAAGCTCACGCCCACGCCGTTCGACGAGGAGATCGAGTGGACTTTCTACCGGCTCTGGCACCACGAGGGCCGGCGCGCCCGCATGGGCGCGGCGATGATGGGACCGGACTTCGTCCAGTGGCACGGCTTCTTCGAGGTGGCCGAGAATTTCTACACGAAATTCCTGCCCCAGGCGCGCGAGGCGGCCCACGGGGACGAAAAGGTGCTGGCCGCGATCAAGGCCGTGGAGGACGATCCGCGGCACATCTGGAAAAAGGGTCTCTCGCCCGAGGAGCGAAAGAAGATCGACGCGTTCTACAAGGAGCGCTACGGGAACTGAGGGGGGAGCCTTTTCCCGCGGGCCGGCGTACTCTCTTCCGGGATGAAGTCCGGGTACTACGCCCACTCCATCGGGGACCTGAGGAAGCGGCTCACCGCGGCCGTGCCGCACGACGTCCTGAGGGAGCTCCACCAGAAGAGCCCCGCGCGGCACTTCGCGGTCGCCCTCCGCCAACTCATTGTTTTCGCCTCGGCGTTTCTCCTCGGCTGGCAATTCGAGAGCGTCTGGATGCGCATTCCGTGCGCGCTCGTCCTCGGCACCGTCGTGTTCGACGGAACGGTGCTCCTCCACGAGGTCGTCCACAAAGCCGTCTTCGACGGCGACCGGCCGCGCGCGTATCGCCTCCTCGGCCTTCTCTACGCGCTC
>JBGQDL010000204.1:0-5713 GCA_041495865.1 Thermoanaerobaculia bacterium | reverse complement strand
GGCCGGAAGACTTGTTGACTCGGAGCTAACCTTGACCTCGCACGTCCTCACCGAGCTTCCGCGTCTCCTCGAGCACCACGGCCGCCTGGCGATGGCGACGATCGTGTCCTCCGTGGGCTCGACGCCGCGCGAGACGACGGCCCGCATGCTCGTCCTGCCGGACGGTTCGACCCTGGGGACGATCGGGGGCGGCAGGTTCGAGTCGCTGGTCCTCGAGGATGCCAGGAAGCTCCTCGACGCCCATGGCCTTCCTTTTACCCGCGACTACGACTTCATCCCGGCCGCCTTCGGCGCGGTCTGCGGCGGCATGGTGACCGTGCTCCTCGAAGTCGTCGAGCGCGCCCCGCACCTCCTCGTCGTCGGCGCGGGCCACTGCGGCCGCGCCCTCGCTCGTGTCGCGCGCTTCACGGGCTGGGAGGTCACGGTCGCCGATGAAAGGCCCGGACAGCTCGACCCGGCGGCGTTCCCGGAAGGAGTCCGGCTCGTCAAGGTGAAGGACGACTACTCGGACCTGCCCGTGCCCGCGCTGCGCGACTCGGTCGCTCTCGTCTCGCGCGGCCACGTGACGGACGGGCAGGCGTTCCGGCGCCTGCGCGCCGTTCCGCTCGCCTATCTCGGAATGATCGGAAGCAGGGCGAAGCGCAAGGCCCTCTTCGACGAGCTGCGCGCCGAGGGCTTTACCGAACCCGAGCTCAGCCGCGCGCAGAATCCGATCGGACTCGACATCGGAGCCGAGTCTCCGGAAGAGATCGCGATCGCGATCATGGCGCAGCTGATTCAGACCAGACGGGGGCTGGCGCGGCTCAGCGCGCTCCCGCCGGCACCGCCGCGTACACCGGCGTGAGCCAGCCGTAACGATCGTCGACCTTGCCTTCGACGATGTCGAAGAAGGCCTTCTGCAGGGCCTCCGTCATCGGGCCGCGCTTGCCGTTCCCGACCGGAATCCGGTCCACGGAGCGGATCGGCGTGATCTCGGCGGCCGTGCCCGAGAAGAACATCTCGTCGGCCGCGTAGATCATCTCGCGCGGTATCGTCTTCTCCTCCATCTGGAACCCGAGCTCGCGCGCGAGCTGGATGACGGAGAGGCGCGTGATCCCCGGCAGCGTCGAAGCCGAGAGCGGCGGCGTATAGAGGCGGCCCTTCCACACGAGGAAGAGGTTCTCTCCGGAGCCCTCTGAGATGCGCCCGTTGTGGTCCATGGCGATCCCCTCGTGGTACCCGTTCGTGATCGCCTCCATCTTGATGAGCTGGCTGTTCGCGTAGTTCGCGGTCGCCTTCGCCATCGCGGGCATCGTGTTCGGCGCGATGCGCATCCAGGACGAGCAGCAGACGTCCACACCCTTCTCGATCGCGTCGGCGCCGAGATACTTGCCCCATGGGTAGCACCCGATCGCGACGTCGACGGGATTCGGGAACGGGTTCACGCCCAGAGACCCGTACCCGCGGTAGACGAGCGGCCGGATGTAGCAGGCCTTGAATTCGTTCGCGCGCACGACCTCGAGCGTCGCGTCGCGAAGCTGCTCGAGCGTGTACGGGATCGTCATGCGGTAGATCTTCGCGGACCAGAAGAGGCGATCGAGGTGCTCGTCGAGCCGGAAGACCGCCGGCCCTCGCGCCGTGTCGTAGCAGCGCTCGCCCTCGAAGACGCCGGACCCATAGTGAAGGGCGTGGGTGAAGATGGAGATCTTCGCGTCCGCGAAGTCCACGAGCTTCCCGTTCATCCAGACCTTCTTCACGTTTTCGAAGCTCATGTGGACCTCCGTCGGAACGCCGGAATGCTATCTGAAACGGACGAGGCAATTTCGGGGAAATCAGCCGGGATCGACCAAACGCGCCAACGCCACGACCACGGCCGTTTCGAGCCGGAGGATGCGCGGGCCGAGAGACGTTCGAAGAGCACCTTTTTCTTCGAATAGGGAGATTTCGGCCGGAGCGAATCCACCCTCGGGGCCGACGGCGACCACGAGCTCTCGTCCGGCCGGAGCCCCCTCTCCTTCGCGCGTGAACTCGCTTCGCTCAGCCAGCACGCGCGTGCGTCGAGAGGGCACCGGCCCGTCCTCGACTTTCCCAGCGGGGCCAGCGATGAAAAGAAAGAGCGGGGTCCCCTCTCTTACCCTTCGAAGAAAATCTTCGGGTCTCTTCGGACCCTCCACGAAGGGCACGATCGTCCGGTCGCACTGCTTCGTCGCCTCTTCCGCGATCCGGACCAGCCGGGGGATCCTCTTCGAAAGCGCCGCGACGTGCGCGCGCTGCGAGCGTTCGGCATCGAGCAGGATGAAACCCGCGGCGCCGCATTCCGTGCCCTTCTCGATCGCCCACTCGACCCGGGCGGGTTCGGCGCACGCGAGGGCGACCGTCACGCGCACGGCGGGCTCTCCGGGGAGGAGAGAAAGAGACGAGGAAGAGGAATAAAGAGAGTTTTCTTCGAAAGGAAAGAGAACCACGGCCGTCCCGCTTCGGGACAGCCTGCCACGAGCCCGAAGGCCCTTGCCGTCGAGGACCACGACCTCCGAACCATCGCGCAGCCGGCGGGATCGAACGTGGTCCCTTTCTTCCTTTCTAAGAAGGATCTCTTCGGACATCTCATACGCGGAGAGGTCCGGCACGAGCACGCGCGGCGGACGCGGGACGGGTTGATCACCCATTCGAGGAAATCCACGCAGACGCGAACCACTCGTTTTCCTCGATGTACCGAACGAAGATAAAGCCGCTTCTCCGAAGCAGTTCTTCCCACTCCCCTCTCCTCTCGACGAGCTGGCCCGACGCGAGGAACCGCCCTCCGGGCGCGAGATGCGCGCTCAGCGCGGAAAGGAGGGGCGCGATCTCCTCCTGAATCATATTCGCGACGACCACGTCGAACCTCGCCGCCCGGCGCAGCGCTTCGAGGGGTCCCGCGAAGGCGGCGACGCGCGGAATGCCGTTCGTCCACGCCTGCTCGCGTGTCGCGAAGGCCGCGTCGCGGTCCAGGTCGAAGGCGACGACGTGACGGGCGCCCTCGAGCGCGGCGACGAACGCCAGCGTTCCCGCGCCGCAGCCCACGTCGAGAGCGCGCGCGCCGCGGAGATCCTCCGAAAGCAGCAGCCTCAGGGCAAGGCGGGTGGATTCGTGGGACCCGGTTCCGAAAGCGCGTGCGGCGGGGAGATACAGCCTGCGCACTCCGGCCGCCGGGCGCGACGCGAGAGCGCCTTCATGCGGATCCAGCAGATACCGCCCTACGAGGACGGCGCGCCTCAAGGCGGCCGACTCGGCGACCCAGTCGATGTTTTTTTCTTCGAAGGTGGAAAGGCCGCGGGCTCCGAGCTCTTCGAGTCGCGCGAGCGCGGTCGAAAGCTCGCTCGCCTCGGTCCAGACGAGGAGCCTTCCGTCAGGCGCGAGGCTTGCGGAGAACGCGACGTCTCCCATTCCTTCGAAGAAATCGTTCTCTTCGAACAAGGCGGCGAGCGGGGCGGGAACCTCGATGCGCACCGCGCGCGGCTCTGCCATTTCTGTATTCACCCTCTAGGTAAAACGCCGAAACGAAAGCCGACCCGGCCTCCTATTGGCCAAGAAAGTCCTTCAGCCTTTCGAAGAAGCCGCGCTCGTCTCTTGTCGGCGTTCCCGACTCCGACCCGAAGGCCTCGGCGAACTTCTCGACCGCCTCGCGCTGCGCGGCGTTCATCTTCTTCGGCACCCGCACGGTGAGGAGGATGTGCTGGTCGCCCCTGCCGCGGCCGTCGAGGCGCGGGATGCCCTTGCCCTTGAGCGTGAAGACGCGGCCCGCCGCGGTTCCGGCGGGAACGTCGAAGGTGGCTTCTCCGTGGAGCGTCGGGACGCGGAGCGTGCCCCCGAGCGCCGCGACGTGGAAGGGCACCGCCCAGGCGAGCACGACGTCGAAGCCGTCTCGCCGGAACTGCTCGTGCGGCGCCACCGAAATGAAGACGTAGAGATCGCCGGGACGGCCGTCTCGCCGGCCGGCATTTCCCTCGCCCGCCAGGCGCAGCCTCGCGCCGTCATCCACGCCCGAGGGTGTCGCCACCGTCAGCGTGCGTGCGCGGCGCACACGGCCGTCGCCGCGGCACTCGGGGCACGGATCCTTCATGCGCTCGCCCGAGCCCTCGCAGTCGGGACACGGGCGGGCGACGGCGAAGAACCCCTGCCGATACTGGACGCGGCCCTGGCCGCGGCAGGTGTGGCAGGCGATCGGCGCGGCCCCGCCGCGGCCTCCGCGCCCCCGGCACGCCTCGCAGCGCTCGAAGCGCTGAATCGGCACCGACACCTCCGAACCGAAGGCGGCGCTTTCGAACGCAAGGGTCACCTCGGCCTTCAGGTCCTCGCCGTTGCGGCGGGATGTCCGCGCTTCGCCGCCCGTCGCGAACCCGAACAGGTCCCCGAGGATGTCCGCGAAGTCCACGAACTGCGTCGGGTCGAAGCCCGCCGCGCCCGCGCCGCGCACGCCCTCCGCGCCGAAGCGGTCGAAGCGGGCGCGCTTTTCGGGGTCGGACAGGACCGAGTAGGCCTCGGCGGCCTCCTTGAATTTCGCCTCGGCCGTCGCGTCCAGAGGGTTCTTGTCGGGGTGATGTCTCAGAGCCGCCTTGCGATAGGCGGCCTTGATCTCCTCGGAGGACGCGTTTCGTCCCACGCCGAGGATCTCGTAGTAGTCGCGAAGGGATGCGCTCACGGGATGCTGCTACGAAGCGGACGTCAGGCCGGTTTCTCCGCGCCGTCTCCGCGCCTCTCCTTGGACTCGGGTTTGTAGAGCATCGCTTGCGTGAGGATGCGCGAGACACCCTTCATGTCGATCATCGCGTCGTCGATGGGACCTCGTTCCTCGCCCGTCAGGACTTCGCGCGCGTTGTCGAGCGTGCGTTTGACACGGTCGTTCTCGTCGGGCTGCAGAAGGTTGCCGAACTCGCGGAAGATGCGGTCGTTTCCCGCGATCATCCCTTCGAGCTTGTTCTTCAGCTGTCGCAGCTCCTTGCGCTTCGTGTCGGCCGCCTTGTTCGCGTTGGCCTCCTCGATGATCTTCTCGATCTCGGTCTGCGACAGGCCGCCCGCCGGGTTGATCTGAAGCCCCTGCGCCTTGCCGGTCGCGAGGTCCTTCGCCGACACGTTCACGATTCCCGAGGAGTCGATCGCGAACGTGACCTCGATCTGAGGAACGCCTTTGGCGGCCGACGGGATCCCGACGAGCTGGAACTTGCCGAGGGACTTGTTCTCCTTGGCGATGTCGCGTTCGCCCTGCAGGACGTGGATCTCGACGGTCGTCTGATTTTCGGCGACCGTCGTGAAGATCTGCGTGTTCTTCGTCGGAATCGTCGAGTTGCGCTCGATGAGCTTGACGAAGATGCCGCCGTGCGTCTCGAGACCGAGCGAAAGCGGGGTGACGTCCAGGAGAACCAGATCCTTGATGTCGCCTCTGAGGACGCCCGCCTGGATCGCGGCGCCCACGGCCACCACCTCGTCCGGGTTGATCGATCGGTTGGGCGGCTTGCCGAAGATCGCCTCGACCATCTGCTGCACCTTCGGCGTGCGGGTCTGACCGCCCACGAGGATGATCGTGTCGACCTGGTCGGGTTTGAGGCCGGCCGCCTCGAGCGCGTTCCGGCACGGGCCCTCGGTGCGCTTGATGAGGTCCGCCGCGAGCACCTCGAAGGTGTCGCGGGTCAGCAGCTTGTTGATGTGCTTGGGCCCCGACGCGTCGGATGCGATGAACGGGAGCGCGACCATCGTCTCG
>JBGQDL010000203.1:0-5840 GCA_041495865.1 Thermoanaerobaculia bacterium | reverse complement strand
TTCTCGCGCGAGGCGCCGTTGACGGCCTCGTAGAAGTAGCCCTCGGACGTGGACGACTCGCCCACGGAGCAGAAGACGATCGCGTCCGACCCGTAAGTCCTAAGCGCGCGGCCGAGACCCGCGGCGTGCTGCGCGTGGTTCGACACGCAGGACGAGACGTTCTGGATGTGGATCTCGGGCTTCGCGAAGTGGTTCGACATGTGCCGTCCGCCGGAGGCGACGTCGTCGCGCTTGGACATCCCGTTCAGCAGGATCTCCTCGGCCGAGAGGCCGGCGGCGAGGCACGTCGTGAGGTCCCGGTAGTAGGGGAAAAGGTAGTCGTGCCCGGGCCGGAACGTGACCCCGAGCGCGACCTGGATGCCGTCGTGCCCCGCGCTCGGCGCGTGATACGACCAGCCGAGGCCCTGCTTGAGGTAGTTCGGGGCCTTGTCGTCGAGCAGCCGGCCGAGATGCATCAGGGCGTACCAGCGCCGGAGCTCGTCCCGGCTCGGGGCAAGCCGCGCGATCGTCGCGGCGGCTTCGGATGGCGAAGCGCCCGCGGCCGTCAGGACACCCGGTTCCGCCATTCCACTCCTCCGACGGGGTTTTCTCCGAGGCTCGGGGGGGTGCCGCGGGAGAACAAGTCTCATCTTAACGCTTCGGATAGAATCCACGGTCCCGCAGCCCCGGACTCTTCCTTCGGGGGAATCTCGCTTGGCGGGCCAGGAGAACGATCCGTGCCCCAGACCCTCATCGCCGCGTCCATCGCGTCCGCCGAATCCGCCGACCGCAAGACCTTCGAGGCGGCCCTCGCGGCCGATGCGGCGGCCCCCAGGAAGAAGCTCGTGGAAGGGCAGGTCGTGAACGGCATCATCGCCGGCATCACGCCCGACGTCGTCCTCGTCTCCATCGGCGGCAAGTCCGAAGCGCTCATGGACCTCAAGGAGCTCGAGGGCGAGAAGGTGGGCGACCGCATCGAGGCCGTGGTCGTGAAGGCGGGGCCGGACGTGCGCCTCTCGCGCAAGCTCGCGGTGGGGCATCGCACGAAGGCCGAGCTGCGCGCCGCCTCCGAGGCGAAGATTCCCGTCGCGGGAAAGGTCATGGCGCGGAACAAGGGCGGGTTCGAGGTGATGATCGGAGGCGCGCACGGCCTCCGCGCCTTCTGCCCGGTCTCTCAGATCGACCTCGGCCGCCACGAGGAGGCCGCGCTCGCCGCTTACGTGGGGCAGACCTACGACTTCCGCGTCCTCGAGTACTCCGAGGACGGGCGCCGCGTGGTGGTTTCGCGCACGGCGCTCCTCAAGGTCGAGCAGGACGAGAAGGCCGCGGTCACACGCGAGAAGATCGTGGTGGGCGCGGTTCTGCCCGGCCGCGTCCGCTCCCTCACGGATTTCGGAGCGTTCGTGGACCTCGGCGGCGTGGACGGGCTCGTCCACGTCACGGAGATCTCGCGGCGCCGGGTCGCGCACCCGAAAGACGTCCTCACGGTCGGTCAGGAGGTCACCGTCAAGGTCACGAAGCTGGCGGGTGAGGGCAAGCGCATTTCGCTTTCCCTGAAGGAGCTCGAGGCCGATCCCTGGCAGACCCTTCCGGAGCGCTTCGCTCCCGGCGCGTCGTTCACGGGAACGGTCGCGCGACACGCGGACTTCGGCCTCTTCGTCGAGGTCGAGCCGGGCGTGGACGGGCTCGTGCACGTCTCGGCGCTGCCGCCCGGCGTCTCCCTCAAGGATCCCTCCGTCTCGGTCGGACAGGTCGTGCAGGGATGGGTGAAGGAGGTGGACCCGAAGCAGCGCCGGCTGTCGCTTTCGCTCCGCGAGGTCGCGACGTCGAATCCGTGGGACGGCATCCTCGAGCGCCATCCCGAAGGATCGATCGCGTCGGGAGAGGTCGAAAGCGTCGCGATCTTCGGCGTGTTCGTGCGCCTCGAGCCGGGCCTCACCGGCCTCATCCCGAACTCCGAGTCCGGCGTGCCGCCCGGCACGGTCAACCGCCACTTCGCCCCCGGCCAGAAGGTCGAGGTGAAGGTCATCGGGATCGACACGGCCAAGAAGCGCATCTCGCTTTCGGCGTCGGGCGCGAAGGCCGAGGCCGACCGAGGCGAGCTGAGGAGCTTCCGAGAGGAAACGGCGAAGCGGGAAAAGGCCGCGGCTCCTTCCGTCTCCGTCTTTGGAACCTCGCTTCTTCAGGCTCTCAACAACCCGAAGAGCAAGCAGAAGAAGGGCTGATCCCGCGCGGCCCGTCGCGGGCGCCCCCCATCGAGAGGCACCCGATCGCGCGACGCGGACGACCGGCGCGAGAGTAGACTTTCAGGCCGGTCGAAATGTGACGTCTACGCGTCGTCTCCTCGGATGGGCTGGCGCCCATTTGCAGGCGTTGGGGCTGTCCTTTCTCTTCGTCGTTTTCGCGGCCGCCGTCTTCTGGTTCTTCGCGTCCTTCGTCCCCGGCCAGCGGCAGGCGGCGATCGGCACCTGGCGGCGAGACCTCTCGATCCTCGCGGACACGCGGCGCGACCTTCTCGACCGGCGGATCTCCGAGGAATCAGCGGGCGCCAGCTTCGTCGCGACCTTCCCCTCGGTCCGCGCGCTCGCCTCGTCCGTCCGGGGCGCCGGCTCCCTCGAGGCGCCTGGCGCTCACGTCGAGGGAATCCTCTCGAACTTCCGGGATGTCTACCGGGAGCGCTCCATCTCGATCCACGACGCCGGAGGCGCCGTCCTGGCGTCGAGCGACGGTCCCGCGCCCGGGGCAGACGCCATCGCCCTCGCCCGCGAGGCGGCCCATTCCGGGAAACCGAAGATCGATCTCGTCCGTGAGCCGGACGGCTTCATCGGTTTCGCGGTCGCGGCCGTGGTCCGCGAAAGCCGCGAGACTGCGGAGTCCGGCGGCGCCGTGCTGGTCGTGGGCCCCGCGGAGGAAAAGGTCTTCGATCTGCTGCGTGAGCCGTTCCCTTCCGCGACGGGAGAGGCCCTGCTCGTGCGGAAAGAGGGAGACGCCGCCGTTCACCTCTCCCCGCTCCGCTTCCGCTCCGACCCGCCGCTCACGCTGCACCACCAGATGCGCGCGCCGGCCCACACGGCACGGGAAGTCCTCGAAGGCGACGACGCTTTTGGATCGTTCGTCGACTACCGCGGCATGAGGGTCTTCTCGGCGAGACGCAAGCTCGCGCGCGCTCCCTGGAGCCTCGTGATCAAGGTCGACGAGGACGAGGCGCTCGCCCCGTTTCGCAGGGATGTTCTTCGCAGAGGGCTCATGTGGGGCGGGCTCCTGCTGGCGCTGAGCGCTGCGGCCTTCGGCCTCTGGCGCGCGCTCGTCGCCTCGCACGAGGTGACGCTCGCCCGCAGCGAGGCGCGCTTCGGCGCCCTCGTCGAGCAGGCGACCGACGCGATCTTCCTCATCGCGAGCGACGGCCGCATTCTCCAGGCAAACCGCGCGGCCGAGAAGATCTACGGGAAGGCGCGAGACGAGCTTCTCTCGATGCACGCGACCGACGTGCGCGCGAGCGGGACGCGCGACGCGCTCCGCCACGACATGGACACCGCCGCCGCCCGGGGGAGCCTCCTCGTCGAGACGCGCCACGTGCGCGCGGACGGCAGCGAGTTCCCGGTCGAGGTCAACATGGGCCTCGTGAAGGCGGGCGACGAAACGCTCTTCCTGTCCATCGTGCGCGACACCACCGAGCGGAAGGCCGCGGAAGAACGCATCCGCGCCCTCAATCGCCTGCTCAAGACGATCTCCGAGGTGGACCTGCTCCTCATCAAGGTGGCGGACGAGGAGTCGCTCCTCGGGGAAGTCTGCCGGGTCCTCGTCGATTCCGGCGGTTACCTGCTCGCCTGGATCGGAAGGGCGGACCCCGAGACGATGCGGGCCGTGCCCGTGGCCCGCGCCGGCGCCGATGCGCACCTTCTGGACACCATCGTGGTGCGCTGGGACGATTCGCCCGAGGGGCACGGGCCTTTCGGGACCGCGATCCGCACGGGCCGGCACGTCGTCGTCCAGGATGCGGGCACGGATCCCTCCACGAGCCCCTGGCTGGCCTTCAGGTCCCGGCTCGGCATCCGATCGATGGCGGTGCTTCCCCTTCGCCGAGGCGGCGCCGTGACCGCCGCCCTCGTCGCGTACGCCGTCGTCCCGTCGTTCATCGACGAGGAGGAAATCGCGCTCCTCGACGGGCTCGCGGCGGACATCTCCTTCGCCCTCGACGTCCTCGACGACCGCGAGCGGGCCCGCCGGAGCGAGCAGGAGCTGCGCAAGCTGTCGCGGGCCGTCGAGCAGACTCCCGCCACGATCCTCATGACGGATCTCGAGGGGCGGGTCGAGTACGCCAACCCGCGCTTCGCGGAGGTGACGGGCTACACGCTGGAGGAGGTCCGCGGACAGAATCCCCGCATCCTGAAGTCCGACCGCACACCGCCCGAGGTGATCCGGCAGCTCTGGGAAACGATCACGGCGGGACGCGTCTGGAGCGGCGAGCTGTGCAACCGGCGCAAGGACGGGACCCTCTTCTGGGAGCAGAGCTCGATCTCTCCGATCCGGGACGACAAGGGGACGATCACGCACTACGTCGCCGTGGGGGAAGACATCACGGCGCGAAAGAGCGCGGAAGCGGAGCTCGAGAAGACGCGGCAGCAGCTCGCGCAGGCACAGAGGATGGAGGCCGTCGGGCGCCTCGCGGGCGGCGTCGCCCACGACTTCAACAATCTCCTGACGGTCATTCAGGGTTACGGCGAGCTCGTGCGCGACTCGCTCTCGGGAGACCCGCGGCGCGAGAGCATGGAAGAGCTGCTGAAGGCCGCGGGGCGCGCGGCGTCTCTCACGCGCCAGCTTCTCGCGTTCAGCCGCAAGCAGGTGCTCGAAATGAAGATCGTGCGCCTCGACGCGATCGTGCGCGAGACGGGCGGCATGCTCGAGCGGCTCATCGGCGAGAACATCGCGCTCTCACTCGCCTTTCCCGAGACGTTCGCGACCGTGAAGGCCGATCCCGGCCAGCTCGAGCAGGTCGTGCTCAATCTCGCCGTGAACGCGCGGGACGCGATGCCCAAGGGCGGCCGGCTGACCGTTTCCGTGGGCAACTTGACCACGGCGACCCTGCTCGAGGGGTTTCCCGATGAGCTTCCGGCCGGCCGCTGGGTGCTCCTGACCATGGAAGACACGGGCTGCGGAATGGACGCGGAAACGCTCTCACACGCGTTCGAGCCGTTCTTCACGACGAAGGAGCGCGGCAAGGGTACGGGACTCGGGCTGTCCACGGTTTACGGGATCGTGCGGCAGAGCGACGGCCGCGTGCAGGTCACGAGCGTTCCGGGGAAGGGGACGACATTTCAGGTCTATCTTCCGCGCTCCGCCGACGAGACGACCTCTGGGATTCGCCCGAGCGTCCGCTCTCGGCAGGGGACGGAGACGGTGCTCGTCGTCGAGGACGAGCCCGCGGTCCGGAATCTCGTGCGCGCGGTTCTCGAGCGCAAAGGGTACGTCGTGCTCGTCGCCCAGGACGGGGCCGCCGCGCTCGATCTCGTCGACAAGCACGCCGGCGTCGTCCATGTCCTCCTGACCGACGTGGTGATGCCGGGGATGAGTGGACACGACCTGGCCGCCCTCGTGAGGACGCGCCGCCCGTCGATCAGGGTGATCTTCATGTCGGGTTACACCGCCGACGTGCCGACGGACCTCGGCATGGAAGGCGGGCCCGTGTTTCTTTCCAAGCCATTCACCGAGCAAACCCTCACGGCGAAGCTAAGCGAGGCGCTAGATTGGCCGCAGGGCTGAGGCAGGACGCCCGCGCGGGGCGGCCCCGTGGTAAGGTCCGGCCCGGTTCTTTTCCATCGTCCTCGAGTCCCCTGAAAACCTTCGACCTCCGGGGGGCGAAC
>JBGQDL010000202.1:0-5867 GCA_041495865.1 Thermoanaerobaculia bacterium | reverse complement strand
GTCCGCCGGTGACGTGAACACCGGCGCCGTGGAGCCGGTCGATGCGATGCGCGAGATCGCGCATGCGCGAGGCGTCTGGCTGCACGTGGACGGCGCGTACGGCGGCTTCGGCGTCCTCGACCCGCGCGTTGCGCCGCTCTACGGTGACCTCTCGAAGATCGACTCGTTCGCGGTGGACCCGCACAAGTGGATGGCCGTGCCCGTGGGCTGCGGCGCGGGGTTCGTGCGCGACGGCGGCGTCCTGGCGCGTGCGCTCACGCTCGAGCCCGCGGCCTACGTGGAGATGGCGCCGACCGGTACGGGCGACCTCGGCTCGCCGTTCGACGAGCGCGGGGAGGGCAATCCCGACTTCTCCGTGGACCATTCGGCGCCGTCGCGCGGCCTCACCGTGTGGGCAGCGCTCAAGGAGATCGGCGCCTCCGGCATGCGCGCGCGCGTCGTCCGCCACCACGACTGCGCGCGCCGCGTCGCCCAGCGCGTGCGCGAGCATCCCGCCCTCGAGCTCCTCGCCGAGCCCGTCCTCTCCATCTGCTGCTTTCGCGTGAAGCCGAAGGGCATCTCGGACGATGCGGCGCTCGACGCGCTGAACGAGAAGATCCTCCTCGGCGTCCGGGCGCGCGGCCGCGCCATCCCGTCGCACACGCGCCTCGACGGCCGCTTCGCGATCCGCCCGTGCTTCATCAACCCCCGCTCGACGCTCGCGGACGCCGACGCGACGGTGGACGAGGTGCTCGCGGTGGCGAAGGAGCTGGGCGCGATCTAGACGGTGCGCCTGTGGGGCGCCTGCCGCCCCGTCGCCCACAGGATCTGCGCGGCCATGAGGAGCATGCCGAGATCGCGCAGGACGACGAGGCGCATGTCGGCGAGGCGCTCGCCGACGGTCTTGTTCGCTTCCGCCATGTCGAAGCAGCCGCAGTCGATCGCGTTTCCGCGCACGAGGTTCACCGAAATCGCGAGGATGAAGACGAGGAGGAGGGCGCCGACGAGTCCCGCCGACGTGCGCGTCCAGATGCCGAGGATGAGGGCGAGGCCCGTAAGCAGCTCGAGCCAGGGCATCGCGAGCGCCATGAGGTTCACGAACGCACCTGGCACGAGCCGGTAGTTGTAGACCATGTGCGCGAAGGACGGCGGGTCGACGAGCTTCGGAAGCGCCGCGACGACGAAGAAAAGGCCGAGCGCGATCTCGACGCGCACGGACAGCCAGGGCGAGGCGAGCGCCTCCCTCGGCGTCACGACTCGGGCCCGCTCGCGCTCCTGCCGCCGCGTTTCTGCCAGTCGGGCCAGCCGTCGCGGTAGACGAGGAGATTGTCGAAGCCCGCGCCGAAGAGCTTCTGGGCGAGCATGTGGGAGTCCTCGCAGTCGCCGCCGGAGCAATAGATGACCACCGGGATCGCGCCGTCGCGCCCCTCGCCGACGAGCGCCGTCACGCGGGAGTCGATGTCGCTCTCCCAGACGGGAAAACTGCGCGCGAGGGCGATGTGCCCCTGCTCGTAGTCCTTCGTGCGGCGTGCGTCCAGGACGAGCGCGCCGCGCGCGACGAGCCACGCGGCGTCGTCGCCCGAGATCTCGACGTACGGCTTGTTGTGGGGCGGGAAGCGGCGGAGCAGGTCGGCGGGGGAGGAAGAGGAATTTCTTGCTTCGGACCCTTCCGCCGGCTTTGTCGCCTTCGCGGCGGACTTCTCGTTCGCGCCAGGGCGCCTTTCTTCGAAGGGTATTGGGGGCTTGGCTGCCGCTCCGGCCGCGCTCGCGAGGGAAGCCGGCGCGGCGGCTCCTGGCCCATTCACCTTCGAAGAGAATTCGGACGGTGCCTTCGCTACAGAGTCAGCAGGATCAGGAGAGCCGGGAGGATCGGAGTGGGAAGCAGAAAATTCCCCGGTTCTTTTCTCTGAAACTTTCAGTGCATTCTCGTAGTTCCCGGGCAGCGCGAGCTTGCGCTCGCGCGAGGCGAGCGCGTTCGCGACGACGGCGCAGAGGACGGCGGCCAGAACGAGCGTGGCGGCCTCGAGGAGATGGCGGCGGAGGCTCACGAGGGCATTCTAAGCAAGCCGGCGGCCGTCGCCGCGCTGCCGCCGTGACGTGGGTCTAGAATCCCGCAAAACCGCGCCTGCCTCGCGGGGGAAGGGAACCATGTCTGGAAAAAGCTCAATCACCATCACGGACAACCGCACCGGGAAGACCTACGAGCTGCCGGTCGAGAACGGCACGATCCGGGCCCTCGACCTCCGCAAGATCAAGGCCGATGAGAGCGACTTCGGCCTCATGACCTACGACCCGGCGTTCACGAACACCGCGTCGTGCAAGTCCGCGATCACGTTCATCGACGGCGACAAGGGGATCCTCGAGTACCGGGGCTACCCGATCGAGGAGCTGGCCGAGAAGTCGACGTTTCTCGAGGTCGCCTGGCTCCTGCTGAAGGGCGAGCTGCCGACGGCCGCCGAGCTGAAGGAATTCAAGCAGCATGTCACGATGCACACGTACCTCCACGAGAACACGAAGAAGCTCATGGAGGGCTTCCGGCACGACGCGCACCCGATGGGAATGCTGCTGTCGACCGTCGGCGCGCTCTCCACGTTCTACCCGGACGCCAAGCAGATCTTCGACGTGAAATCGCGCAACCACCACGTCGTCCGGCTCATCTCGAAAATGCCCACGATCGCGGCCTTCGCATACCGGCATTCCATCGGTTTCCCGTACGTCTACCCGGACAACGAGCTTTCCTATACGGGCAATTTCCTGTCGATGATGAAGAAGATGGCCGAGCCGCGGTACGCCGTGAACCCGGTCCTCGAGAAGGCGCTCGACGTCCTCTTCATCCTCCACGCCGACCACGAGCAGAACTGCTCGACGAACGCGATGCGCTCGGTCGGCTCGGCGCAGACCGACCCGTACTCGTCGGTCGCGGCCGCGACCGCGGCGCTCTACGGTCCCCTCCACGGCGGCGCGAACGAGGCCGTTCTGAAGATGCTCCACGAGCTCGGCGACATCAAGAACGTCCCGGCATTCGTGAAGGACGTCAAGGAAGGCCACGGAGAGAAGCGCCTCATGGGCTTCGGGCACCGCGTCTACAAGAACTACGACCCGCGCGCGACCGTCATCAAGAAGCTCGCCGAGCAGGTCTTCGAGGTGACGGGCAAGAACCCCCTCCTCGCGATCGCGCTCGAGCTCGAACGCATCGCGCTGCAGGACGACTATTTCGTGAAGAGGAAGCTCTATCCGAACGTGGACTTCTACTCGGGCCTCATCTACGAGGCGATGGGCTTCCACACCGCCTTCTTCACGGTGCTCTTCGCGATCCCGCGCACGGCGGGCTGGCTCGCCCAGTGGCAGGAACTGCTGGCCGACAGCGAGCAGAAGATCGCACGGCCGCGGCAGGTCTTCACGGGCTCCCCGCGCCGGAGCTACGTCCCGATCGAGAAGCGATAGGAGCCTCAGCGGTCTGCGGGCTCGCTCACCAGGTCGTGAAAGGCCTCTTCACGAGGTTGACGTTGAAGTAGCGGGCGTCCGAGGAGACCTCCCGGCCCACCCAGGCCGGCAGAGCGGGCTTCTCGTCGGCGCTCTTGAGCTCCACCTCGGCCACGACGAGCCCGGAGTTCTCGCCGTGGAACTCGTCCACCTCCCACGTGTGGGCGCCGAAGGGAATCCGGTAACGGGTCTTCTCGATCAGGGGCTTTTCACAGAGGCCGTCGAGCATCGCGGCGGCGTCCTCGGCCGGGATCGCGTACTCGAACTCGGCGCGTGTCACGCCGTCGCTCGCGCCCTTGACGGTCAGCGTGCCTTTGTCTCCTTCGATCCTCACGCGGACGCTGCGCTCCGGCGCGCTCGAGAGATACCCCTGGCGACAGGGAACTCCCGCCGCGAGGGCCCTCCAGGCATCGTCCGTCACGAGGTATTTCCGCTCGATTTCCAGGGCCATTCCGTCTCGCCGGCGAGGGAAGATCAGGCCTTCGCGCAGCGCGCGCAGACGCCACGCAGAGTGACCGCGTAGTCCTCCACGGTGCGGCCGTCGGCGAGGCGCGCGTGCGGGGCCTCGCGGAACGTCTGCCAGGGCACGTCCTCGACTGTGCCGCAGGCGCGGCAGATGAAATGGTGATGCCGGCCGAGGTTCGCATCGTAACGGGACACCGCGTCGTCGAGGATCAGCTCGTCGATGAGGCCGCTCTCCTTGAGTGAGTGCAGGACGTTGTAGACCGAGGCGCGCGACGTGGTCGGAACGAGACGGTTCACGCCCTCCTCGACCTGCTCGGCCGTCGGGTGATTCTGGGTCGCGAGCAGGTACTCCAGCACCGCCAGGCGCTGTTGGGTGACCCTCAGGCCCTTGTCCCGAAGGCGGCCCGCGAGCCCTGCTTTCGTCTCAGCCCTCACGTCCATCGTGAAGTTAGATTAAGTCTAGATTGAGTATTTATCAAGGCCTCTGCCTGACTCCTCGGGCCTCCCCGAAGCCCGGGGTCAGTTCGGCGTGGCGGCGTGGGCGTCCGTGATGAACGCGCGTCCGATGCGCGTCCAGCGCGGGCCCCTGAAGAACTGCTGATTCCAGCTCCACATGATGCCCACAGCGCGGCCGAGAAGATCCCGAAGGGGCCGCGTCCCGAAAAAGCGCGCGTCGCGGCTCTCGTCGCGGTTGTCACCCATGAGGAAGACCTCTCCGTCTGGCACCGTGATCGGGCCGAACGTGCGAAACGCAGGACGATCGGGCAGGACGCGCACGGGGTGCGGCCGTCCGTCGAGGGTTTCGGTCCCGAGGAGAATCGTCTCGCCGTCGTCCGATTTCTGCTCGGGGAGAAATTCGGTCGGCTGCGCCTTCTTGTTCACGTAGAGCGTCTCGTTTCGAAGCTCGATGACGTCGCCCGGGAGGCCGACGAGGCGCTTGACGAACGGTACGCTCCCTCCGTCCGGATTGCGGATGACGACGACCTCTCCCCTCTTCGGCGCGCCGGTCTCGAAGAGACGGACCTTCGTGAAGGGAATTCGGAACTGGTAGGCGGACTTCCAGACGAAGACGCGATCGCCCTCGAGGATCGTGGGTTTCATCGAGCCCGTCGGAACGACGTACCAGTCGGCCAGAACCGACCGTCCGGTCAGGATGACGGCTGCCATGAGGACGAGCTGGCGGATGTCCTTGAGGAGCGCGGCGCGCTTTTCCGGCGTGAAGGCCATGCAGACGCGGATCTTCGCACAAAACGTGCCGACGGTCCCGCCGCGCTATCCTCGTGCCATGGCCCGCTACACCGACCGCCATGCGGCCTCGGGAGTGCGCGATGCGCTGCCGAAGCTCGAGACCTGGCCTTCCCAGTACCCTTTGGACTACGAGGTCGTCATCACGATCCCCGAATTCACGTCGATCTGCCCGAAGACGGGCCTTCCGGATTTCGCCACACTGACCGTGACGTACGTCCCCGACAGGCGGTGCGTCGAGCTGAAGTCGCTCAAGCAGTACGTGAACGCCTACCGGAACATCGGCATCTTCAACGAGAACGCCGTGAACCGAGTCCTCGGGGATCTCGTCCGCGCGCTGTCTCCGCGCCGGATGGCCGTGCGGGGCGCCTTCACGCCCCGCGGCGGCATCCAGACGACTGTCGAGGCCCGTTTCCCGCACGCCTCGGCGGGCGCGCCTGGAGTCACTTCGGCGCGGGCTTCGCGGCGCTCCCCGGCCGGGTCGTTCCGTCGTTCAGAAGCCGGCGGTAGACCGAAAGCGCGTTGAGCGCGCCCAGCTCGCGCGGGCAGTAGTCGGCCAGCTTCTCGGCGGCCAGCTCTCCCGAGACGCGGGCCTCCGGGGCGTTCTGCTTCCTCTTTTCGACGAGAAACGCGAGCATCGACTTGAGGTAGCGGCGGGTCTTTTCGATCTCGGGCGCCGCGCCCTGCGTGGGATT
>JBGQDL010000201.1:0-6053 GCA_041495865.1 Thermoanaerobaculia bacterium | reverse complement strand
CTCTTCTTCTTCGGCGCCCAGCGCAGGATCTCGACTTTCTCCATCGTCATGAGGACGCCGCAGCCCGCTTCGTCGAGGATGGGCTCGATGCGCTCGAGGAAGACGCGGATCTTCTCCTCCGTGTCCACGATCTCGACGACGATGGGGAGGTCCTCGGACAGCTCGACGAGGCGCGAGCGGTGCACGACGCTGGAGGCGCCGAAAGACTCGATGCCGCGCAGAACGGTCGCGCCCGAAAGGCCGGACACCCGCGCCTCGCCCACGAGAATCTCGAAGAGCGGCTGATGCCGCGCGCGGTCCATCTCTCCGATGTGGATGCGCAGGAGCTTGGCGGCCGTGACGTCTTTCATGCGCCGATCCTCCCGACGGCGCGGCCCAGGAACGTTCCCAGGAGCCCGCAGAAAACCGATCCGCCCACGTAGAGCGAGGCGCGGAGGAGGTCTCTGACGGTGAGAAGGCCGAGCGACTCCCACGCGAACGACGAAAACGTGGTGAAGCCTCCGAGGACTCCGACCATGATGAAGGTGCGCGCCTCGGGCGGAATCGCCGCGCGCTCGAGCCCGAGCGCGCCGACGAGGCCGATGGCGAAGCACCCGACGAGGTTCACGAAAAACGTGCCGATGGGGAACGGCCCGGGCAAGCTCCTCTGCAGCGCCGTCGCCATCGCGTAGCGGGCGACCGAGCCGATACCGCCGCCGACGAAAACGAGGAGGAGAAGGGAAGGGCGCATGTGCGCGTGACGTTATACTTGAATGTCCAGCGACGGCGATGGAGTCCGCCTGAACCGCCTCGAAAAGGCTGATGACTCCTACCTCAGGCAGGAGCCGGGTAATTCCCAGGGTTCCACACCGTTCTCCACGGATGATTCGCGGAAACCACGGCCAGGACTGCCGGCGCACTGTTCACGTCCGGAAGGGATCGCCCGGCTTCCGCGCGTGCCCGACTCCAGGCTGTACGCGGCGCACAGGGTTCGGGATCTGCGCGACGGTGCCGAGGCCGAGAAACGCCGGGAGTATTTTGCTTCCCGATGCCGCGTTTCCATGCAAGTGCATTAGGTTCGTTGGGCGCGGCGCGGCATAGGATTTCACAACGAATCCGCCTTTCGAAGGGGAGGTGCTTCATGGCATCAGGACTCCGTACCCTGATCTGGGCCGGTTCTCTTCTGCTCGCTGGCGCTGTTGGCTGCGGAAAGAGCAGCCCGACCGAGCCACCCCCCATCGGCAACACCATGATTTTTGACGTCACGATTTCAAATACGGCGGGCAAAGACACTCTCCAGACCCTTGGGGTCTCGCTCGATGGGCTCGTCGTAGCGGGAAGTCAGAACAACCGCAACTACGCCATCGACAACTTCTCTCACCCACAGCTCCAGATGCGCGGCCACCACACACTAACCCTGACTATCGCATCGCAGTCCGAATCGCCGAGCCGGTACACCGCGAGTGTGGACGTAGTGCTGGGGAGCCCCACGTTTCCAACCGGTTTCAACATCTTCGCCGAAAAGATACTTCCGCAACAGACTGCCACGCTTGCGACTGGTGAATCGATCACTTGGGCCTTTGATATCTGAGAGCTTTCGGCAGATCTCGCCGCTGCTCGCGGACCGTCGCCTGCCCCCTCGTTGCAGCGCTCGCCGCTGAACTCGATCCGTTCTAAGGCCCACAGTCTCTATCATCACGGCATGCATCCCCGCGCCAGCGAACTCGTCACACGGCTGAACCTCACTCCCCATCCTGAGGGTGGCTACTTCACGCGCGCGTTCCGGTCAGAGTCAACGGTGTTCCCCTCCGATTCCCGAGGGTCGCGGTCGGCTCTTAGCGCTATCTACTTTCTTCTCGTTGAAGGCACGTTTAGCCGCTGGCATCGCGTCGCTTCCGACGAGGCCTGGAACCACTACGAGGGTTCGCCACTGGAAATCTTCTCTGCTTCGCCCATGGGCGGTGCCGCAATTCGGCACACCCTCGGGCCTCTTTCCGCGACCTCCGCACCCCTCTATGTGGTTCCGTCTGGCTGGTGGCAGGCGGCCCAGTCTCTTGGTCCCTACAGCCTGGTCGGCTGTTCTGTCGGGCCTGGGTTCGAGTACGACGACTTCGCGCTACTGTCCGGTATCCCGGCAGCAGAGCGACCGCATTTCGTCCCGCCCTCACTCCAGGACGCCTTCCTCTAGTCACTCGCGGGCTAACCCGCCCAGCGGACTCGCTTGCGCTCGCCGCTCGATGGGTGGGGGTCGGAGATGAATCGGCGTGCTGCGTCAAGAGGTACGCAGGTCGGCGCGGACTATCAGAATATCCCTGAAGAAACCTGAAGATTGTCCGTCGCGACGAGCCTAGGTTGATGGTGTCCGCCTCCCCGGACGGGAGGTCCCCATGGCATCGGGATTCCGTGGTCTGATCCGGGCCGGTTCTCTTCTACTCGTTGGCCTTGTCGGATCCCTTGCGACGTGGCGCGGCATAAGATTCGACCGCGATTCTGCCTTCGAGAGGCGGCGAAGTGAACGCACGGGAGGCGCTATGAAGGGCGCTGCGCGGCTGATCACTCTCTCGGTCGCTCTGCTGGCGACCGCCCTCGTCGCTTCTCGGGCTGAGACGGCAGTCTCGATTGCCGAGTTCCCGCTCCCGACGGCCGACAGCTTTCCACTCTGGATCGCCGCCGGCCCCGACGGCAACCTCTGGTTCACCGAGTACTGCTTTTTCGACAAATGCGGCCCCAACAACATCGGACGGATCACCACGGACGGCGTCATCACGGAGTTCTCGATCCCGACGGCCGGCAGCGCGCCCTTCGCGATCGCCGCCGGTCCCGACGGTAACCTCTGGTTCACCGAGTCCGTCGGCAACATCGGCCGCATAACGCCTGCCGGCGACGTCACGGAGTTCCCGCTTCCGGCGAGCAGTGTCCCCCTCGGCATCTGCCTCGGTCCCGACGGTGCCCTGTGGTTCGCGGAAAACGGGGCGAACAAGATCGGCCGGATCACGCCTGCCGGCGACATCACGGAGTTCGTGCTTCCGGCGGGCGTCCGCCCTTGGACGATCGCCTCGGGCCCCGACGGCAACCTCTGGTTCACCGAGCTCATGGGCTTGAATATCGGACGGATCACCATGGACGGCGTCATCACGGAGTTTCCGATCCCGACGCCCGGCATGGCCGGCCGCGAAGCTTACTGGATCGCCGCCGGTCCCGACGGTGCCCTCTGGTTCACCGAAAACGGCAACCCTTCGAAGATCGGGCGCATCACGACCTCGGGCGTCATAACCGAGCTCACTTTCCCGACGGCGAGCAGCTTCTCCGAGGGCATCTGCCTAGGCCCCGGCGGCGACCTCTGGTTCGCCGAGTTCCTCGGCAACAACATCGGCCGGATCTCGTTCGGGCGCTCTTACTACACTCTGCCCCCCTGCCGAGTCCTCGACACGAGGGATCAGACCGGGCAACTGGGCGGGCCGCCATTGCAGTCTGGCGCGACCCGGACGTTCGACGTGTCGGCATCTCCCTGTGGCATTCCGGCCGACGCGATCGCGATTTCGGCAAACCTGACCGTCACGAACGTGGGGGCCTCCGGCGAGCTCGTCGTTTTCCCGACGGACGTGCCGATGCCGGACACCAGCGCGATGAGTTTCCGGGCGGGGGTCACCCGGGCCAACAACGCGATGGTAACGCTCTCGGGGTCGGGTACGACGTTCTCCGTCTTCAACAAATCCACGGCCACCGTGGACTTCATCGTGGATGTAAGTGGATTCTTCCGGTAGGACCTGAAGCCTTTCTACCGCTTTTCCGTGGCAATCTCCACACGCTTGACCAGACGATTCCACCGATTCCGCGCGGGCCCCGCCGCGGCGCTCTTACTCGGCGTCTTCGCGCTCCTCAGGTGCGCGTCGGCGCCGCCGATGCCCGCGGGACGCACGGTGGTCATCTCGTTCGACGGACTCGGCGGCTTGAGGCTGAACGAGCTGCTGTCACAGGGAAAGCTGACGGCCGGCGGCTTCTCGGCGATCGCGGAGCGCGGCCTCCTCGCCGGGCGCGCCGTGGACGTCACGCCGTCCCTGACGCCCGCGGCTCACATCGCAGCGATCACGGGGGCGCCGCCGGGGAGGAACGGAATCGTCGCGAACCACTTCCGTGAGCCGGGCAGCCCTTTCGGCGCCGACACGACGGGTTTTCTCGCGCCCATCGAGACCGAGACGCTCTGGGAGGCGGCGCGCCGGCAGGGACGCCGCGTGGGGGTGATGCTCTATCCGGGCGCGGACGGGACCGACGCGCGGCGGCGCGGCGACTTCGGCCTGACCTGGCCGGACCGGCCGGCGAAGGAGTCGGCCTTCGTGACGCTCGGCCGCGGGCGCTGGACCTCCGCCGGCGAAACGGACGCCGCCTCGTTCTCCCCGGTCCGACGGGCGACCGCCGACGTGGCGGCGCCGGGCGCCCGCACGGTGCGCCTCGACATCCGCGCGCGCGACACGACGGACGACGGCATCGTCGACTACGACACGCTGATCGTCGCGAGAGAGGGCGGGACCGCGGAGCCCGTCAAACGCCTCGGCTGGTTCGCGGTCCAGGCCCCGGGCGAGGGCGGACCCTTCACGGCCTGGTGCCGCGTCGTGGCGCTGGAGCCGACGCTCGCTCGCGTCGTCGTCTACGTGGGCGGCTTCTTCGCCGTGCCCGCCTATCCCCCGGCCTTCCGCGCCCGGTTCGAGGCGACGCTCGGAGGCTGGCCGGGCCCGCCGGATTTGACGCTCGTGCGCGCGGGCCCGCCCGAGGAGGGCGATGCCGCCGGCGAGGAGCAGGCGCAGCGCCTCGCGGATTACCTCACGCGGGCGATCGTCTTCGCGATTCGGAGCGAGCGCTGGGACCTCCTCGTCGCGTACCAGCCTCTCGTGGACGAGATCGAGCACCATTTCGAGCCCGGACCTCGCGGCGGCTCGGCCGAGGCCGTCCTGCGCGCCTTCCAGACCTCCGACCGATGCGTCGCCGCGATGCTCGCCGCCCTCGCCGCGCGCGACTCGCTCCTCATCCTCAGCGACCACGGGATGGTCCCGCTCGAGAAGTCGGTCGACCTCGAGCGGTATCTCGCGGAGAAGGGCTGGACGATCGCCCGCAAGGCCCGCGCCCCGGGCGGGCCGCGTGCCGCGCAGGTCTGCGCGTCGAGCGGGATCGCGCACGTGTACCTCGACCCCGCCCTCGCGCCCGCGGCGCGCGCCGAGGCCTCGGTGGCTCTCGCCCGGGACCTCGCGGGCCTCTCGGCGCTCCCCGGGAACCTCGTCGACGCGATCGCGCCCCGCGAGGCTCTCGCCCCGCTCGAGCTCGACAGCCCGCGGTCGGGCGACGTCGTCGTCCTCCTCCGTCCGGGCATCGAGTTCGTACGCTCGAGGCCGTCCGTCCTCTCCGTCCCGAGCAACCGCGGGGGCCACGGCTACCGCAACGCGGATCCGGTTCTCGACGCCTCGTTCGCCGCGATCGGCCCGGGGATCGAGCCCTCGCGCCCCGCGACCGTCTCGCTGCTCGAGGTCGCCGCGCGCGCGGCGCGCGCGCTCGGCATCGATCCCCCGCGCGGCGCCGTGCCGGCCGGACGCTGACGCTAGAACAGGGGCGTGGGAACGTCGCCCCACCCGGTTCCCGGACCGAGGTCCTTCATCTCCAGGAGGGCGAGATCGTGGACGTCCACGTCGGCCAGGAATCGCGGGATGCGCTTCGCGTTGAGCGCGAAAAGGGACGCGGGCGACGCCGCTTCCCGAGGCGTTTCGACGCTCAGGAAGATGAGCCGGCGAACGACGCCACCGGCAGGCGCGCCCGGCGCCGGGGCTCCTCCCGCGCCGTGCATCGTGTGGCCGCCCTGGAGGTGGCGAAAGGGATGGAAGATCCAGTCCGCGATCATCGCCAGGGTCTGGCGGTGCTCGTAGAGCCGCCACTCGGGCCCCGTGTCGGCGATCATTCCCTGCATGACGTACTGCCGCGGCACGACGTAGACGAGAATGGGCCCAGGCGTATTTGCCAGGCGGCCCTTCATCTCGGGCAGCTCGAGCACGTCCGGCATGCGGTGCTCGAGCATGGCCGCGTCACTCGGG
>JBGQDL010000200.1:0-6133 GCA_041495865.1 Thermoanaerobaculia bacterium | reverse complement strand
GCGACGGTGACGTCGAAGGCGGTCGTCACCGCGGTCGGTGAGCGCGATGTGACGTTCGCGGTCGAGGCGCACGACGGCGTGGATCTCATCGGCGCGGGCACGCATCGCCGCGCGCCCGTCGAGGTCGCGCGCCTGATGAAGCGCGTCGCCGCGAAGGCGGAGAAGAGCCAGCGGCGCTAGACGACGACCAGGCCCGCGCCCCAGTGCAGGCCCGCGCCGAGCGCGGTGAAGGCGACGAGGGAGCCGGGCGTCACCTTGCCGGCGAGCTTTGCCTCGTGAAAGGCGATGGGCAGCGTTCCGGCCGTCGTGTTGCCGTACTTTTCGATGTTGTTGAACACCTTCTCGTCCGGCAGGCCGAGATGCTTCTGCGCCGCTTCGTTGATGCGCAGGTTCGCCTGGTGCATGAGCAGGAGGTCCAGATCGGCGATCGTCTTGCCGTTGCCGGCGAGGACCTCGTGGACGGCCGCGGGCATCAGGTGCGCGGCGAGGCGGAACACCTGGCGGCCTTCCACGATCGGGATCGTGCCGAGGTTTTCGAACATCTCCGGAGTGAAGTAGGGCCGCGACTTGCATCCGCCGCCGGGTATGTAGAGCTTGTCCCAGTGTTCGCCGTCCGTGTACATCGCGAAGCCGAGAAACCCGCGCCCGTCGCCCGCGGTGTTCGCCTCGAGGACCATCGCGCCCGCACCGTCGCCGAAGAGGACCGCGCGGTCGCGCATTCCCGTCGCGCGCTCGAACCAGACCGGGTCGCACGGCCCGGGGGATTTTCCGAGCATCACGTCCCAGACGTCCTCGGGCCACGGCATGAGGCCGCTGTGCACCTCGGAGCCCACGAGGAGGATGCGGTCGTACATGCCCGAGCGAATGAACGCGTCGGCGGTCTGCAGTCCCGAGAGGAAGCCGGTGCACTGCATGCGGATGTCGAGCGCATGCGTCGTCTTCATGCCGAGCCGCCGCGCGAGAAGCCCTCCGTTGCCGGGAAAGTAGTGGTCGGGCGTCATCGTCGCGAAGATCACGAAGTCGATTTCGGAGGCCGTCAGGCCGGCGTCCGCGAGGGCGGCCTCCGAAGCCTTCGCGCCGAGCTCGGCCGAGCCGATGCCCGGCTCGACGAAGCGCCGCTCCCTGATGCCGGTGCGCGGCACGACCCAGTCGTCGTTCGTGTCCATGATGCGGCCCATCATTTCGTTCGTGACGATCTGGGGAGGCACGTAGAAGCCGGAACCGCGGATGACGGTCGTGCGCTCTTTCTTTGCCGGTGACGTCAGATTTTTCACGCGGCCGAGTCTAGCGGACTTTTCCCGCGAGCCGGACCACGGTGGCGCCCCATCCACCCCGCTCGGGCGTGGCATCCGCGAACGACTCGACGAAAGGCGACCTCTCGAGCGCCTTCCTGACGATCGCGCGCTGGACGCCGATGCCCCGGCCGTGGATCAGGCGGACCTCCCGGAGCCCTTTTGCGGCCGCCGCCGCGATGTACTCGGCAACGACCGAGGCCGTCTCCCCCGGGCGGAAAGGGTGGAGGTCGAGGGCATCCTCGATGGGGATCGCGACAAAGTCGTTCTCACCCTCCGGCTGCACGGCGACAGTGTAAAGAACTAGAATCCCTTCGCCTTCAAAAAGGAGACCTCCATGATTCGCCGCGTTCATCGCCCCTTTCTCGTCCTTTTCGCCATCTTCCTCACGTGTGCGCCCGTCGCCAGGGCCGCGGGAGGCGCGAAACCTCGCGTCGCCGTTCTGGAGTTCGTGGACAAGTCCACTCACTACTACAGCTGGTACCACGTGGGGCGCGCCGCCCAGGACATGATGGTCACCGCGCTCGTGAAGGGCGAGGCGTTCCGCGTGATCGACCGCGAGCGCCTCCAGGCCCTGATGCAGGAGAAGAACCTCTCGCTCTCCGGCGACGTCGACCCCAAGACCGCCGTGAAGGTCGGAAAGCTGCTGGGCGTCGAGTACCTCATCGTGGGCGCCATCACGGAGTTCGGCGTGACGAACTCGGGAGCGAGCGCCCCCGGATTCGGCGGGCTCCCTTCGTTCAGCATGAAAACGCAGCGCATGGACGCGGCCATCGACGCGCGGGCGATCAACACGTCCACGGGCGAGATCGTGTGGGCTGACACGGCGAAAGACTCGTCCTCGGACAAGAGCGTCTACGTCGGGGGCGCGGGCGGCGGATCGCACGACGGCGAGAAGCTGGACAAGATCCTCCGTCCCGTCGTCCAGAAGCTCGCCACCTCCGTCTCGGCCAAGAAGCTCGAGACGGGCGGGATGGGCGGGGCGTCGGACGCGTCGGGGGTCGTCGGCAAGATCGCGAAGGCCGACGGCGGCACGCTCTATGTGAACGCCGGCTCGGAAGCGGGCGTTCAGGAAGGCGACGAGTTCGCGGTCTATCGAGTCGGAGAGCAGATCAAGGACCCCGACACGGGCGAGGTCCTCGGCGCCAACGAGGTGAAGGTCGGACGCGTGAGGATCACGAGCGTCAAGGGGCCGCGCCTCTCGCTCGCGGCGGCGGTCTCCGGCACCGGCTTCAGAGCGGGCGACACGCTCCGGAAGTAACGCCCGCAGGTTCCGTGCTACTTCAGGGCCTCGCGCAGGAACGCGAGCGTCTTTGGCCAGGCTTCGCGCGCTGCCTTGAGGTTCGCGCCCTCTTTGCCGCTCTGCTGGCGGAGGAAGCCGTGGCCGGCGCCGTCGTAGACGTGCGGCTCGTAGGCCTTTCCGGCCTTCTTCATGGCCTCCCGCGTGGGCGCGACGGTGGCCGTCACGCGCGCGTCGTCGCCGCCGTAGTTCCCGAGGACGGGCGCCTTGATGGCGGCGAGGGCCGGGGCCTCTGGAGCCGTGCCGTAAAAGACGACGGCAGCGTTCAGGCCGGGCTGGGCCGCGGCGTAGGCGAAGCTCGCCGACCCGCCCCAGCAGAAGCCCGTCGTTCCGCTCTTTCCGTTCGCCGAAGGCAGCTTGATCGACCAGTCGCGCACCGCGTTGAGACGCGCCGTCGTCTCGTCCGGCGAAAGCTCGCGGACGAGCTTGACGACGTCGTCGCGGCTCGCGACCGACGCCGTACCGCCTCCGCCCGGACCCTTGCCCGACAGGAGGTCGGGCGCGACGGCGATGAAGCCCTCCTTCGCGAGCTGATCCGCGACGCCGCGGATCCAGTCGGAAAGGCCGAAGATCTCGTGGATGACGAGGACGACGCCCGCCTTGTCCTTCCGTTCCGGGTAGACGACCCAGGTGCGGATTGGCGCTCCTCCGGCCGGCATCTTCACGTCGGTCCACTCTCCGTGCCGCGGCGATTTCTCGAGGGCTCCTTTTGCCTGGTCCTCGGCGGGAGGGACGTCCTGGGCGGCTCCGGGCCGGCCGAGGAAGAGAAGCGGGATCACCAGGGCGAGAGCTTTGCGCATGAGAACCCTCCAAGGACGGCGGGAATCCTATCGTCCTCCGGCCAGCGCGCGCGCCTCGCGGAGGCGCGGTGAGCGCGGCGCCCTCTCTTCTGCTTTCCCGAGCTCGCCCGCGAGGTCGCCGCGGACGTCGGCGAAGGCGAGGCCCATCACCCAGCCCGCGTCCGGCCCCGGATTCGGTCCGAGGGCGCGGACCTCGTCCTCGACGAAGCGGAGCGTGCGCGACTCCGCGGCCGGGCCCGCTCCGTCCAGCGCGCGCGTCAGGAGCTGCCACGCTTCGGCGTCGCGGCCGTCCGCGAAGGCGACGCCCGCGCGGCTGAAGGCGTCGAGGAATCGCGCCTCGGCCGTCGGGCGGCGCGCCAGGACCGCGCGCGCCGTGCCCATCGCATCCACGAAGTCCTCCCGCGCGAGGCGCCCGCCGGGCCGCCGCGCGTTGTCGAGCGCGTCCCACGCCGCACCGAGCTGCGTGTCGCCGGAATGCGCGGCGCCCGAGAGGAGCGGTGGAAAAGAAGTCTGCTTCGGACGGGAGCCGGCCGGCGCCTCGCGCGACGAGTTGCCGGCGGTGCTGCGGGATGCGGTCTTTTTTTCTTCGAAGGGTGAGCGGGGCCGTGGCTCAGCCGCGGCCGAGGCGGTGCCCGCGGGCGAAGCTTCATTCACCTTCGAAGAAATGCCGGACGAAGGGGTTGCCGAAGCGCTCGTCGTGAGCGCCGCTGCGTCTGTCGCCGCCGTCGAAGGGGCAGCCGCCGTCGGCTCAGGCCAGACTTTTGAGACCTCAAGTGGCGCTGGCGCGCCCGCGCCTCCTGGCGCGCCTTTCGGCGACGCGGGGCGAAGGAACAAGAAGATCCCTCCTCCGGCGCTGAGCAGGACGAGTGCCGCGAGGATGAGCATCACACGGCGCGACGAATCCGGCGGCGTGTCTTTTACCGAGGCCGGCGCGGCGAGAGCTTCGGGTCCGAGAGCCGGAGCGGAAACGACCGTCGCCATCTGCGACTCGCCATGCGCGGTCAGCGGCGCCGTGGCCGCCGCCCCCGGAACGGCGAGCGCGGCTCCGAGCGCCGCCACGAACTCGCCGCAGGAGGCGAACCTTTCCGCGGGCTTTTTCGCCATGCCACGGGCGAGCACCGCATCCACGGCCGGGGCGGTCCCCGGCAGCACCGACGAGAGCGCCGGCGGAGGTGCGGCGACATGCTGGTGCAGGACCCCGAGAGGCGTATCCGCCGTGAAGGGCACGCGTCCGGCCAAGAGCTCGAACGCGATCACGGCGAGCGCGTACTGGTCCGCGCGCCCGTCGAGCGCCGAGCCCGTCGCCTGCTCGGGCGCCATGTAGAGCGGGGTCCCGAGCACCGTGCCCGTGGCCGTGAGTCCCGAGGAAACCTCTGCGCTTCGCGCGAGGCCGAAGTCGGCGAGGAGAGGCCGGCCCTGCGAATCCATGAGGACGTTTCCCGGCTTGACGTCCCGGTGGAGGATGCCCCTCGCGTGCGCGTGGTCGAGGGCCGACGCGATCGCCGAGAGCCAGGTGACCGCGAGAGCGGGCGGAACCGGTCCCGCGACGCGGCCCTTGAGCGAGCCGCCGGCCACGAGCGGCATGACGAGATACGACACCTCGTCGCCGTCGATCGTCGCGGTGCCGTAGTCGAAAACGGGGAGCACGTTCGGATGTTCGAGGCCGGCCACGAGACGCGCTTCCCGGAGGAAGCGCTCGCGAAACGTGGAGTCCGCCGCCACGGGCCCGAGGATGACCTTCACGGCCACGGTGCGCTTCAGGGTCCCGTCCTCGGCCTTCCACACCTCGGACATGCCGCCGACGCCCGCCTTCTCGAGGAGGCGGTAACGCCCGAGGACGGTTCCGGTCGTGATCGGCATGGTCGGTCCGCGGAGAATACCGGAGGACGGCTTCCGCCATGGAGGAGAGAATGTGTCCGTGGCCGAGGCTCTTCTCCCGACGCTCCACTCCCGCACGCGCGGCAAGGGCCGGTATGTCTACGCGGTCCGTGCGCGGCGGTCGCGCGGGATCTCGATCGGCATCAACCTCGACCCGCAAAAGACGTGCAATTTCGACTGCGTCTACTGCGAGGTCATCGACCGCCGGGAGATCGCGAAAGGCACGGGGCGGCCGGCGATCGCGGTCGAGGACGTCTCGCGCGAGCTCGCCGAGGAGCTCGCGTCCCGAAATCCCGGCGCCGCGCCTTCCGACGCCGATGCCGTGCGCGACATCGCCTTCGCGGGCGACGGCGAGCCCTCGACGTTCCGGGGCTTCCTGCCGCTCGCGCGGGCTCTCTTCGACGTGCGCGACGCAGCCGGCTTCGCGCACGTCCCGTTCGTCCTCATCACGAACGGCTCGGGCGTCGGGCGCGACGAGATGCGCGAGGCGCACGACCTCTTCGCGGCGCGGGGCGGCGCGTTCTGGATCAAGCTCGACGCGGGCACGGAGGGTTTCTTCAAGACGATCTGCCGAAGCGCGATTTCCTTCGAAAGGATCCTCGCGAATCTCACCTTCGCCGCGAGACGGCATCCGATCGTCGTGCAGGCGATGTTCCTGAGGTGGAACGGGGCCCGCGCCTCGCGCGAGGAGATCGCCGCGTGGGCGGGAAGGCTGAAGGACGTCGTCGCCCAGGGCGGCCGCCTCTCCCTCGTGCAGGTCTACACGGTCGCGCGCGAGACGATGGAGCCGGGCGTGACGCCGCTGACGAAAGCCGAGCTGGAGGAGATCGCGGCGGCGGCGCGGGCGGCCGTGCCCGGCGTGC
>JBGQDL010000199.1:0-6141 GCA_041495865.1 Thermoanaerobaculia bacterium | reverse complement strand
GTGACCGGACGCGAGACCCTCCGCGCGTACGTGGCGTACTTCGACGGCTCGAAACGAACCGTCGGCTTCGCGCTCCTCGCCGCCGCGACCCAGCCGGTCGCTCTTCTCCCGATCCCCTGGCTTGCGAAGCGCGCGTTCGACCAGCTGATCCCGGACGGCGACGTCCCGGGTCTTCTCGCGACGGGGGGAGCGATCCTCGCGCTCGCGCTGGCGCAGGCCGGTCTGACCCTCGGGGCCCGCCACCTTTCGCTCGACGTGACGAAGCGGGCGACCGCCCGCATTCGGGAGGATCTCGTCGCGAAATTCTGCTCGCTTCCGCGCAACTTCCTCGCGAGCGCCGACCGTGCGGCCCTTCAAACGCGTGCCGTCGACGACACGGAGCGAGTGGACGCGATGACGAACGCGCTCATCGCGATGCTCGTTCCGGCGGCCCTCGTCGGCGGTGCTCTCGGCCTCGTCCTCCTGTCTCTCTCGCCGCGCCTGTTTCTTCTGACGCTGCTCTTCGCGCCCGCGGTCTGGTTGACGAGCCGCGTCCTGGGAGTTCGGATTCGTCACGAGGTCGCTCGTTTTCGACGGGTCTTCGAGAGCTTCAGCCGGGGAATCCTGTTCGTTCTCCAGAAGCAGGACCTCATCCGCGCGCAGGCGGCCGAGGACCAGGAGCTGACGTCACAGGCCGGCCGGATTCACCGCCTGCGAGAGACCAGCGGCCGGATGGCCTGGCTGAACACGGCATACGGTCTCATCCATGGCTTCCTGTTCGCGGCCGCAGGCACCGTCGTCCTCGCGTTCGGCGGAATCGAGGTCGTGCGCGGGCGCATGACGACCGGCACGCTCGCGTCGTTCTTCGTGACTCTCGGCCTCCTGCGCACCCAGATGGGAATCGTCTCGACGAGCCTGCCGCTCATCGTCGGAGGCCGGGCCTCACTCGAGGCCGTCCTCGAACTCCTGCGGCTGCCAACGCCCGCGCCCACGGGTTCGCGGCCGCCGCTGCCCTTCAGGGGCGCGATCGCGCTCGAGGACGTCACTTACGGATACGACCGGGCGCTCGGGCCTGTCCTTCGGGGCGTTTCGTTCGTCCTGGGTTCGGGTGAGGCGGTCGCGCTGGTCGGACGGAACGGAGCCGGGAAGACGACGCTCCTCAACCTCGTTCTGGGATTCGACGAACCGTGGTCCGGCCGCCTGCTCGCGGATGGAATCCCGTACGGCGCGTTCGACATCGTTTCGATGCGCCGGAGAACGGGCACGGTGCTTCAGGATCCCCTCGTCGTCAGGGGAACGCTGGCCGAGAATGTTTCCTACGGAACGCCGGGAGCCACGCGCGAGGCGTTGTCCGAAGCCGCGCGCCTTGCGTTTCTCGACGGAATCGTCGCCGAGCTCCCCTCCGGCTGGGAGACCGCCGTCGGGGACGACGGCGGGACGCTGTCGGGCGGCGTGCGCCAGCGGATCGCGATCGCCCGCGCGATTCTCCGGCGCCCCGCGCTTCTCCTCCTCGACGAACCCACCGCGCACCTCGACATCCCGACGGTCCAGGCGATCGTCGGGAACCTGAGAGCTGCCTTGCCTCATACGACGCTGCTCGTCGTCACGCACGACCGGGAGGTCGCCCGACAATGCGACCGGACCGTGACACTCGACGAGGGCCGCATCACCCGGCCACGGAGCGTGCACGCTTCGCTCGCGTAGAGACCGGGCGTTCGGGGGCGCGGATTTTGGAAAAGCGCCGCGGGGATCCTTGACAGGTCCGGAGTGGAGCCTATGTTAGGTGTCGAGACTGCAGTCCGGCTCGCTCATCCCGCTTCTCGGGGCCGCCCGGGGGAAGGCGGGTCGCGCTTGCGTGATCCAAGACTGGTTCGCGTGCCCCGGAAAGGAAATGCAATGCGTTGCCGCGTTGGAGTCCTGTCCGTTCTAACGCTGATCCTTCTCGCCCTCCCAGGGTGCTGTTCCCCGGAGGCGAGCGGTCACCTGGCCGTGACGAGCCACCCGCAGGAGACCTCGATGTGGTGCTGGGCCGCCAGCGGCCAGATGGTCATGCATTACCTCGGAAACAATGTCGCGCAGTGCACCCAGGCGAACAACGAGTTCGGCCGCACCGACTGCCCGTGCCAGCAATGTAGCAATCCGGTGGCAAGCCCTCCCTGCGTCATCGGCGGCTGGCCGGAGTTCGACAAATACGGGTTCACGTTCCAGAGAACCTCGGACACGGCCCTCACTTGGGCCCAGCTCAGGGGAGAGCTGTCCTCGGCGGCGTCGAAGTGTGGCGCGACACCCTATGCCTACACCTGGCACTGGCCGGGAGGGGGCGGCCACGTGATGGTGGCGCGCGGATACCAGACCGTGAATGGTGTCAACTTCGTCGAGATCCTCGACCCGTGGGCTCCCTGCAACGGCGACGCCCGGCTGATCACGTACGACTTCTATGTCGCCAGCGTTGGGGATCACACGCACTGGGACGACTTCTGGGTCGTCCGGAAGAAGTAACGGCGGAGGCGAGAAAGTGAAAAGCGCCATCATGCGAACCGCTGCCTGCACCCTCGGACTGCTCTTGTCGCTGGGCGCGGCCGACGCCGCTGCGCAGACTCCTCCCGCCCGGGCCTCGAGCGAGGCGCTGGAGGGAGCCCGGCGCTCCGCCCGGGAGGCGCTCTCGACCTTCGTGCGGCTCGTCACACCCCGGAACGCCCTGGAGATGGGCTTCGAGAAACCCGACGACGTCCGGTCCGCGACGGTCGGCGCCCCGCTGCCTGAATTCCAGATCCGCCTGGACGACCTCAAGGGTTACGCCGCCGGAACGAATCCGGGCCGCCTGCTCCACGAGTCCGGGCTCTTTCTCTTTCCGGTTCTCGTCGGAGAGCAGGTCCGCTCCTCCCTGACGATCCAGCATGAGCGGGGAGCCTTCAAGGCGGTCGCGTTTGGGGCGCCGGGGTTCATTCGCCAGACGAGCCGCGTGGTCGGGGGAATCGGGGACGCCGCCGTGCGAAGTGAGGCCTTCCTCGTCCGGATTCCGGCCCTGAACGTCTTCTTCGTCGGCTATTCGGACGGCGGCAAGCTCCTTTTCGCGTCCGTCCTCGACGACGCGCGCTTCGACCTGAAGAGCGGCGAACCCCTTCCGGCCGAGAAGGTCCTGGAGCGCCTGGCGCCCGCGGCTCGGGAGCACAAGGGACTTCCGAGCTAGGAGGCTGATGTCGAGATGAGTCGTTGGCGCGCAGCGCGGGGCCCGCCAGCCGCCCGCACCTGGTGACGACCCGGTCACAACGACCGGGCGATCCTCTTCCGCAGCCCCCCGTACGCGCCCCGGAGCCCCCGGCACCACAGCCGCGCCGGGTCCCGCCGCAGGAACTCGAGGACCGCCGGCGGATAGGCGCGCCAGGGCACCGGGTGCGGATCGGTGGCCTGGCTGCGGCCGTCCGTGAGGTGATCCCACTTCGCGACGCACCACCAGAGCGACACGTAACCCGTGCGCCTTTTCACGAGCGCGAAGATCTCGTCCAGCGCGCGCGCCCATCCCGCGACCGTCTTCGCGTCCGCGTGCATCCGGCAACCCGCCAGCTCGCGGTCGAGGAAGCGCATCTTCGACCACGGATATCGCTTCGCGATCCGCAGCCAGTAGTCGTAGTCCAGCGTGTGATGGAGAGATTCGTCGAACAGGCCGATCTCGTCCCGCACCTTCCGCCGGAAGAACGCCGCGGGCTGTGCGATGAAGCACGCGTCGGCGAGGCGCTCGATCGCGTCGGGCCTCACGAGATACGGCGAGACGGCGTTTCCGGCCTCGTCGAGATAGCCCGCGCGGCCCCACACGAAGACGAGGTCCGGATCGGACGCGAAGGCCTCGCCCACCGCCGCGAGGGCACCGGGGCACAGGATGTCGTCGCTGTTGAGATAGCCAAGGACCTCGCCGGTCGCGCGCGACAGGCCGCGGTTGATCGCGTCGGCCTGTCCGCGGTCCTTCTCCGAGACGTACGGCACGCGCGGCTCGTACGCGCGCAGCACCACAAGCGTCTCGTCTGTCGAGCCTCCGTCCTGCACGCGGTAGTCGAGATTCGGATAGCCCTGCGATAGGACGCTCTCGATCGTCGCGCGGATGAATTTGCCCTGGTTCAGGCATGGGGTTACGAGCGAGATCGTGGGCAGGCGGCTACTCACGACAAGCGTCCGAAGAGGATTTTCTTAGAAGGTGAATATGGCCAGAAGCGAAGGCACGCGCGCCGCCGCGCGGCACCGCCGGCGCCCGTGCGAGGGCGTTTCACGCGCCTTCTAAGCAGAAAAAAAACGTCACCCCTGCGCATTCTTTGCCTCGCGCGGAAACAGCAATCGAATGCGAATGAAATTGACCAGCAGAAATCCGATTCTCAAGGCGAGCGAGAGAGGCCAGAGGAACCGCGGCCCATGTCGTCTCCAGATCTCCGCGTGCGCCGAGAGCGAGAGGTTGTGCTTCGGGTCGGCCATCCAGCCGAGGTACGCGCGGGCGCTCGGCGCGCCCGCGACGCGCGCGTCGTAGCCGCCCACCTCGTGGAAGAGCCGCGCCGAAGGATCCACGAGCACCGGGATGCCTGCAGGCTTCGCGCGCAGCGAGAAGTCGAGATCGCCCCAGGCCATCGGAAAACGCGCCGCGTCGGGCATCCCGATCCGGTCGAAGACCGCGACCGGCACATACGTTCCCATCCCGAAGAGCCAGTCGGCCGCGAAGGGCGCTCCCGGCAGCGCCTCGGCGGGCTCCCCGTGGTGGAGGACCCGGATGCCGCGGCCCCACCACTCCACAGCGCCCCCCGCCGACCAGACGCGGCCCGGCTCCTGCGCGTAGCAGATCGCGCTCCCCACGAGCGCGCCCGCGTTCTGCCCGGCCGTCCTTAGCAGCCGCTCGAAGTAGTCCGGGGCGCACGTCACGTCCTGGTTGAAGAAGAGGACCGCCTCCTCGCCGAGCGCGCGCGCTCGGGCGATCCCGAGGACGATCGCGCCAGTCCACCAGGCGGGCTTCTCCGTGCGGATCACGTCGAGGCCCGGGAACTCCCGGGCCAGGGCGCCTCCTTCCGCCGAGCCTTCGTCGTCCACGAACACGATGCGTACCGCGCCCGCGGCTCTCAGCGAGGCGATCGCCCGCCGCGACGCTTCGACCCGCCGGAAGGCGGGCATGAGGACGGCCGGCGGCCTCAGGCGGCGTCCCCGCGCCCGTCGAGGTCGGCCAGCTCGGCATCCACCATGATCCTGACGAGCCTCTCGAAGCCCGTCTTCGGCTCCCAGCCCAGCTCCTTCCGCGCCTTCGACGCGTCGCCCCGCGTTTCGGTAATGTCGATCGGACGGGCGTACTCGGGGTCGAGGACGACGCACTTCGCGTGATCGAGGCCGACGACCGCGAACGCCGCCTTGCAGAAGTCGCCGACCGAGTGGGAGACGCCCGAGGCGAGGATGAAGTCGTCCGGCTTCGGGGCCGCGACGATCCGGCGGATCCCGTCCACGACGTCCGGCGCGTAGCTCCAGTCGCGTCTCGGCGTGAGCGTGCCGAGGTGAAGGTCCTTCTGGAGACCGCGCGCGATGCGCGCCGCCGCGCGCGCGATCTTGCGTGTCACGTAGTTCTCGCCGCGCCGCGGGCTCTCGTGGTTGAAGAGGATTCCCGCGCAGGCGAAGAGACCGTACGCTTTGCGGTAGATGCGCACGAGGTTCAGGGCGTAGACCTTCGCCGCCGCGTACGGGTTGATGGGATTCATCGGCGTCTGCTCGCTCTGCGGCGACTCTTTCGCCTCGCCGAAGATCTCGCTCGTGGCGGCGAGGAAGAGCCGGGCGTCGGGCGCGACGCTCCGGAGCGCCTCGAGGAGGCGCAGGGTGCCGAGGCCCGTCGAGTCGGCCGTGTATTCGGGCATGTCGAACGAGATCTTGACGTGGCTCTGCCCCGCCAGGTGGTAGATCACGTCGGGCTTCACGCTCCTGAGCACCGAGACGAGGCTGCTCGTGTCCGAGAGGTCGGCGTAGTGGAGCTTGAGCCGGCCCTCCTCGCGCGCCGCCGAAAGCGCGGGCAGCACGTCGAGGCGCGTGCGCTGCAGGAGGCTCGACTGTCGCACGAGCCCGTGCACCTCGTCGCCCGTCGAGAGGTGAGATTCGGTGAGGTACGACCCGTCCTGGCCGGTGATGCCCGTGATGAGGATGCGCGCCATG
>JBGQDL010000198.1:0-6297 GCA_041495865.1 Thermoanaerobaculia bacterium | reverse complement strand
TCTGGACGCTCGTCCTCGCCGGGCTGGCCGTCGGCTTTTCGCTCCTGCCGCAGAACGTCCCGGCCGTGCAGGTGGCTCTCGGGCTCGCGAGCGTGACGGCGGGCGGCCTCCTCGGCGCGTTCCTCCTCGCGCTCTGGGCGCGGAAGGCGCGCCAGGCCGACGCGCTCGTCGCCATCGGCGCCTCGGCGGTCTTCATGTTGTTCCTGTGGCTCGGGTCGAAGGGCTGGGTGCCGTTCGCGCTCGGGCGGAAGATCGCGTGGCCGTGGTACTCGCTCCTCGGCTCGACGATCACGTTTTCTCTCGGCTGGCTCCTCTCGCAGCGCCACGCGGCGGAGGACCCGCGGCTCACATCCCGAGCATGACGCCTACATCCCGAGCATTACTTTAGCCACGCGAGACATCATCTCCGCGGTCCAGGGCGGCTCCCAGACCAGCTCGACCTTCGCGTCGGTGATTCCGGGAATCGCCTTGATCTTCTGCTCGACCTCGCCGGGGAGGGAGCCTGCGACCGGGCACGCGGGCGCGGTGAGCGTCATCTTCACGCTCGCGACGCCTTCCGAAGACACATTCACGGAATAGATCAGCCCCAGCTCCCAGATGTTGACCGGGATCTCGGGGTCGAAGCACTTCTTCAGCGCCTCGTCGATCACGCGTTGCTCGAGGGGAGTCGGAGAAGAAGAAGATTTCTTAGAAGGCACGTGATCCGCGGCCGCAGATTGCGCCGCCGTCGCCGCGTCCGCTGCGCCAGTGCTTCTGTCCTTATTACCTTCTAAGAAAAGGTGCTCTTCGGCCATTGCATTTCGCTCCGCAGCGGCCGCGCCGATTGCGGCGGTGCTATTCGCCCTATTACCCTCTAAGAGAATCTTCTCTTCTCCCATTTTCTATTTCTTCCGTTACTCGGTCTTCGCCACTTCTTCCGTGTTCTTCAGCGCGGTCTCCAGCGTGTGCCACGCGAGCGTCGCGCACTTGACGCGGGCGGGGAACTCCCGCACGCCGGAGAAGACGGCCAGCTTGCCGAGGCCCGCACCGTCGGCCTTGACGTCGGGCGGGCCCGTGAGGAGGTCGTGGAACTTCCCGTACAGCGCCTCGGCCTCGGCGAGGCTCTTGCCCTTGACCGTGTCCGTCATGATCGAGGCGGAGGCCTTCGAGATCGCGCACCCGGAGCCCTGGAAAGCGACGTCGGCGATGCGATCGCCCTCGACTTTCACGTAGAGCTTCAGCTTGTCGCCGCAGAGAGGGTTGTGCCCGAGGGCCAGCCGCGTGGCGTCCGCCATCTCCCGGTAGTTGTGGGGAGACTTGTTGTGGTCGAGGATGACCTCCTGGTAGAGGTCGCGCAGGTCCCGCATCAGTCGAACATCTCGCGCACCTTCTCGATCGCCGCCGCGAGCGCGTCGACCTCCGCGTGCGTGTTGTAGAGGCCGAACGACGCCCGCGCCGTGGCGGGCAGGCCGAACCGGTCCATGACGGGCTGCGCGCAGTGGTGGCCGGTGCGGATGGCAATGCCCTCGCCGTCGAGGATCGTCCCGATGTCGTGCGGGTGCACGTTCTCGAGCACGAAGGAGATCACCGCCGCCTTCTCTTTCGCGCGGCCGACGACCGTGAGGCCGGGAATGGCGGAGAGTTTCCGTGTTCCGTGGACGAGGAGGTCGTGCTCGTGCGCGGCCACGGCCGCGAGACCCACGCCGGACAGCCAGTCGACGGCCACGCCGAAGCCGATTCCGCCGGCGATGTTCGCGGTGCCCGCCTCGAACTTCCACGGAAGGACGTTGTACGTCGTCTTCTCGAACGTGACGGACGAGATCATGTCGCCCCCGCCCTGGTACGGGGGCAGCTTCTCCAGCCACGCTTCGGTGCCGTAGAGCGCGCCGATACCCGTCGGCCCGTACATCTTGTGGCCCGAGACCGCGTAGAAGTCGCAGCCGAGGTCCACCACGTCGATCAGGAGATGCGGCGCGGCCTGGGCGCCGTCCACGAGGACCGGGACGCCGCGCGCGTGCGCGAGCGCGACGAACGCTTTCACGGGGTTCACGGTTCCGAGCGCGTTCGAAACGTGCGACACGGCCGCGAGCTTCGTCCGCGGCGTCAGGCGCTTCTCGAACTCCTCGACCGGCACCTCGCCCTCGTCGGTGATGGGGACCACGACGAGCTTCGCGCCCGTCTTCTCGCAGGCGAGCTGCCACGGCACGATGTTGGAGTGGTGCTCGAGGCCCGTGATGAGGATCTCGTCGCCGGGCTTCAGAAAGGTGCGGGAGAAGCTCGACGCCACGAGGTTGATCGCCTCCGTCGTGCCGCGCGTGAAGACGACTTCCTTCGGCGAGGCGGCGCCGAGGAAGCGCGCGACCTTCCCGCGGGCGCCCTCGTAGGCCTCGGTGGCCCTTTCGGAGAGCCAGTGCGTGCCGCGGTGGATGTTCGCGTTCTCTTCCTCGTAGTAGCGGCGGTCCGCCTCGATGACGGCGCGGGGTTTCTGCGTCGTGTTCGCGTTGTCGAGGTACACGAGCGGCTTGCCATGGACCGTGCGCGAGAGGATCGGGAACTCGGCGCGGAGGCGCTCGACGTCGTAGGCTCTGGCGAGAGACTCGGGGGCTTGGGGGGCGGTCTTCGAGAGGGCGCTCATCGGATCTCCGGGGCCGCGAGATTTGCGGGCAGCCAGGCGCGCAGGTGGTTCTCGAGGAAGGCCTTGACGTCGGCGGACGCCACCTTCTCGATCAGCTCGCTGCCGAAGGCATACGTGAGAAGGGCGCGCGCCGCCTCGGGCGAGAGGCCGCGCGAGCGGAGGTAGAAGACGGCGTCGGCGTCGAGGCGCCCCGTCGTCGAGCCGTGCGAGCAACGCACGTCGTTGTTGTGAATTTCGAGCTGCGGCTTGCTGTCGACGAGAGCGCTGTCCGAGAGGATGAGGTTGCGATTCGTCTGCCGCGCGTCGGTGCGGACCGCTCCGGGACGGACGAGGATCTTGCCGTCGAAGACGCCGCGGCCGGTCCCGTCGAGAACGCCCTTGTACAGCTCGACGCTGTCGGCCCGCGGCGCGACGTGATCGATGAGCGTGTGGCAGTCGACGTGCTGCCCGGAGTTCGCGCAGAAAAGGCCGTACAGCTCGGTGCCCGCCCCTTCGCCCGCGAGGTCCATCGCGACTTCGTTGCGGGCGAGCTTGCCGCCGAAAGAGAAGACGTGGGAGGCCGAGCGCGCGCCCGGGGCGTGCGCGACCGAGAGGTGCCCGACGTGGAACGCCTCGGGACCTTCGAGCTGGATCTTGATGTGGTTCAGCCGGGAGCTCCGCGCGAGAGTGACGTCCGTGCGCGCGTTCAGGAAGGAAGGTCCGCCCGTTCCGAGGTACGCCTCGATGACGGTGGCCGAGGAGCTCTCCTCGAAGGCGAAGAGGTGCCGTGTGTGGACCATGCGGGGCGCCTCGGAGGGGCCGGGCGGCGTCGTCAGGTGAAGAATGACGAGGGGCTCCGGGAGGCGGGTATGCGCCGGAACGTGAAGCACGACGCCGTCGTCGAGAAAGGCGTCGCCGAGAGCGGCGAAGAAAGCGGGTTCACGATCCCGGGCCGCGGCCGCGACGAGAGGTTTCTCGATGCGCTCCGGCGAGACGCGGAGGACGGTGCCCAGCGATTCGAAGAAGACGCCCGGGGGGAGAGTTCCCGCGTTGCGGCGCAGCGGCCGCCCGTTCACGAACACGAGTCGGGGCTCCGGCGACGACAAGCCGAGCGGGCCGAGCCGCGCTTCCAGCTCGAGCGCCGCCGTGCGCTCGGCGAGCGTGATGTCGATCGGGGGAAGCGCGAAGGGGGCGCGCGCGAGGGGAGCGAGGTTCGTGAAGCGCCACTCCTCGTCGTGCGTCGACGGAAAGCCCAGCCTCTCGAACGCGGCGAGGCCGCCGCCGCGCAGCTTCTGGAGCCAGGGCGGGCTGCGGCGGCCCGCGGCGAGGTCCGCGGCCCGCGCGGCCAGCGCCGCGACGCCCTCGTGAAGGGACGTGGCCCGCGCCGCGCGCGTCATGGGGCGGCGGCTCCCGCGGCCGCGGCCGGCTCTTTCTCGATCCAGCCGTAACCCTTCGCCTCCAGCTCCTTCGCGAGGCTCTTGTCGCCGGACAGCACGATCTTCCCGTCGGCGAGAACATGGACGAAGTCCGGGATGATGTAGTCGAGGAGCCTCTGGTAATGCGTGATGACGAGCATCCCGCGCGCGCCGTCGCGCAGGGCGTTCACGCCCAGGGCGGCCACGCGCAGGGCGTCGATGTCGAGGCCGGAGTCGGTCTCGTCGAGGATCGCGAGCCTCGGGTCGAGCACCGTCATCTGCAGGACCTCGTTGCGCTTCTTCTCGCCGCCGGAGAAGCCCTCGTTGACGGAGCGGTTGAGGAGAGCCTCGTCGATCTCGACGAGCTTCGCCTTCTCGTCGAGGAGCGCGAGGAAATCGATCGCGTCGAGCTCCGGCTGCCCGCGGTGCTTGCGCACGGTATTGACCGCCGTGCGCAGGAAGTACGTGTTCGAGACGCCGGGGATCTCCACCGGATACTGGAACGCCAGGAAGATGCCTTCGCGCGCGCGGACCTCGGCCGGCATCGCGAGGAGGTCTTTCCCCTGGAACAGGGCGCGGCCCTGCGTCACGGCGTAACCGGGCCGCCCCGACAGGACGTGCGCGAGCGTGCTCTTGCCCGAGCCGTTCGGACCCATGAGCGCGTGCACCTCGCCCGCGCGGATGACGAGGTCGATTCCCTTGAGGATCTCGTGCCCGTCCTCCTCGATGGAGACGTGGAGATTCTGAATTTCGAGAAGATTCATCCCACCGCTCCCTCGAGAGAGACTCCAAGCAGCTTCTGCGCTTCCACCGCGAACTCCATCGGGAGCTCCTTGAGGACGCGCTTGGCGAAGCCGTTGACGATGAGCGAGACGGCGTCTTCCGCCGAGAGGCCGCGCTGGCGGCAGTAGAAGAGCTGGTCCTCGCCGATCTTCGACGTGGACGCCTCGTGCTCGAGCGTGGCCGTGCTGTTCTTGACCTCGATGTAGGGGAACGTGTGCGCCCCGCACTGGTCGCCGATGAGGAGGGAGTCGCACTGCGAGTAGTTCCGCGCGCCCGAGGCGTTCTTCATGATCGTGACGCCGCCGCGATAGGTGTTCTGCCCGTGCCCCGCGGAGATGCCCTTCGAGACGATCGTGGACTTCGTGTTCTTCCCGATGTGGATCATCTTCGTGCCGGTGTCGGCCTGCTGGTAGTTGTTCGCGAGGGCCACCGAGTAGAACTCCCCGACCGAGCCGTCGCCCAGGAGGATGCAGCTCGGGTACTTCCACGTGATGGCCGAGCCCGTCTCCACCTGGGTCCAGGAGATGCGCGAGTTCCTGCCGGCGCACTTGCCGCGCTTCGTGACGAAGTTGTAGATCCCGCCCTTGCCCTCGCGGTCGCCCGGATACCAGTTCTGTACGGTCGAGTACTTGATCTGCGCGTCGTCCAGCGCGACGAGCTCGACGACCGCCGCGTGGAGCTGGTTCGTATCGCGCTTCGGCGCCGTGCAGCCCTCGAGGTACGACACGACCGCGCGTTCCTCTGCGACGATGAGCGTTCTCTCGAACTGGCCCGTGTCGGCCTGGTTGATGCGGAAGTACGTGGACAGCTCCATCGGACAGCGCACGCCCTTCGGAATGAAGCAGAACGAGCCGTCCGAGAAGACCGCCGAGTTCAGCGCCGCGAAGAAGTTGTCGCTCGACGGCACGACGCTGCCGAGGTATTTCTTGACGAGGTCAGGGTGCTCGCGCACGGCCTCCGAGAAGGAGCAGAAGACGATCCCGAGCGACGCGAGCTTCTCCTTGAACGTCGTCGCGACCGACACGCTGTCGATGACGGCGTCCACGGCGACCCCCGCGAGGATCTCGCGTTCTTTCAGAGGGACCCCGAGCTTCTCGTACATGGCGAGGAGCTCGGGCTCGACGTCGTCGAGGCTCTTCGGGGCGCCGTCCTTAGCGGACCGCGGCGCGGCGTAGTAGACGATCTTCTGATAGTCGATGGGCGGGTAGGTCACGCGGGCCCACGTCGGCTCTTCCATCGTGAGCCAATGCCGGTACGCCTTCAGGCGCCATTCGAGCAGCCAGTCGGGCTCGCCCTTCTTCTTCGAGATGAGGCGCACGACGTCTTCGGAGAGGCCCGCCGGGATGGCGTCCGTTTCGATGTCCGTCACGAAGCCGTGCGGATACTCCTGCTGCGTCAGCCTGTTGAGAACGGCGTCGCTCATGGCGCGCTCCTTCCCTCCGGCGCCCGCACCGGCAGAGTGGAAGCGGAAGAAGACTCGAAGGCCGAGGCCTGGGACGGCCGCCG
>JBGQDL010000197.1:0-6319 GCA_041495865.1 Thermoanaerobaculia bacterium | reverse complement strand
TGTTCGGGCCGAAGTCGATCTGCGGCCAGCGGCGCTCGAGCTCCTGGCGCGAAAGCCGTTCGTGGACGACGCCGAGCCGCTTCAGCGTCGCCAAGGACTGCGTCGTCAGCGGGTCCTCGCCGCGGGCCATCCAGAGCACGCCGGCCTCCTGGAACTGCGAGGGCCTGCCCAGAGGGCCCAGGAGCGACTTCCAGACCTCCAGGGAGCGCATCGACCAGCGCGTGTAGATCTCCTGGTCGCCGTACCCCATGCGAATGACGCGGGTCTGCCCGCCGGAGCTGGAACGGGCGTTGCCCGGACCGTAGGCGTCGAGAAGCGCGACGCGGCGCCCCGCCTGCGCGAGACGGTAGGCGGTCCACGCCCCGAACACGCCGGCTCCGACGACAGCCACGTCGTAGATGTCGCCGTCCGAGACGCCGGGCGCCTGGGCTGAGGCAAAGGCCGGAATCAGGGTGGCGCCGAGCGCCCCCGCCCCTGCGGTTTTCATGAGCTCCCGGCGCGACGTTTTCATCGGTCGATCGTATCGCGCTCAGCCTCGGCCGGCGCGCACGAGGATCAGCCGGCGGCGTTCAGTGCTTGTGCTCCTCTGTCGATGATTCCTCCGGCTCCACTTTGACGAGGATCCGCATCCAGGGATGGATGCAGCACTGGAAGATGTGATTGCCCACGCTCAGTCCCGTGACCTCCGTGCGGTCACCCGGGGCCAGTGGAGGGTTGGCGGCGACCGCGGCGCACTCCGGAGCCTCGGTCAAGGTCCCGTTGAGCGGCGGAACGAATCCACCGCCGAAATTCGCAACCTCCGTAAAGGTATGCCCTCTGCCACCCGCGTTTCGCACCCGCACGGTTCCGTCGGACTCCATCTTGAAATAAGTGGGATCCATTCGCCACGCGGGATGTCCGATGGGACTCCCCGCGGAGTTCGGAGAAAACAGGAAGTGGTTGAACTCGTTCCTCGTGACAGCCCCTCCCAGGAGAGTGCAGCCGCCCGAGGGCGCCCAGGTCGGGTCTGTGGGATCGCAGTCGTCCCGGATCGATACCTCTGCCTTCTTGTCGTCCTTCTTGTCGTCCGCCATCGCGACGGCCGCTCTCACGGCACACGCACCAATCAACAATGCCACGACCATGCTCTTTCTCATCTGAAGCCTCCCTTGTTCAATGCAACGAGCCGATCCTTGATCACGTCCGCGATTGAGTCTCAGTCTGGGATCGCGAGTAGTCGTTTGTCAAGGTCGGGCCGCCGAGCATTGCCTTCGCGTGACGGAAAAGAGAGGCTTCGCGATCCACAAAGGCCTAGGGCCTGATGCACCTGACTCACAGGCGGACGTGGGCGGCGGCCCCATGATTCCCATTGAGGGGTGCATGCCTCGATACAAGATCGCGTGGCTTCCAGGTGACGGCGTCGGGCGGGAGGTCCTGGACGCGACGCGCCTGGTCCTGGACGCCATCCAACTCGACGCCGACTACCTGCCGGGCGACATCGGCTGGGAGTTCTGGCGGCGCGAGGGGGACGCGTTCCCGGCCCGGACGATCGACCTCCTCAAGAACGTCGATGCGGCTCTCTTCGGCGCGGTGACCTCGATGCCGATGAAAGCCGCGGAGGCGGAGCTCGCTCCCGACCTGAAGGGCCGGGGACTCTCCTACCGCTCGCCGATCGTGCGCATGCGGCAGCTCTTTGACCTCTACGTTTGCCTGAGGCCCTGCAAGGCGTATCCGGGCAACCCGCTCAACTTCAGGGAGGGTCTCGATCTCGTCGTCTTCCGGGAAAACACGGAGGACCTCTACGCCGGGGTCGAGTTCTCGCCGGTCCCGGTCGAGCTTTCCCGGGTACTCGCGCGGCTCGCCCCCGCGTTCGCGCCGTTCCGCGACCTTCCCGAGGACGCTTACGCGTTGTCCTGCAAGCTCAACACGCGCAAGGGCTCCGCGCGGATCGCCCGCGCGGCCTTCGAGTTCGCGAAGACGAACGGGCGGAAGAAGGTGACGATCGTCCACAAGGCGAACGTCGTCCGCGCCTCCGACGGGCTCTTCCTCGAGGAAGCTCGGAGGGTCGCGGCGGACTACCCGGGCATCCACACGGATGAAGCCAACGTCGACGCGATCTGCATGTGGCTTCTGAAGAACCCCGGCAGCTACGACGTTCTCGTCGCGCCGAATCTCTACGGCGACATCATCTCCGACCTCTGCGCCCAGATGGTCGGAGGCCTCGGCTTCGCCGCGTCCGGGAACATCGGCGCCCGTCTGGCGGTCTTCGAGCCGTCCCACGGCTCGGCACCGAAGTATGCCGGCCAGAACAAGGTCAATCCCATCGCGACGATCCTCGCCGCGAAGATGATGCTCGACTGGCTCGGCGAAGCGGCGAAGGGACGCGCCGTGGAAGCGGCCGTCGCGGCCGTGCTCCGCGAGGGGCGGACGCGCACGTACGACATGGGCGGCGCTGCGACGACGCTCGAGCTGGGGGAAGCCGTGGCGCGCGCGCTTCCCCGCGATTGAAAGGACCTGCGATGGGAAAGACGGTCGTCGAGAAGATTCTGGCGCGCGCCGCGGACCGAGCGTCGGTCAAGGCCGGCGACGTCGTCGAGCCGCGAGTCGACCTCGCGATGTCGCACGAGAACGGGGCCCTCGTGATCAACCAGTTCCTCGAGATCCACGAGGGAACCGGCCTTCCGGCCCGGCCGTGGGACCCCTCGAAGATCGCGATCATCTTCGACCACCGGATTCCGGCGGAGTCGGCCAAGACCGCCACGAACCAGAAGCGGGTGCGCGCCTTCGTCGCCGAGCACGGCATCGCGAAGTTCCACGACATCCGCGGCGACGTCGGCGGCATCTGCCACCAGATCCTTCCCGAGCGCGGCTACGTCCGGCCGGGGATGGTCGTCGTCGGGACCGATTCCCACACGACGAGCCACGGCGCGCTCGGCGCGTTCGCGTTCGGGATCGGCGCCACCGAGATGGCGAGCGTGTGGGCCCTCGGGACCGCCGTCAACGTCGAGGTGCCGTCCACGATCCGCGTGAAGGTCGAAGGACGCTTCCCCAAGTTCGTCGGGCCGAAGGACCTGATCCTCCACCTCGTCGGCCTCCTGACGGCGCAGGGGGCGAACTTCCGGGTTCTCGAGTTCTCGGGCGGGACGATCGAGCGGCTCTCCACCTCCGGCCGCCTCGTCCTCTGCAACATGTCCGTCGAGGCCGGGGCCACCTCGGGCATCGTGCCGGGCGACGCGGAAACTGTCCGCTACCTGCGCGAAGAGGCGCGCGTCGCCGAACCGCTCGACCTCGTCGTGAGCGACCGGGACGCGGACGTCGAGAAAGTCGTCGCGATCGACGTCTCGGATCTGCCGCCGCTCGTCGCCTGCCCGCACACGGTCGACAACGTCAAGCCCGTGACGGCCGTCGCGGGAACGCCCGTTCAGCAGGTCGTCATCGGCTCGTGCACGAACGGCCGGCTCGACGACCTCGCCGTGGCGGCGGACATCGTGCGCGGGCGCCGCGTGGCGGACGGGACGCGCATGCTCGTCTTTCCGGCCTCCGCGCGCATCTACCAGGAGGCGCTCCGGCTGGGTTACCTCGGCGACTTCATGGCCGCAGGTGCCGTCGTGATGAATCCGGGCTGCGGCCCGTGCCTCGGCATCCACGAAGGCGCGCTGGGCGACGGCGAGACGGCGATCTCGACGACGAACCGGAACTTCAAGGGCCGGATGGGGAACCCCAACGCAGGGGTCTACCTGTCGTCGCCGGCGGTGGCGGCCGCGTCGGCCCTGACCGGCGTCATCACCGACCCGAGGAAGGAGCGCTGAGGTGTCCCGCGTCTTCCTGAAGCTCGGCGACGACGTCTCGACCGATGTCATCTATCCCGGGCGCTACATGGCCACGGTGCTTCCGAGTGAGACGCCGGCGCACGCCTTCGCCGACCATCCGTTCTTCCAGGCAGCGATCAGCGCCGGGGCGATTCCGCCCGGGTCGGTGGTCGCGGCCGGCCGCAATTTCGGCTGCGGTTCGTCGCGCGAGCAGGCGGCCTCCTGCCTGAAGGGGCACGAGCTCGTCGTCGTCGCGCCGAGCTTCGCGCGCATCTTCCTGCAGAACGCGATCAACCTCGGGCTGAAGGTCGTCATCGCCCCTTCCTTCGAGGCGGACGAAGGGGACGAGATCGTCCTCGAGGACGGGCGGATCCTGAACCGGACGCTGAACCGCGCGTTCGTGGTCGAGCCGCTGCCGAAGGCGCGGCAGGCGATCATCGATGCGGGCGGCCTCGTGCCGTACACGCGCGCGCGCCTCGTGGCGGAAAAGACGCGCGAGGCGTCCTGACCGGGCGATGGCGCACCTGACGTCGCGAACGGCCTACGCGGATCTCGTCGAGCGACTCAATCGCTTCCCGCAGGGCGCGCCGCCCTCCGACCTCCTCGACCGGATCCTCGGGCTCCTCGTCACCGAGCGCGAGGCGGCGCTGCTCTCCCGGGTCCCGATCCGGCCGTTCGGCATCCCGACGGCCGCGCGGGTGTGGGGCGTGACGCCGGCCGAAGCGCGCAGGACGCTCGACGCGCTCGCCGGAAAGGCGATCCTCCTCGACGTGGAGCACGACGGCGAACCGCTCTACGTCCTGCCGCCGCCCATGGCCGGCTTCTTCGAGTTCTCGATGATGCGGGTCCGCGGCGACATCGATCAGGCGGCGCTCGCGGCCCTCTACTACCAGTACCTGAACGTCGAGGATGACTTCGTTCGCGCGCTCGCGCAGGAGACGACCCAGATCGGCCGCGCGTTCGTGAACGAGGAGGCGCTGCCCGCGCGCGACGGGCTGACGGTCCTGGACTTCGAGCGCGCGACCCACGTCGTCCGCGAGGCCTCCGCGATCGGCATCGGCCTCTGCTACTGCCGCCACAAGATGGCTCACGTGGGGCGCGCCTGCGACGCGCCTCAGGAGATCTGCATGACGTTCGGCGGCGTGGCCCGCTCGCTCGTGAAGCACGGGTATGCGCGCGCGGCCGATGCCAAAGAGACGCTGGAGCTCCTCGCGCAGGCCCGCGAGCGGGGGCTCGTGCAATTCGGCGAGAACGTGCGCGACGGGGTCGGCTTCATCTGCAACTGCTGCGGCTGCTGCTGCGAGGCGATGATCGCCGCGCGACGGCTCGGGCCGGGCCGGGTCGTGAACACCACTTCGTACCTCCCGAAGGTGCGCGAGGAAACGTGCAAGGGCTGCGGACGCTGCGTTTCGGCTTGTCCGGTCGAGGCGATGTGCCTCGTCTCGGCCTGCGACCCCGGGCGCCGCAACCGCCGGCGCGCGCGTCTCGACGAGGAGAAGTGCCTCGGCTGCGGTGTCTGCGTGAGGGCCTGCACCACCGGGAGCCTCTCGCTCGAGGAGCGGGGCCGGCGCGTGCTGCCGCCGTTCAACTCCGTGCACCGCGCCGTGCTGATGGCGCTCGAGCGCGGCAAGCTCCAGGATCTCCTCTTCGACGATCGAAGCCTCGCCTCCCACCGCGTTCTCGCGGCGGTCTTCGGCGCCATTCTGAAGCTGCCTCCCGTCAAACGCGCCCTCGCCACCGAGCAGGTCCGCTCGCGCTACCTCGAGGCCCTTTGCAGAATGGCTCCTCGCGAGAAGGCGAGGGCCGCGGCCCCTCACCACACGCGGACGCGGTCCCTCGGCGCGAGATAGAGCGCCTGGCCCGGCTTCACGGCGAAGGCGTCGTACCAGGCGTCGAGGTTGCGGACGGTGTCGGCGCGGTACTCGGCCGGCGCGTGGCTGTCGATCACGATGCGCTGGCGAAGCGCCGGCTCGCGGAACTTCGTCCGCCAGCTCTGGGCGAAGCTGAGGAAGAACTGTTGATCGCCACGGAGCCCCTGAACGGCCGGCGCCTCCTTGCCCCCGAGCGAAAGCCGGTAGGCGTCGTAAGACGCGGCGAGCCCCGCGACGTCGGCGATGTTCTCGCTCACCGTGAGCTTCCCGTTCACCGCGAGGTCGGGAAACGGGTGATAGGCGTCGACCTGCCTGACGAGGGCTTCCGCGGACGCGTTGAAGTGGGCGAAGTCGTCCACCGTCCACCAGTTCTCGAGCCGGCCGCTCGCGTCGAAAAGGGCGCCCTGGTCGTCGAAGCTGTGGCTGATCTCGTGGCCGATGATGGCGCCGGCCGCGCCGTAGTCCATGACCGCGGGCCGGCTCGGATCGAAATAGGGGGGCTGCAGGATGGCCGCGGGGAAGTTCAGGGCGTTCATCGCGGGAAGGTTGACGGCGTTGACGAGCTGCGGGTTCATCACCCACTCTCCGCGATCGACGGGCTGTCCGAGCTTCTTCACGTTCCGGCGGTAGTTGAATTGCGCCGCGCGCACGGAGTTGCCG
>JBGQDL010000196.1:0-6351 GCA_041495865.1 Thermoanaerobaculia bacterium | reverse complement strand
GACCAGGCCGCGGGGAAGCCCGAGGAGCGCTTCGTCTCGGATCTCGTCCTGCGCTCCCAGAAGAAGGCCATCTACTCCGAGGAATGCAGGGGGCACTACGCGCTCGCGGCGAAGCACTACTGCCATTTCACGTCGCCCATCCGGCGCTACCCGGACCTGCTGGTCCACCGGGCGCTCGTGGAGTGGCTCGCGGCGCGCCGCCCGCCCACCGCCGAAGTCGCGGAGGGCCGCACGCGCTGGTTCCGCGAGGCGGCGGCGCACTGCTCGTCGCGCGAAAGGCGCGCCGAGTCGGCCGAGCGCGAGGCCGTGGCCTGGAAGAAGTTCGTGTTCCTGTCGACACGAGTGGGCGAGGAGTTCTGGTCTTACGTCTCGGCGGTGGTGGGCTTCGGCCTCTTCGTCACGCTCGAGGACATCTACGTGGACGGCCTCGTCCCGATCTCGTCGCTCGGGGACGACTTCTACCGCTACGAGGACGTCGAGCACCGACTCGTCGGCTCCTCGACCGGGCGCGTCTTCCGGCTCGGGGACCGGCTGCGCGTGAAGCTCGTCAAGGCCGACGCCGAAAAGCGCGGCCTGGACTTCGTGCCCGTGGGCGATAGCGCCGGGCCGCGTCTCGCAGGCCGCGCCGAGGCGATCCAGAGACAGCCGCAGGGGCGCGGCCGAAGGCCGTCCCCCGCGCCACGCCGGCGACCGCGGCGCCGCTGACGCCGTGACCAGCTTCCGCGTCGTTCTCGTCGGCCGCCCGAACGTCGGCAAATCGGCCCTCTTCAACCGGCTCGCTCGCGAGCGGCGGGCGCTCGTGCACGACCGTCCGGGCATGACGCGCGATGTGCTCGAGATGACGGCAAAAACCCCGTCGGGACGCCCCTACACGCTGGTCGACACGGGCGGGCTGGACCTCGACGCCGCGGGCGGCTTTGCCGCGTGGACGAGCGACCGCGCGCTTGCGGAGGTTGCGGACGCCGATCTCATCCTCTTCGTCCTGGACGGCGTGGCCGGGCGCCTGCCCGAGGACGAGCGCCTGGCCCGGCGGCTTCACGCGCTCGGCAAACGGGTGGTCGTGGCGTGGAACAAGTGCGACACGAAGGTCGCGGCCGAAGCGCTCGCCGACGGCTTCGCGCTGGGCTTTCCTAAGGTCGTGGGAGTCTCGGCGCTGCACGGCACGGGCGCGGACGACCTTCTCGAGGCGATCGAGGAGGCGCTTCCTGCCGACCTGGACCCGGACACGCGCACGGAGCCGCTCCCGATCGCGATCGTGGGCCGCCCGAACGTGGGGAAGTCCTCGCTCGTGAACGCGCTCGCCGGAAAGGACCGCGTCATGGTGTCGGAGATTGCCGGCACGACGCGCGACTCGATCGACGTGCGCCTCTCGCGCGGCGGCCGCGAGTACGTTTTCGTGGACACCGCTGGCATCCGCCGCAAGGGCAAGACGACCGACTCGGCCGAGGTGCTCTCGATCGTCGCGGCCCGAAAGTCCATCGACCGGGCGCGCCTCGTCGTCATCGTGTTCGACGCCTCCGCGGGCATCACGGCGCAGGACGCCACGATCGCGGGCTACGCGGAGGAGGCCGGCCGAGGCGTCCTCCTCGTCGCGAACAAGTGGGATCTCATCGAGAAGGACCGCGAGAAGACGGCGGAGCTGAAGCACGACGCCGAGCGCCGGTTCATCTTCCTGCGCCGGGCTCCCTTCCTGCCGCTCTCGGCCACGACCGGGAAGGGCGTCCAGCGCCTCCTTCCCGAAGCCGATGCTCTGGCGAAACGGTTCGCCACGCGGATGGGAACGGGCGAGCTGAACCGCCTGCTGCAGAAATCCTTCGAGCGCGAGTCGCCCCGCTCGCGCTCGGGCCGCGACCTGAAGATCCGCTATGCGGTGCAGGTGGCCGCCGAGCCTCCGCTCGTACGCCTCTTCGCCGACCGGACGGAGGCGCTGCACTTCTCCTTCGAGCGCTTTCTCCAGAACCGCATCCGCGAGAAGTGGAGCCTGAACGGCGTGCCGCTGAAATTCGTGGTGAAGAAGGACGACTGACCCTTCGGATCGGCCCGTCGATGTGCTAAAAGAGCGTGACGAAACGCTGACGAAATGACGCCGACGACGAGCGAAAACACCGAGGTCCGCTACAAGATCGGGGACGTCTGCCGCATCGCGGACGTGCAGCCCTACGTCCTCCGTTACTGGGAGTCGGAGTTTCCCGTCCTCGCGCCGGACCGGTCGGTCCCGGGTCCGCGCACCTACAGCGCGCGCGAGCTGGATCTCATCGGGCGGATCAAGCGGCTGCTCTACGACGAGGGCTACACGATCGCCGGCGCGAAGAAGCGCCTCGAAAGCGAAGCCTCCGGCGCGAAGCCGGCCGACACGAATCCCGCCGTCGTGCCGCTCGACGACTCCAGGAGCGAGAGACCGGCGAGGAGCGGGAGGCCCTCCGAAAAAGCGCCCGCGCGCACGCGGCCGTCGTCGAAAGCGGGCCTGCCGCTGTTCGTCGAGACCTCGCCCGTCGAAAGCCAGCCGGCCCCGGCGGGAGCGACCTCGGGCGTCGCCCCGGCCAGGGACGGGATGGCGCAGGCACCGGACCCCCGGGTGGCGCGCGTCGTCGCCGAGCTGAAGGAGATCCTGAAGCTGCTGTCCTGACGCCGCTCAGTAGATTCCCTTCCGGGCCACCTCGGCGAGATCGCCTCCAGACTTGCTCCAGCGGCCCAGGATGGCGGATGTCCAGCCTCTAGGTGGCTCCGTCATGCCGGCCTCCAGGCACACCTGGAACCATGCGTTGGCCTCCTCGAACCGGCCTTCGTGAGCCGACGTGAGCCCCAGAATCCAACCCGTGTTCGACACGTCACTGGGACCCTTCATCCGCGCGAACAGCGCCGCCCGGTCGACTCGGCCCAGGAAGAAGAGGCCATAAACGACGAAGTCGCTTTTCGGGCGGCTTTCAAAATACTCGATCAGCCGTTTGCGCTCGGCTTCAAGAGGCTCCTTCATGTGGAGAAGGGCCGCCGCGCCGATCGAGTGCAAGATCTCGTTCTTCGTCGGGTCAGGGTGGTCCGGAAGATCACGGACCAGGTCGTAGTCTCCGTCCACCAGCGCCTGCTTCGCCATGACGTCGAGATCGGCCGGAGAAGCCTTCGCCCGTAGCCAGTCCCGCGCCGGCGCGGCACCGCGCGCCTTTCCAAGGGCGTGGTACGTGGCGGCGGTAGCCCAGCCCTGTGGTCCACCTCGCTTCCGCAGAGGCTCGCAGAGTTTCACCGCGAGCTCGGCTCGGCCGTTGTTCGTCAGGTTTTCGACGAACCAGATGAGATTCAGGATCGGGACGCTCGGCACGTCCAGTTTCTGGAAGGCCGCAACGGCCCGCTCGTCGCTCTCTCTCTTGAATGCCTCTCTGAAGGCGGCGGGAAGGGCCCAGCTCCAGCTCGAGCTGGCGAGCCGACTTGTGGATGAGGTCAGGAGTTGGCCCGCTTCGTCGTCCCTCCCCTCCATCCAGAGGATCTGCGCGACGAGCGCCGCCTCTGAGGCATCTCCATAGCGGTCGAAGTTCCTTCTCGCCATCTGGAGGGCTTCGTCTCGTCGCCCGAGATCCAGCAGGGCGAGCGCCGCCTCCTCGAGGCAGTCTGCCTTCCAGGTGCCGGCGGAAGTCTCCGCGATCTCCCAGGCCTCCCGGAATCGGCCGCGTTTCCGAAGGAGACGAGACTTGACGGACGTGACGCCGGCCCACCACAGATCGTGTTCACGGTGGGCTGCAAGCCACTCGTCGACGAGTTGCTGGGCCTTCTCGAGTTGTCCGCGTTCCTCCAGGATGCCGACGGCAGCCCGAAGTGGTCCGTCGTTTGCCGGATCCTCCCTGACCAGCTCGGCATAGCGGCCCACGAGGACGTCGCGATCAGTTTTCTCCATCTGCGCCAGATACCAGAGAGCGGAGGAGCGCACGAACGTGGGCCACGTCTTGTCGCCGGAAAGCGCATCGAGGCGCGCTCGGTCCCCGAGAAATCGGAGAGCCCAGGGGAGCTCCCGGCCCACCTGCCGGGGACCCCTCTCTACCGCCAACCGCAGGCATTGCTCGACGATCGCGAAATCGTCGAGCAGCTCGGAAGCGGCACGGGCCGCCGCGTGAAGGCTCGACGGCCGCGTGTCGAGGCGCTCGAAGTAGCCGCGCACGGGAGCGCGCCGGGTTGGGTCGGTGTGGTCGCTGGTCGAGATTGCCACGGAGTAAGAGATCCGTCGAAGAGGAGCGACGCCGACATGCCTCAGGTGAGACAAGTCGAAGGCGACGGGCTTGACGTCCGCCGAGCGCCGGAGTCGCACGCGATGAAGAATCCAATCCTTCAACTCGGCCGCCGTTCCGACCGGCGGGTCCTTCAGTGTGTTGCCAAAGCCTTCCGCGCCCTCAGTCGACGAAAGGCCGTCGAAGTAGTAGTGGGCCGTCGTGTAGATCGAAGAATAGAAGGTCGCGAGATAGTAGCCCCGCACCACGTGTCGATCGAGGAGAGGGCCGTCCAGACGAGAGGCCTGCCGATCGACGGCTTCTTCCGTCTCCCCGAGACGGCTCTCGGGCGGCTTCTGACCGCTTTGCTGGAGTGCCGCGAGCCGCTGTGAGGCGATCTCGCGCCAAGCGGGACCTCCCTCGGCCGAACCGGATTTTCCAGCTACGCGGGAGGCGGGAACGAGATCCTCGAGGACTTGAGATTCCATGAGGGTGGCGGGGGAGGGGCCCAATCGAAAGGGGTCGCGCGTCAACACGAGCCGGAGGCTGGGCCCTTCGACTTGGCGGCCCCAGGCAGAGGACTCCAATTCCCGGAGCCAGGCCTCCTCGTCCGTCTCGTTTTCGGCGAGGCGCAGGAGGTAGAGATACTCCGCTCGCGGGTCGGCCTGGGGGCGATGCGCGATCTCCTTGAGCCCGGCGAAATCCCAAGCCGCGAAGAGCCGGACGGGATCCTTTGCAGGGAGGCTTCGGGAGAGAAGCTCCGCGTGGTCTTCGTATCCGAATAGACCAGCCAGGAGGCACTCCTCACGGACGAGCCTTCCCGGAGATCCGGCCTCGGCGATCGCGAGAAGAGCCAGCGCCTTGCCGAGAACGGGATCCGCGAGCTCGAGCGCGTCGAAAGTCTGGAGTGAAAGCCACAGAAGGCCGCGAAGGCCCGCCTCGGCGAGGACCGGGTCGCCCGGCGATGCGATCCACGCTGCATTGAGTTGCGCAAGCTTGGAAAGGACGTCGGCCGGCAGCCCGCTCTCGAGCGCGGCGCGGTCGGCTGCTCCGGGCGCCTCGCCGGAGCGCGGCGCCGGCGGATTGCGCGCGGGGTGAGCCCGGAGCCACGTGACGAGGAGGCCCTTTCCATCGGCGAACGTCGGGAATTCGGGGAGGTCGCCGAGGAGATCGCCGTCCAGGGTGATGTGCCAGCGATTCTTCTCGAATTGAAGAGTCATGGTTCCCTGGCGCGGCCCGCTCGTGGTGAGACGCACCAACTCCGCGGCCGCGTACAGGAAGCGGCGGTCCGGGCGCAGGCGGTAGAGGTTTCTCACGTGTGCCGGAAGGTTCTCCGGCTTGACGGCCATGAGCGAAGCCGGTGCCGGGTTCTCCACGCGGATCGTGAGCCAGCCCATCGTCTCTTCGGAGGCCGGGCTCTTGCTTGCGGCCTGGTTCGGAGTCCTGACAGCTGCGGGCTTCTCGGCTGCCTGTTTCGCCTTCGCGTGGCACCCGAAGAGGCTCGAGATGCTGCAGAAGACGACGGAGGCGGTGACCGAGGAGACGATTGCCGCCCTTTTTCTGGGCGGGAAGGGAACGCATCTCATGGCGACGAGCACCTCCGCTGAGCGCGATGTCAGACTGGTCCGCGTGCGCTGAACGCGTGCCGAGAACAAGGATTCAGCCTAATCAAAGGGGCGAGCGCCGTCTCCCAGGTGGAGCTAGAATGGATCTGTTTTGGAGGCACCGAATGTCCGTGAATCTCTCGATCAAGAACGTCCCGGATGGACTCGCGGAGCGACTCCGCGAGCGCGCCCGGCGGAACCGCCGCTCGCTGCAGAAAGAGCTACTCGTCATCTTGGAGGATGCTGCCACAACGAGGATCCGGCCTGGCGAGGCCCTGGAACGAGTTCGTGCGCTCGGACTGAAGACGCCCAGTGAGTCCACGCGCCTGATTCGCGAGATGCGGAATGTCCGTTAAGGTCGTCGACGCCTCGGTTGTCGCAGCCATCGCCTTCGGGGAGCCTGACGCCGAGCGCGCCGCAAAGCTGATCGACAATGCCGACCTCGTCGCACCGCACCTCCTCCGCTTCGAGGTGACGAACATCGCCTGGAAGAAGATCAGGCGCCACGTGAAGCAAGCCGACCTCATCGCGGCCGGGCTCCGTCTCGCTCTCGAGCT
>JBGQDL010000195.1:0-6392 GCA_041495865.1 Thermoanaerobaculia bacterium | reverse complement strand
CTCCCGGTGTCTCTTCCTCTCGTCGATCTCTTGTCTTTTATCCTTCCCCCTCGGCGCCGACGATCTCGAGACCGCGGTCGCGCGTATGGCGCGCGTCGGCGCGTCCCGCTCTCCGAGCTTCTCCCCCGACGGAAAACGTCTGGCCTTCGTCTCGAACCTCACCGGCGTCCCGCAGGTGTGGACGATTCCGGCCGCGGGCGGCTTCCCGGCTCTCGTCACCTCCTTCGACGATCCCGTCGGCGGAATCGAGTGGTCGCCGGACGGAAAGTGGATCGCGTTCAGCCTCGCGCCGGGCGGCGGCATGAACACGCAGGTGTACCTCGTGCGGCCTGACGGCACGGGGCTCAGGCGTCTCACGGACGGCGGGAAGGAGACGAACCGCCTGGAGGGCTTCAGCCACGACGGCCGGCGGCTGATCCTCGGCTCGAACCGACGGAGCGGCGCGTCGATCGACGCATACCTTTTCGACGTCGGATCGGGGGCGCTCGACCTCGTCACGGAGAACCCGGGCATCGGAGGCTTCGACGACCTCTCGCGCGACGGAAAATGGGCTCTCCTCAACCGCCTGCGCTACCGCGGCAGCAACGACCTCTTCCTCGTGGACCTCGCGACGAAGAAGGAGACGCTCCTGACGCCGCACGAGGGACCCGGGACCTACGCGGGGGTCTTTTCGCCGGATGGAAAGACCGTTTGGGTCTCTTCGAATGGAAATCGGGACAAGGTCGCGTTCGCGCAGATCTCGATCGTGGAGACCGCTTCTCCCGGCCCCATCGAGATCGTCGCGGCGCGCGACGACGCGGAGCTGGCCTCGTTCGCGATCGACGAAGCGGGAGAGAGGGCCGCCCTCGTCTGGAATGTGGCCGGACGGCACGAGCTGGCGTTCGTAGATCTTCTCAGAAAGAAAGAGTCGCCCGGGCCGAAGCTGCCCGGGGACGTCGCCTTTGGCCTGACGTGGTCTCGCGACGGGAAAAAGCTGGCCATGAGCGTTTCGGGCGCCATTGCTCCGGCCAACATATTCATATTCGAAGAATCTTCTTCTTCCTCCTCTTCCTCTTCCTCTTCCTCTTCCTTTTCAAAGGTCACTGACAGTCCTCATCCCGGCGTCGACCTCGCCTCGCTGGTCTCCCCCGAGCTCCTGAGATTCACGGCGCACGATGGCCTGCCCCTCTCCGGGTGGCTCTACCGCCCGAAGGGCGCGACGAAGCCGGGGCCGATCGTGCTCTCGTTTCACGGCGGGCCCGAGGGGCAGGAGGTGCCCTCCTTCCGGGCCGACTACCAGGCGCTGCTCGCCGCGGGTATCGGCGTCTTCGCTCCGAACGTCCGCGGCTCGTCGGGCTTCGGAAAGACGTTCGTGAACCTCGACAACGGCGCCCTCCGCACAAACGCCGTCCGGGACATCACCTCCTGCGTGGACGCCGTCGTGAAGGCGGGCGCCGCGGACCCGAAACGCATCGGCATCATGGGCGGCTCCTATGGCGGCTACATGACGATGGCCGGCCTCGTCGAGTACCCCGACGTCTTCGCGGCGGGCGCGGACCTCTTCGGCGTCGTCAACTTCAAGACGTTCTTCAAGCACACCGAGCCCTGGATGGCCGCGATCTCGAAGATCGAGTATGGAGACCCCGACACGCAGGGCGAGATGCTCGACCGGCTCTCGCCGCTCTCGAAGGTCGACCGTGTGACGGCGCCCACGATCGTCCTTCACGGAGCGAACGATACGAACGTGCCCGTGATCGAGGCCGAGCAGGTCGTCGCGAGCCTGAAGAAGCGCGGCGTGCCCGTGGAGTACGTACTCTTTCCCGACGAGGGGCACGGCTTCCAGAAGCTTCCGAACCGGATCCGCTCGACCACGGCGATCGTGAAGTGGTTCTCAAAGTGGCTCGGCGTCATCCCGTCGGGGCCGCCCTGACGTCGAACAGCGAATCCGGCAGACTCTTCGCCTCGTAGTCGAGGTATTCGACGACGGTCGTGCCCTGGCGCAGCGCGTCGACGATCGTCATCTTCGCGAGCGACAGGACGCCGCGGTACGGGCGGTATTCGTCGAAAGTCGTTTCCCGCGCGGTCTTTCCGGAGGACACGAGGAAGACCGCCTTGCGGTAGAGGCCTTCCTTTTCGTCGATCCAGACGCGCACGACGGGATAGGACGGGTTCTTTCCCGCCTGCGCCGTGAGGCGGAGAACGGCGCAGCTCCGCCCGTCGAGCACGTCGGATCTCTCCACGACGGCGTCGTAGTCTTCCGCGAAGCGCGTGCGCGACATGTCGGCCGCCGAGAATCCGCCCTTGAGCCGGTGGCTCTTCGGCACGCGGATCGGGTTTCGCGTGTTCGGCAGGACGAGCCAGACGTCGTCACCAACCTGCACGACGGACTTCCCGGCATCGGACGGATTCAGGAACCGGATCCGCGACTTCTCCCGGCCCTTCGCATCGACGGCGAACGTCCCCATCGACGGCGGCGCCCCCGGCACCGTCGTCGTCACGCGCAGCGTGAGGACGACCTCCTTCCAGGCGTCCTTCACGCGCTCGGCGCGGCGCAGCAGCGCCGCGGGATCCTGGCCCCACAAAGGGGACGCCAACGCAAGAAAGGCAACTCCGAAGAGACCGAGGAGAGATTTGCTTAGAAAGTGAATAGAAGAACGCCGCGCCGCGGAGCCGCCGCATTCGCGCATCCCGCCCGGCGCGCCGGGGCGCTCATTCACCCTTCTAAGAAAAGCGCCGTCGCCCGCCACACGCCACTCGCCCGCCGCGATCGGGAGCAAAAAGTCCCTCTTCCCGGGTTCACACATGCCCCAGCGCCTCCACCGGATTCAGCCGCGCCGCGCGGCGCGCGGGCCACCACGCGGCGACGAGGAGCGTCGCCGACATGATCGCGATGCCCATGCCGTAAGCGAGCGGGATGAAGTCCACGTGCAGGACGTTTCCGCGCGTTCCGCCCGGAGGAGGCGGCAGCATGATGCCCGACGCATTGAGGACGAGCCGCAGGAGGAAGGAGACGAGAGAGCCGACGCCCGATCCGACGACGCCGAGGAGAAATCCCTCGAGGAGGAAGAGCGTCCGGATCTGCCCGCGCTCCATCCCGATGGCGAGGAGCGTTCCGATCTCGCGCGTCCTTTCGAAGACCGACATCGTCATCGTATTCGCGGTCGCGAGGATGACGACCGTCGAGAGGACGAGTCCCATGAAGAAGAAGATCGCGATGTACAGGAGCTTGACCTGCTTGTAGAACGCAGCCGTCTCGAGCCAGGTCTTGACGACGACCGGGCGCCCGGCGGCCGCGAGGCTCCGCGAAAGGTCGCGCGCGGCCGCGTCCACGTCGACGTCCTCCTTCAGGAGGACGACGAGCATGTTCGCCTTCCCCTCGGACTTGAGCAGCTTCGAGGCCGAGGCGTACGGCAGGAAGAGGAGCCGGTCGTCGATCTCCTTGATCGGATACGAGAGCACCGCGTCCACCGCCGCGTCCACGGCGTTCAACGCGCCGTCGGGCGTCGTGGCCATGACGGTGACGAGCTCACCCGCCTTCGCGCCGATCGCGCGCGCGAGACCCGAGCCGAGCATGACCTCGTCCGCGTCCGGATCGGAGAGGAAGGCGCCCGAGACGACGGTGTCGGAGGCGAGAGAGGCGTTCTTCTCGAGCGCGGGAATGGTCCCGGTGCCCATATACGGGGCGCTCTTCTCGCCTTTCGCGACGAGCCCGAAGAACGAGAGCTTCGGCATCGCCTGCACGACGCGCGGATCCTTCTTCACGACGGCCGCGAGGCCCTGCCAGTCGTCGAGCAGGAGGACGGCCGCTTCGTCGTCGGTCTTCCCCGCGGCGCGCGGGTCGAGCAGGCGCAGGTGGCCGCCGGTGGCCCGGATCGTCGCGACTCTGAGGGACGAAAACGTCTGGGACACGAAGCCGGCGGTCATCGTCACGGCCACGAAGCCCACCACGACGATGGACCCCGTCAGGAACGTCCGGCGCCGGTGGCGAAAGAGGTTCCGCGCGGCAAGGCGCCACCACCGGTTCACGCGGGCACCCCCGCCCCGGCGGCCACACGCTCGTCCGCGGCGATGCGTCCGTCCGAAAGTCTGATCCGGCGATCGGCGCGCTCGATGACACGCGGGTCGTGGCTCGAAAAGAGAAATGCGACGCCGCGCGCGCGGTGCAGCTCCTCGAAGAGATCGAGGAGGCGTGTCGCGGTCTCGGAGTCGACCGACGCCGTTGGCTCGTCGGCGAGGATGAGCAGAGGTTCGCCCACGAGAGCGCGCGCGACCGCGACGCGCTGCCTCTGCCCGCCCGACAACGCGTCCGGACGCCTTCCTTCGAGTCCCGCGAGCCCCACGGCGAGGAGCGCCGCGCGGGCGCGCGAGGCGCACACGTCCTCCGGGAGGCCGCGGATCCAGAGCGCGAGCGCGACGTTCTCTTCCGCGGACAGAACCGGCACGAGCTGCTGCGCCTGGAACACGAAGCCCAGCTTCTCGCGCCGGAGCCGCGCGCGCTCGCGCTCGGGAAGGCCCGAGACGTCGCGCCCTTCGAAGAGGAGGGTCCCGGAATCCGGCACGTCGAGAAGGCCGAGGAGGTTCAGGAGCGTGGTCTTGCCGCTGCCCGACGGGCCGGCGAGGGCGGCGAACGCCCCGGCCTCGAGCGTCAGCGTCGCGCCCGTTACGCCGACGACCTTCTCGCTCCCGAGGCGGTACGTCTTCGTGAGGCCTCTCGCCTCGAGGATCGGCACGCGCGAAGTATAGGGGCCGTCAATCGCGCGCGAGGCGCCGCGCATCCGCGACGAGCCTGTCGAAGCTCGCGGATTCGAGCCCGTCGTAGTAGCCCCGGATCTCGCGCCCTCCGTCCACGAGGACGAAGCGCGAGGAATGGAGGATCGGCTCCGGGTCGTCCTCGTGGCCGTCCTCGACGGCGAGCTTGAAGCCCTCGCCCGCGAGCGAGCGCACGGCCGGCCGTTCGCCGCGCAGGAACATCCAGCGCTCCGGGTCGACGCGGTGCTCCTTCGAATAGGCGGCGAGGTCGACGAGGCTGTCGCGGTCCGGGTCCACGTCGAAGGAGACGAACCGCACGCCCGGCACGTCGTGGAGCTCGGCCGCGAGCGCCGCCATCCGTTCGGTCATGACGGGGCAGGAGCCGCCGCAGCGCGTGAAGACGAAGTCCGCGATCCAGGCCTTCCGCTCGAGGTCGCGCGCCGTCACGGGGCGGCCGCGCTCGGAGACGAAGGCGAAGTCCGGAACGCGCCCGAGGCGCGGCAGGTCGGGCTCGTGGCCGCGGCCCATGAGGGTGGACGAGAGCTGGTGCAGGCCCAGCATCCCGAGGACGGCCGCGGCGCCGATGGCCACGAAGAGGAGTGCCTTCTTCACGGCGCCCTCATCACGCGATTCACCATCCCAGGACGCAGGCGAAGACGAGCGGCGCCACGATCGTCGCATCGGACTCGATGATGAACCTCGGCGTCTTCTCTCCCAGCTTGCCCCACGTGATCTTCTCGTTCGGGACCGCGCCGCTGTAGCTCCCGAGGCTCGTCGTGGAATCGCTGATCTGGCAGAAGTACGCCCACAGGGGCACGCCGTCCCGCCGGAGGTCCTGGTGGAGCATCGGGACGACGCAGATCGGGAAGTCGCCCGCGATGCCCCCGCCGATCTGGAAGAAGCCGACCGGCGTCTTCGGCGCCGTCGCGGTGTACCACTCGGCGAGGGCCGTCATGTACTCGATCCCCGTGCGCACCGTGTGGACGTTCGCGATCTCCTTTTCGATGCAGTGCGCCGCGAAGATGTTGCCGAGCGTCGAGTCCTCCCATCCCGGCACGAACATGGGCAGGTTCTTCTCGGCCGCCGCGAGGAGCCACGAATCCTTCGGGTCGATCTGGTAGTGCTTTTTCAGCCTGCCCGAAAGGAGGATCCGGTACATGAACTCGTGAGGGAAGTACCGCGTGCCGTCCCGGTCCGCGGCCTTCCACTCGTCGAGCACGGCCCGCTCGATCCGGCGGATCGCCTCCTCCTCCGGGATGCACGTGTCCGTGACGCGGTTCAGGTGCCGCGCGTGCAGCGCGGTCTCCTCGGCGGGGCTCAGCTCGCGGTAGTGCGGGATGCGCACGTAGTGGTCGTGCGCCACGAGATTGAAGACGTCCTCCTCGAGGTTCGCCCCCGTGCAGGTGATCGCGTGGACCTTTCCCCGCCGGATCATCTCGGCGAGCGAAAGGCCGATTTCGGCCGTGGACATGGCCCCGGCCATCGTCAGGAACATCTTGCCGCCGCCGGCGAGGAGCGCATTCCAGGCCTCGGCCGCGTCCACGAGGGTGGCGGCGTTGAAGTGGCGGAAATGGTGCTTCACGAACGCGCTGATCGTCATGACCGGAGAATAGGAAGAACGCGTGTGGATGCCAAGCGAGATCCCGTAGGATCGGCGGCGTGAG
>JBGQDL010000194.1:0-6447 GCA_041495865.1 Thermoanaerobaculia bacterium | reverse complement strand
CGATGATGTAGATGCCGTTGCGTTTGCCGAAGATGTACTTCTTCATCTTCGGATTCCAGCGCTTCGTCTGGTGGCCGAAGTGAACGCCCGCCTCGAGCAGCTCCTTCATCGTGATCTGGCTCATTCTTCCCCCATTACCTCTTCGAGAACTGGAACCGGGCGCGGGCGCCGCGCTGACCGTACTTCTTGCGCTCCTTCATGCGCGAGTCGCGCGTGAGGAGGCCGGCTTTCTTGAGGGCGCCGCGCAGCTCACCATTGAAGAGGCACAGCGCGCGGGCGATCCCATGTCGGATCGCGCCCGCCTGGCCCGCGCTCCCGCCGCCTTCGACGAGGGCGACGACGTCGAACTTGTCGACCGTCTCGGTGAGCTGCAGGGGCTGGCGGATGACCATCTTGAGCACGTCGTTCGGGAAGAAGTCCTCGAAGGTGCGGTCGTTGACCTGCACCGTCCCCTTGCCGGGGCGGAGGTACACGCGGGCGACCGACTCTTTCCGCCGTCCGACTGCCTGAAACTGGAGGTTCGTCACGGTGTCCGCTTCTCCCTCATTTCGATTCTCTTGCGTGCTTTTCTCGTGATCCGGTCAGACCGCCACGGCGGCCGGAGACTGGGCCGTGTGCGGGTGATCGGGTCCGGCGTAGACCTTGAGCTTCTTGAACATCTTCCGGCCCAGCTTCGTCTTCGGCAGCATGCCGCGCACGGCCGCCTCGATCACACGCTCGGGATGGGTGTCCCTGAGCTTGGCGGCTTCGATCGAGCGCAGACCTCCCGGAAAGCCGGTGTGATGCCGATACATCTTCTGGCCGAGTTTCGTGCCGGTGAAGGCGACCTTCTCGGCGTTCACCACGACGACGAAGTCGCCGGTGTCGAGGAAAGGCGTGTAGATGGCCTTCGTCTTGCCCGTGAGGTGGCGCGCGACGAGCGTCGCGAGGCGACCGAGCACCTTGCCGTCGGCGTTGACGACGATCCAGCGTCGCGACTGGTCTGAAATTTTCGGGAGCGGCGTGCGGGTACTCAAGGGAACGGCGGTCTCCGATCGGGGCGGTTGAGGGGTGCGTCGACCCCGGCTGGAAGATCCCGGGATCGGTCCCCCGATGCGAAGAGGGCAGCATCGAAAGACCAGGGCCCCGGCGGCACACGTAAAGCGGGCTTCAGGCGAACCGTCCACCCGCAGGACTGTGAAAAATACGCCCCCTCCCCCCGCGCTGTCAAGCAAGGCCCTTGCAGGAGATAGGTCCGAAGAGGAGATTCTCTTAGAAAGTGATAGGGCCCGGGGGAGGGGCCGGCGGCCCCGGGTTGCGCGCCGACACACCCACCCTTCTAAGCACGGCGCGCTGCGCGCGCCGCAAATCAGAAAAAAACTCTTTCTCCCTCAGAATAGAGAAAATGGCGGCTTCGATTCTGGACGGGGCGCGGGTCGCGCGCGAGATACGCGCCGAAGTGGCCGTCGGCGTGGCGGAGCTCGCGGCGCGCGGGATCGTGCCCGGCCTCGCGGTCGTCCTCATGGGCGACAACCCAGCCAGCGCCGTCTATGTCGCGGGCAAGGGCGCGGCCGCGCGCGAGGCCGGGATCACCGAACGCACTCTGCGTTTTCCGGCGACTCTCCGGGAAGAGGATCTCCTTCGGACGGTAGCCGAGCTCAACGCCGACGACGCCGTGGACGCGATTCTCGTCCAGCTTCCCCTTCCGAAACACATCGAGACGGCCCGGATCCTCGAGGCGATCGATCCCCGCAAAGACGTGGACGGGTTTCACCCCGCGAATGCCGGGCGGCTCCTGCAGGGCAAGCCCGCGCCGGTGCCCTGCACGCCCGCCGGAATCCTGGAACTGCTCCGGCGCGAGGGCGTCCCGCTCCGCGGGACGAGAGCCGTCGTCGTCGGCCGAAGCGACATCGTGGGAAAACCCACGGCGCTCCTTCTTCTCCGAAACGACGCCACCGTGACGATCGCGCATTCCAAGACCCGCGATCTGCCCGGCCTGTGCCGCGAAGCGGACCTCCTCGTCGCCGCGATCGGCCGGCCCGGCTTCGTCACGGGCGACTTCGTGAAGGAAGGCGGGGTGCTCGTGGACGTCGGGATCAACCGGGTGACGTCCCGCGGAGACGTCGAGAGGTTCTTCCCGGGCGACGCGGCGCGGATGGCGGCCTTCGAGAAGAAGGGCTCGACGCTCGTGGGCGACTGCGACCCGGCCACGGCGTTCCCTCGCGCGTCGCGCCACACGCCCGTGCCCGGCGGAGTGGGGCCGCTCACGATCACGATGCTCCTTCGAAACACGTTGGACCTGTGTCGACGAAGACGGGCCGGATGATCCTGAAGGTCGGCCTCACCGGCGGCCTCGCCTCGGGCAAGAGCACCGTGGCCGGTCGGCTCCGCCAGAACGGGATCCCCGTCCTCGACGCGGACCTCATCGTGCACGACCTCTACCGCGCGGGCGGCACGGGCGCTCGCGCCGTGGCGAACGCCTTCGGCCCGGAGTTCCTCGCGCCGGACAGCTCGGTCGACCGGCGCAGGCTTTCCACGCACGTCTTCCACAATGCCCCGGAGCTCGCGCGCCTCAACAGCCTCATCCACCCGCTCGTCCGCGAGGCGCAGGCGCTGTGGTTCGCGGACCTCGAGGCCAAGGGAGAGGCTCTCGGCGTCGTCGAAGCGACGCTCCTCGTCGAGACCGGCGGCCGCCAGCGCTTCGATGTCCTCGTGGCGGTCTCCGCCCCCGCCGACGCGCGCCTCGCCCGCGCAGTCCGCCGGAGCGGCGAGACGGACCCGAACGAGTTCGTGCGCCGCATGTCGGCCCAGCTCCCCGACGCGGAGCGGGAAAAGGCGGCGGACATCGTCGTCCACGCGGACGGGGAGAAGGAAGAGCTGCTGAAGAAGGTGGACGAGCTGGCGCGGGAACTTCGAAAAATTGCTCAAAGCGCAGGCAAGGCTGGGGCGTAGGGAAGGTCGCTGCCGCGCTTCCAGCTCAGAGGCAGGCTGTCAGAGAAACTTCTGCAAGATGAAGAAAGAAAGAGAGAAAGGGGTCTTCAGGGGAGGAGCTTCAGCTCGAGTCGTCCGCCTGACGCGAGGACTCCGTGGACGCACGGCTCAAAGGCGGCCGGTCCGCCCGAATAGGACGCGAGCTCCCCGTTGTTGACGGCACAGAACGAGTACGGCCCGGGCTCGACGTTCGGGATCCTGAACGTCCAGCGGTCCCCGGTATCCGCGCGGGAGCCCCGGGTGAAGTAGGAAAAGACCCCGGGAGAAATGGCGCACCCCGAATGAAAAACGGCGACCCATTTCCCTTGAAGGCGCTTGGCGCCCCAGAACGGAGAATCCACGAGGAGCGTTCCACCGAGGCCGGTGACCGGCACCTCCATCTTGTCGTCGGTTACTTGAACCCTCAGAAGCCGCACGGAGAACGGTCTGGGAATCACCGCGATACAGGCTTCGGGGGTTCCTTCCAGAACCGGCAGTGAAAACCTGCCGTCGGCGTCGGACCGCGTTGGAATCAGCGGCACTCCGGCTCCAGCCCGTCCACCAATGACGTAAATATCGGCCTGCGGCTGGCCTGCTCCGGTGGGCGAGACGACGCGCCCCCCGAGTCCCAGTTCTGTCCGAAGCACGATACGAAGCCACGCGGGGTCGGCCGTGCCGCCCTCGACCACCACGTCCAGTAGTTCGCTGCGCAGGTGATGCAGCGTGCCGTCGTCGTCGCGGTACCCGCTCGACGCGTGGACGTAGTTGACGCCCTCGTTCAAGTGGTCGAGGCGAAAGGTTCCACCGTCCGCGTGCTCGTCCCGGCGGTCTCCCTGCGGGCCGTTCAAATTGAGTCCTGCCTTTACGATTCGCTCACCGTTCACGTCCACGAGCTCCCCTTCAATGCCGGTCGGGATGAGGCGCACCTCCACATCGAGCAGCGCTCCCCGGTCACTGTGGATCACGTCCACGTCGACCTCGCGATGGAGATGGGGCGACTCCGAGGCCGCCGCGACTCGCCAGCGCCCGAACCGCGGAAGAAAGCCCTCGAACGTCCCGTCTTCCTTCGACGTCAAAGACACCGACTCGCGGCCATCCTCCGTGCCGAAAGTGAGCCGGGCCTGGGCGAGTGGTCTCTTTCCGATCGTCACGAGACCGCGGACTTTCTCCGCCTTCGGTTCGAGTTTTCGGACGGCCATCGAATTCGCGGCTTCGAAGGGCTCGGAATCGGTGAGCCAGATGTCCCCGTCGGCGGTCTTGAGGCGCAGGGAGTAGAGGTGCTTCTCGACCACCTTGAGCTCGAGATTCCCCCTCGCGGGCACGGGCTTGTCGGCGAAGACGTCGTCCTTCTCGTCTCGCCGCTCCAGGAGCTGGACCTTCCAGGGCTTCCCGGACGGATCCAGAGAAGGAACGACGGCGACCTGGAGGCTGACCCAGAGGGGAGCGGGCGGCGGCTCGTCCGCCAGCGCGGCAAGGCTCAGAAAGGCGACGAGAACAGGTAGGCGATTCACTCTCTGGAGGGTATACGGGGCGAGTCCTCGTTGCGCCTCAAGGGCGGAGGCTCGCGGAGGTCCGTGGGTGGCGCCCCGACGCCCCTCGAGCGCACGCCGATCTCCCACCCTTCTAAGAGAATTCGGACGCCTCCCTCTGCAACAGAGCGCGCAGCCGCCGGAAGGCTCTCGCTCGATGCGAAAGCAGGTTCTTCTCCTCCTCGCTCATCTCCGCCCACGTGCGTGTGGCGCCTTCGGGGATGAAGAGCACGTCCCAGCCGAAGCCGTTCGTCCCGCGCGGATGAAGGGCGATCGAGCCCTGGACGCGGCCTTCCGCCACGACGACGTCGCGCGTGTCTTGCCCCGGCAGCGCGACCGCGAGGACGGACACGGCCTCCGCGGAGCGGTCGGAGAAGCCGTAGAGCATCTTCGCGAGGCCTTCCTGTCCGGCGGCTCCCCTCGTGATCCATTTCGTCAGCGGGCCCGGAAAGCCGCCCCAGGCGTCGACCGCGAGGCCCGAGTCCTCGACGAGGACGGGGATACCGAGGGCCCCGGCCGCCACGATCGCCTTGGCGCGCGCGACCTCGGCGAAATCGAGCGACTGGATCTCGGGAACCTCGACGTCCTTCACCGCGACCTCGCGGCCCAGGAAGATCGCCGCCTCGCGGGCTTTGCCCGCGTTCGAGGTCACGAACGTCAGCCCGAAGAGCGCGTCCGTCACCGCGGGCGGACCGGCGCGCCTTTCTCGTCCAGCTTCACGCGGAACGCCTTCAGGCCTTTCGTGAGGCCCTTGAGGCGCTGCTCGCCGAGGGGCTCGAAGACGAAGGCGTCGCCCGCGTGCCGCGCCGTCTCCTCGCCCACCACGATCTCGTTAGGGCCGGCGACGTAGTCCTCGAGCCGCGCCGCCACGTTCACGGTATTTCCGAGGACGGTGTAATCCACGCGGCGGTCGGACCCGATGTCGCCCACGACGGCGCGCCCCGTGTTGACGCCCACGCGCACCGCGACTTTCGGTTCCCCGCGCCGGGCGCGCTCCACGTTCCACGCCGTCAGGCTCTCGATGAGCTTCGCCGCCGCCGCCACGGCCCGGCGGGGATGATCCGGCTGCGCGATCGGGGCGCCGAAGAAAGCCATCACGGCGTCTCCGATGAACTTGTCGAGGGTGCCGCCCTGCTCGAAGATCGCGTCGGCCGCGAACGTGAAGACGGTCTCCAGAAAGCGCGACAGCTCTTCGGGCGCCATCGCCTCGGCGGCGGTCGTGAAGCCGACGATGTCCGCGAAGAACACCGTCACGTCGCGCGTGCGCACCTTCTCGACACCGGCGGGCCCTTCGGAGACGATCTCCTCGACGACGCCCGGGGAGTGGTACCGCGCGAGCCGCTCGCGGATGCGCTCCTCGCGCGCGATGCGCGTCTGCAGGCGCGCCCGCTCGATCGCGACGGCGGCGAAGTTCCCGAGCGCGGTCAGGAGATCGAGGTCGTCCGCCGTGAATGTACCGGTCTTGAGCGGCGTGTCCACATGGAGGGCGCCGATGACGTGTTCCCTGTTCCACAGCGGCACGCACATGGCCGAGCGGATCTGCTGGATGCGGATCGACTGCCCGGCCTCGAAGCGGTCGTCGGCGAGGGCATCGGACGTCAGGACCGCGACGCGCTCGCGCACGACGGTCTCGACGATCGTGTGGGAGAACGTCTCGGCGGTCTCCGCGCCGGCCCGCCCCCTCTGGCGCGCGAGAGTCGCGACGAGCCGGCCCCCGTCCTCGCGGAGGACGACGACGGCCCGCTCGGCGGGCAGGAAATCGAAGAGCAGGTCCACGACCTTCGAGAGAATCTGATCCACGTCGGGCGCCTCGATGAGCGTCCGGGCCACCTGGACGAGAATCTCGAAGATCTTCTCGCGCGCCTTCTCCGGCGAGTGCCGCCGCCCGGCGAGCGTTCCGCCGACGTCCGTTTTCCCCGTGCCCGCGACATCGAGGTTGAAGTCACGGTTGAAGTCGGCGATCGAGCGG
>JBGQDL010000193.1:0-6482 GCA_041495865.1 Thermoanaerobaculia bacterium | reverse complement strand
CCCGACACTCGAAGAGAAATTCGAGCTCGTCCTCCTGATGGAGCGGCTCGGGATCGACACGGCCGTCATCGGGATCCCGGCCGCCGGGGGGAGCTCCGTCGCGGACCTGGAGTGGCTCGTGCGGCGCATGACGGAGGCGCGGCTGTCGCTCGAGCCCTGCTGCGCGGCGCGCACGCTCGCGTCCGACATCGAGCCGATCATCGAGATCTCGCAGCGCGTGGGGCGGGCGCTGGAGATGACGACTTTCATCGGCTCGTCGCCGATCCGGCAGTACGTGGAGGGCTGGGACCTCTCGCGCATGATGAGGCTCACCCGCGACGCCGTGTCGCTTGGCGTGCGCAACGCTCTTCGCGTCACGTTCGTCACCGAGGACACGACGCGCGCGCGCCCCGAAGATCTCGTCTCGCTCTACGGCACCGCGATTGCCGCGGGCGCGTCCCGCATCTGCGTCTGCGACACGGTGGGACACGCCACGCCCGAGGGCGCCGCGGCGCTCGTGGGCTTCCTCGCGGAGTTCGTGGCGCGTGAGAACCCGGCCGTGCGCATCGACTGGCACGGGCACGAGGACCGCGGGCTCTCGGTCGCGAACTCGCTCGCCGCGCTGCGCGCCGGGGCGCATCGGATCCACGGCTGCGGGCTGGGCGTGGGGGAGCGCGTCGGGAACACGCCGCTCGACCAGCTCCTCGTGAATCTCCAGCTTCTCGGGTGGATCGACCGCGACCTGTCGGCGCTCGCCACGTACGTCGGGAAGGTCTCGGCGTTCCTGAAGGTCCCGATCCCACAGGGGTATCCGGTGGTGGGGCGCGACGCCTTCCGAACCGGGACGGGCGTGCACGCGGCCGCCATCGTGAAGGCTCGCGACAAGGGCCACGACTGGCTCGCGGACCGGATCTACTCCGGGGTGCCCGCGGCCATGGTCGGGCTCACCCAAGTCATCGAAGTGGGTCCGATGTCCGGCGAGTCGAACGTGCTTTTCTGGCTGCGGGCGCGCGGCCTCGACCCGACGCCGGAGCGGGTCGCCGCGCTCTATCGGGCCGCGAAGGCCTCGGACCACGTCCTCGCGGAGGCCGAGATCAGGACGGTGCTCTCGGCCCTGCCGGATCGGACGCCCGCCGGGACGCCTGCCGGGGAGCGCGTCGGGAGCTCCTGAGCGCGACGCGGAGGGCTCCGCGTGCGTACAATCATCGAGTGACTCCGGGATCTCCTGCCAAGGCGCCGGCCGGCGTGTTCTTTCAGAGGCACCTCCCGCTCTTCCTCGACTACCTTTCGGCGGAGAAGGGCCTCGCGCCAAACACGCTGGAGGCCTATCGCCGCGACCTCGCTGGATTCGGGAGGTTCCTGGCTTCCTCGCGGATCGACTCGGTCCGCGTGACACGCGCCGACATCGTGGCGTTTCTCGGTGTGCGGCGCGCGGACGGCCTGTCGCCCCGGACGCTCGCGCGGGTCACGTCGGCGCTGCGCGGGCTCTACGGTTTCCTGTCGGCGGAAAAGGTCCTTGCGGCCGACCCGACCGCCGACCTCGCGAACGCCCGCCGTTGGGCGATGCTGCCCAAGGTCCTTTCGCCCGAGGACGTGACGCGCCTCCTCGACGCGCCGGATGTGACGACGCCGCGCGGCCTGAGAAACCGGGCGCTCTTCGAGCTTCTCTACGCCTGCGGCCTGCGTGTTTCGGAGCTTGCGGCGCTCCCCGTGGAAGCGCTGCGCCTTTCGGAGGGCTTCCTCGTCGTGCGCGGCAAGGGCGCGAAGGAGCGTGTCGTGCCGATCGCCGACTCCTCCGCGCGCTGGGTCGCGCGCTACCTTCAGACGGTTCGCGCCGGGAAGCCGGGCGCGGCGGGACGCTGGGTCTTTCCCGGCGCGCGCGGGAAGCCGATCACGCGGCAGACGGTCTTCCTCGCGCTGAAGGCCGCTGCGCGGAAGGCGGGCCTGCCGGCGTCCGCGGTGTCGCCACACGTCCTGAGACACGCGTTCGCGACGCACCTGGTGGACAACGACGCCGACCTGCGCGCCGTGCAGATGATGCTCGGCCACGCCGACATCGCCACGACCGAGATTTACACCCACGTCTCTCGCTCCCGCGTGCGGAAGGTCTACGACCGCACGCATCCGAGGGCGTGAGAACCAGAGGATGAAGATTTTGCTGAGAAAAGGGGCCGGAAAAGAGGAAGATTTTCTTAGAAGTGTGAGTGAAGCTGCGGCAGCGGGCATCCCCTCGGCGCTACTCGCGGGCGCAGCGGCCTATTTACCTTCTAAGAAAAAACACCATGACGCCCAGCGTCGCCTGTGGCTCGTGTGGGCCGGGCTCCTACTCTTCGCCATTGTTTCTCGGCCCGCAGCGGCCTCCCTCGTCGTTTTCGAAGACGGACGGCACCTTCGCGTCGAGAAGTACGAGGTGGTCGGCGACGACCGCCTCACGGTGAGCCTCATCGGCGGAGGAACGATGACGATCCCGCTCGACGTCGTCGAGCGCATCGTGGACGACGAGTACGAACGGCTTCCGGATCCTCCGAAGCTCGTGCCGGACGCCAACATCGCGGCAAGACTGCTCGCGGGAGAAAAGCGCTCCGTCCGCGCCTTCTCGGAGAAGCCCTCTTCCTCCCCGGGCCTTTCCCCCCCTTCGGTCGTTCCGTTCTCTCCTCCTTTCTCCTCGCAGATCCTCGAGGCGGCGAAGCGGCACCGCATCGACCCCGCATTCATCGCCGCCGTCATCAAGGTGGAGTCCAACGGCCATCCGCACGCCGTTTCCCGGAAGGGCGCGCGCGGGCTGATGCAGCTCATGCCGGCGACGGCGCGACGCCTCGGCGTGAAGAGCCCGTTCGACCCGCGGGAGAACATCCGGGGAGGCGCCGCCTATCTGGCCGAGCTCGCCGAGCGGTTCGGGGAGCGCAACGCCGATCTCATCCTCGCGGCGTACAACGCGGGAGAGCAAGCGGTCGATGAGTACGGCGGCGTGCCGCCTTACCGGGAGACCCGCGATTACGTGAGGCGCGTCCTCGCGCTCTGGAATCCGCCGGTGCCGCTTTCGAGCGCGGCGTTCTGACGTTGTTCCGTACGGTTCGCGCCTTTCTCATCGTGGCGCCCGCGGCGTTCGTGCTCGTTCTCGCCGCGTTTCTCGCGGCACATCCGCGCGCGGCCGAATCGTTCGTCCCCTACCCCCTGCTGGCCGACGCTCTCGGCGCGGTCCTTTCGAAGCGGCCTTTTCTGCGCTTCATCGCGGCGTCGATCGTGTTCTTCGTCCCGCCCTATCTCATGTCGGGCCTTCTGCTCCTGTTCGCCGACCTGGGCGTGTCAGCGGCGGCGCCTCTGTGGTCGCGGGGCCCCGGGCGAAAGGCGGCGACCTCGCCGCCCCGGGAGAGCCGGTGGGCATTCCTCGCAGGCACGGCCCTCGCCGGGCTGGCGTTCGGCGTCTCGCTGCACCGCGTGGCGCGCGGCGGAGACCTGCCGGGAGGGATCAACGTGGGGCCGCTGTTCGTGGCTCTCGCCGCGTTCGCGGCGGTGGCGGTGGGCCTCCTCGCCGGGGGCCTCGCGGCCGTGCCGCGCGCGTTGATCGGGCGCCCGCGCGCGAGAGCCTGAGAGGCCACGTGCTGTCCGTATACTTCGCGGCGTGAGCGTCCGCGCCGACACCGTCGTCGTTCTCGACTTCGGCTCCCAGTACACGCAGCTCATCGCCCGCCGGATCCGCGAGGCCCGCGTCCGCTCGGTCGTTCTGCCTTTCGACGCGAAGGCCGAGGAGATCGCGACGCTCTCTCCCAAGGGCATCATCCTGTCGGGCGGGCCGTCGAGCGTCTACGACAAGGAGGCTCCGCAGGGAGACGCGAAGGTCCTGGACGCGGGCGTGCCGGTCCTCGGCCTCTGCTACGGGATGATGTGGATCGCGCGGCTCTTCGGGGGCCGCGTGGGCAGCGCGCCCGGACGGGAGTACGGCCGCGCGGCCGTTTCCGTGAGCGGCGGCCGTCTCTTCCGGGGGCTGGGGCCGGTCGAGACGATCTGGATGAGCCACGGGGATCACGTCGAGTCCGCTCCCGCGAGCTTCACCGTGACGGCGCGGACCGAAAACGCGCCCGTCGCCGCCTTCGAGGACGTCGCGCGCGGCCTCTACGGCATCCAGGGCCACCCCGAGGTTCACCACTCCGAGCACGGTGCCCAGATGCTGGAGAACTTCCTCTACGACGTGTGCGGCGCGAAGCCCACGTGGACCATGGCCGGGTTCCGCGACGCGACCGTCGCGAGGCTGCGAGAAGAGGTCGCACAGGGCGTCGTCCTTGGCGCGCTTTCGGGGGGCGTGGACTCGACGGTCGCCGCGGTCCTGATGCGCGAGGCCGTGGGAGACCGCTTCCGCGGCGTCTTCGTGGACACGGGCCTTCTCCGCAAGTACGAGGGGCGCCAGGTGCTGGAAGCCTTCCGGCATCTCGGCCTGCCCGTGACCGGCGTCGACGCCTCGGAGCGGTTCCTCGGCGCCCTCGCGGGCGTGGCGGAGCCCGAGCGAAAACGCAAGATCATCGGCGGCCTCTTCATCGACGTCTTCACCGAGAACGCGAAGGCCGTGGATGGCGCGGAGTGGCTGCTCCAGGGCACGCTCTATCCCGACGTCATCGAGTCGGTCTCGATCAAGGGACCGTCGGCGGTCATCAAGACGCACCACAACGTGGGCGGCCTGCCCGAGAAGCTCGGGTTCCGCCTCGTCGAGCCGCTGCGCGAGCTGTTCAAGGACGAGGTCCGGCGCCTCGGCGAGGAGCTGGGGATTCCGAGGGAGATGCTCTCCCGCCATCCGTTCCCCGGCCCCGGCCTCGCCGTGCGCATCCCCGGCGAAATCACGGTGGAGCGCGTCCACATCCTCCAGGAAGCCGACGCGATCTTCCTCGAGGAGCTGCGCTCCGGCGGATTCTACGAGACGACCTCGCAGGCGTTCGCCGTGCTTCTGCCCGTCAAGAGCGTCGGCGTGATGGGCGACGGCCGCACGTACGAGAGCGTGGTGGCCCTTCGCGCGGTCACGACCGAAGACTTCATGACGGCCGACTGGGCGCGCCTGCCGCACGACCTCCTCGACCGCGCCGCGCGCCGCATCGTGGGGGAGGTGCGGGGCGTGAACCGCGTCGTCTACGACGTCACATCGAAGCCTCCCGGCACGATCGAGTGGGAGTGAGGTTGCCGAGACAAAGTAGTATTCGCTTCGTTTGTCATGGAGCCTCGCCGGCCGTGAATCCCTCGCACGAGCAGATCCGCACGGACGTGGCCGGCTTTCTCTCCCTTCTCCAGGACCAGATCTGCAGGACGCTCGAGAGCCTGGACGGGCGGGGCCGGTTCGCGAGCGATGCCTGGCAAAGGCCGGGGGGAGGCGGCGGCGTCACGCGCGTCGTGCAGGACGGCGAACTGCTCGAGAAAGCGGGCGTGTCCCTGTCGCACGTCCACGGCGAGTTGCCCGAAGCCTTCGCGCGCCGGCTGGGCGGCGACGGCCGCCCCTTTGCGGCGGTCGGGCTCTCTCTCGTGCTGCACCCGAGAAGCCCGCTCGTTCCCACGGCCCACGCGAACTTCCGTTTCATCGTCCAGGGGGAAAAGGCCTGGTTCGGCGGCGGGAGCGATCTCACGCCCTTCTACCTCTTCGAGGACGACGCAGCCCACTTCCACCGCACGTTCAGGGCAGCCTGCGACCGCCACGACCTCGCGTATTACCCGCGCTTCAAGCAGGCCTGCGATCGCTACTTCTACCTCCCTCACCGGGCCGAGACGCGCGGCGTGGGCGGCATCTTCTTCGAGGACATGGGGGGAGAGCCGGCGCGAGAGCTCGAGTTCCTGAAGGATTGCGCCACCAGCTTCCTGCCGGCGTGGGTGCCCATCGCGGAGCGCCGTCGCGGGCTGCCCTTCGACGAAGGTCAACGTGAGTGGCAGGAGATCAGGCGCGGCCGATACGTGGAGTTCAACCTCCTCCACGACCGGGGAACCGTCTTCGGCCTCGAGACAGGCGGTCGGACCGAGTCCATCCTGATGTCGCTCCCGCCGAGAGTCCGCTGGGTCTACGATCATCATCCCGTTCCGGGCAGCGACGAGGCGAAGCTGCTCGACGTGCTGCGGCATCCGCGTGACTGGGCGTAGGGAGCGCGAGTGAAGGGCCGGCTCGAGGCCGGGGATCTCCTCGCCTTCCTCTACGCGCTCGTCCTGGTGAGGCAGGCCTTCTGGCTCGTTCCCGAGACCATCGCCTGGGTCGCGTCGATCGGGGTGGCGGCGCTCCTCGGCTTCCTTCGCCTGCGCGCCCGTCGGCCCCGGCCTTCTCTCCCCGCCGCCTTCTGGCTGGGCACCGCCGCGCCGCTCGGCGTCTTCTGGGCGCTCCACATCCCCTATCCGGACATCGGCTGGGACAATCTCAACTACCACCTCCTCCACGGCGAAAGGGCTCTTCGCGGCCTTCTCGCGATTCCGGGCGACTTTTTCCCGCACTATTTCCCATCCCTGAACCCGGCCCCCGACATGCTCGCGGCCCTGTTGAGGGT
>JBGQDL010000192.1:0-6487 GCA_041495865.1 Thermoanaerobaculia bacterium | reverse complement strand
TCGCGCTCGTTCCGAAAGGCGACGGGAGCGGCTATCGGTACGACGGTGCGGCCTACCGGCGGCTCATCGCCCTCGCTCCTCCGGTAGACGTCGCCGAACGTGCGCGCCTGCGTCTGCTTTCCGCGTGCGGACCCGCCGTGGACCCTCAGGCTCCGGGCGACCTCGCCGCCGCCTCGCGGAGGGAGCGCGACCTGGCCGAATACCTCGTGTCGTTCCCCGCGTCCTCGCGCCGCGTGCCGTTGCTCCTCGAGCGCGCGCGACTCTTGTCCTGGCTCGCCGAGGGCGCCGGCCGGCGTGCCGACTCGGAGGCGCTCGCCGGTTACCGGGATGCGGCCATCGAGGCGGCCTCCGAAGTCACGGCCACGACGCCCGACGCGGCGCGCCGCCGCGCGGCCGACCGCCTCGTCGCGCGCCTCACGAAATCGCTGCCGCGCAAAGTCGTCTCCGACAGGCCGGTCGTGTCGGCCTCCGGCCTGCGCGCGCTCTTCGTTGCGAGGGGCGGGGTCTCGCTTCTCGTCGTGACGCGGGCGGACGGCAAGGACGCCATCCAGCCGTTCCCCGTCGCGGGCGCGGACCCCTCCAGCCTCGCCTTCGACTCCACTTCTCGGAAGCTCGTGTGGGATGAAGCGCCCACGGCGGGCCGCCGGAGGACGCGCCTTCTCGACCTCACGCGCGCTCGGGTGGTCGAGCCGGCCGCCGCCGCCGAGCCCGAGATCCTGTCGGCCGGAGCGCCGGCTCCGTCGAGCGGCCCCGGCCCGGGAGAGGACCGCTACACGACCTCGCTCGGCTTCTCGCCGGACGGCCGCCTTCTGCTCGTCGTGTGCGAGGGCTTCACGCCCGAGGGCATCCGCATCCCGAAGCGGCACGTCCTCTGCGACACGGATGGCGCGCGCAGGCCGGTCCTCGTCGACCGCCCGTACTCGGCGCCGGGCGTCGTGGACTGGGGCCGCCTCCAGCAGATGACCGAGCGGCTCAGCGGATAATCGGTCGCATGACGCCCGACGCGGATCACGAAGACCGTAGGCTCAGGAGAAAGTCCGCGGCCTTCCGTCTGAAGCACGACGTCGGCAAGGCATTGCGGTGGAGCGCCCCGGACGTCCGCGAGTCGGATTTCGAGGCGCTAAGAGAGCGTCTCGCTTCGGACCTTCTCCCCTCGGGCGATGGCGCGGCAAAACGTGACGTTCTGAAGAATTTCTTCGAGTGGAAGAGAGAAGAGGGGCCGATGTTCGCGAGCGCCGATCCCGACCTGGAAGCGGTCGAGAGGGCCCTCGCCGTGTTGCGCCGCCTGACGCCCGGTCTTCTTTCACTCGAAGAAAGATCCCTCGTGGCCCTCGATGAGGCGTGCCTCGAAGCGTCGCGCGCCTGCACGGCGTTCTACCGGCGTGTCGCCCTCGAGGGCGGCCTCGAGACCATCCGGCCTCCCGGAGCGAACCGATGACGGTGCGTGGGCCGCGCGTCCTCGTCGTGGACGACCAGCCGAAGACCGCGGATTTCCTGCGCCGCCACGCTCCGGATCTGGTCCTCCTCGGGCCTTCGGCGGAAAAGGCCTGGGCCGGAAGCTGGCCGGAGGCCGAGGCCGCGTTCGCGCGCGCCGGACGGCTGCCCGACCTCGTGGTGCTCGATCTGAGGTTCGACATCCCCGACGAGGACCTTCTGCCCGACCGCCGTCCGCTCGGCGAGACTGCGGCGGGGAAGCGCGACCGGCGCGACCGGCGCGACCGCCAGGGCCTCTTCATCCTCGAGCGCCTGCGCCGCCGCGAGCCCGATCTGCCCGTCGTGCTCACGACCGCGCACGAGGAGATCCCGTTCGAAGACGAGGCCCGGCGGCTCCGCGCCGACGCGTTCACGTACACGGTCGGCGAGGACGAGACGACGGGCGAGGGGCTCGTGCGGCTCGTGCGCCGCGTGCTCGACGAGCGCGAGTCGCCCCTCTCGACCGGGAGGTTCTTCTGGGGCCGGAGCGCCGCGATGCGGGACCTGCGCCGGAGGATCGCCTCCCTCGCGCCCACGCCCTTGCCGCTCCTTCTCACGGGCCCGACCGGCTCGGGCAAGAACTTCCTCGTGAAGGAGGTCATCCATCCGCTCTCGTCGCGCAGGGGGCCGCTCGTCTCCTTCGACTGCGCGACGGTGCCCGAGACGCTCCTGCAGGCGGCGCTCTTCGGCTCGGTGCGCGGCTCGTACACGGGATCGGTGGCGGACCGTCCCGGAGTCTTCGAGGCCGCGGCTCAGGGGACGCTCTTTCTCGACGAGATCGAGAACCTCTCCTCCGACGCCCAGAAGGCGCTTTTGACGGCGCTGAACGACGGCGTCGTGCGCCGCGTGGGGGCCACGGCGGCCGTGCCGCACACGGCGCGGATCGTGGCGGCGTCCAACGCGGACCTCAAGTTGCGCGTCAAAGGCGGGCTTTTCCGCGCGGACCTCCTCATGCGCCTCAACCCGGCGCTCGCGCTGGAGCTGCCGCCCCTCTCTTCGCGGCGCGAGGATCTCGAGGATCTCGCCGACGACTTCGCGGCCTCGTTCTTCCGGGACGCCGGCAACCGGCAGGAGATCGCGGCGCAGGTAAGAGCCGCGGGAGGAGGGGAGCCGGACCGGGAGGACGCGTTCGAGCTGGCGCGGGGCGAGGACGAGGTCGCGCGCAGCCGCGCCCCGGTCGTCTTCGCCCTTCCGCGCAAGGGATGGCAGGCGATGGCGCGCCACCCGTGGCCCGGGAACGTGCGGCAGTTCGCTATGGTCCTCGCCGATCTTCTCGCCGCCACGCTGTACGGGCGGACCGCGGCCGCGAAGGACCGGGCGGGGCGCGTCGTCTTCGCGATCGATCCGCGGCTGCTCTTCGACCTCCTCGCCGAGGCCCGCCAGGAGGAAGCGCCGGCCGCGGGCGATGTCCTCGCGCTCCCGCGTCCGCACGTGGACAGCGTCGAGGGTTTCCGGCGGGAGCTCGAACGCTCCGCGTTCCGCCAGATCTTCCACGAGTGCGAAGGCGACTTCCCGCGCATGGCCGAGCGCATGACGGGCTCTTCGGCCGACGAGCGGGCCGTGCGCCTGCGCTTCAACAAGCTCGGTCTCTCGGCCCGGCGCGAGGCCTGAACGTGTGGCAGGCGATCCTGCCCGTCCTCCTCGCCGCGAGTCCCGAGCCGGCCTCGGACTGCGCCGACGACCCGACGTTCCTCGCCGCACAGGCCGAGAGCCTGGCCGCGGCGGGGACGCCCGCTCTGGATGAGCTCGTGAGGGCGCGGGACTGGGTGCGTCGTGCGCGGCTCGCGTCGCCGTCGCTCGGTCTCGCCCTCCGGGGCGCGGACCTCGCGGCCGCGGCCGGAGACACGGATGACGAGGCTCGCCTGCTCGAAATCGCGTCGAAGGAGGCCCCGGACCTTCTTTCGCCGGTCGAGCGACTCGTGCTCGCGCGGCAGGCAGAGGCGCGCGGAGACCGGCGGGGGGCGATCCTCCAGTACGGCCACGTGCTGGCCGCGCTCGAGAGGCGCGGGCGAACGGGCGCGGACTGGATCGGCGAGAACATCCGGCGGCTCGACGCCGAGGACGAGGCACGGAAGCTTCCGGCGCGCCCCGGGTTCGCGCCGCCCTCCGCCGACGCGCGCCGGGCCTTCGCGGACGGCAAGACGGCTCTCCGGCGCGGGGCGAACGCGCCCGCGCGCGACGCATTCCGGAAAGCTCTGCGGATCTCGCCGGGATACTCGGAAGCCGCGCTGGCGCTCGGAAGCGTCGAGGAGCGGGACGGGCGGACCGCCGAGGCGGCCGCCGCGTACCGCACCGCGCTCTCGGCCGACCCGGACGGCTTCGAGGCCCTCCTCGCCCTGGCGAATCTCCTCTGGAACGAGCCGGACCGTTCGGCGAAAGAGGAGTCGCTCGGGCTTTTCGACCGCGCGACGGCGCTCCGGCCGGACCAGCCGCGCCTTCAGCGCGAGGCCGCGAGCCGGTGGGCCGCATGGGGCGACCCGGCGCGCGCCCTCGAGCGCCTCGACACGTGGTGGCCGCTCGCGGCGCCGGAGGAGCGAACGGGTGCGGCCGCCTTTCGCGAGCGCCTGCGCGCGCGCCTCTCGCGGGCGGGAGGTCCCGCTCCCGCCTCCCTCGGATCGGATCCCGCGTCGCCCGCCGTGGGCGCCTTCCGGCTCGCGCAGGTCTACGCCGGCCGGCCGGATGAACGGGACTGGGACGCCGCCGAATCCGAGCTCGCCGCGGCCGAGCGGCTCGACCCGCTCTTTGTCCCGGCCCTCGAGCTGCACGCGGCGTTGCGCGAGCGGCGGGGCGACCTCGCGGGCGCCGAGGAGGTCCTCGAGAGGGCGGTCGCGGCGGACCCGTCGCGCACGTCCGCGTGGGAGCGGCTGGCCGACCTCCTCTCCCGCCGGAGCGGGCGGGCGCGGGACGCCGAATCGGCGTGGGTAAGCGCGGAGCAGGCGGGCTCGCGCGAGGCGCTCTTCGCGCTGGCCCGGATCGCCTCGGGCGAAGGACGTTCGTCACGGGCAGCCGCGCTCTACCGGCGCTACCTCGCGGAGGCGGCCGGGGGCGTCCATGCCGAGGAGGCGCAGGCCGCCCTCGAGCGCGAGGAGAGGCGGCAAGGCACGCTTCGAGGCGCGGCGCTCGGCGCGGGAGCGCTCGCCCTCCTCGCGGGCGGCCTCTCGTGGGCGCGAAGGCGCACGGGCCTCACGCTCGAGGAGTGGCTGGAACGCGATCCGGGTGCCACGCGCGACACGCGCTCCGTGGCGGGCCGCCTTTCTCACGAGGCGTTCAAGCACGGCGGACTTCTCCTGGGCGAGGCGGTGGAGCGCCTGGACTCGAGCGGCGGCCTCGCGGAGGCCGCGCCCCTCCTGGTCGAACGCCTCTACGGAACCTCGGATGCGAAGGGCCTGGTCGCGGAGGCTCGCGCCGCCTTCTCGGACCTCGAAGCGTTGGGGCGCCGCCGCGGCGCCCGCTTGAACCTGCGCTTCAAAGATCCGCTTCTCGCTCCGGTCTCGCGCTCTCTCGATGCCCTGGGCCGGGTCGAGAGGGATCTCGCGACGGCCGCCCGAACCGGCTCGCTGTCCGGGCGACGGCTCGAGGCGCTGGGCCGGACGCTCCGCGAGGCGGCAGCGGTTCTCAGCCCCCGGACCGCGCAGCTTCTGACGGCGGGACTGGATGCCGCCGGGTCCACCGAGGTCCGGTTCGAACGCCTCGCTTCGCTCCTGACGAGCGTCGCGCGCGAAAAAGAGGCGGCGGCACCGCTCCTCGCGGGCCTCGGGCTGTTCGCGGCGGCGGGCGACGGGAAGCGAATGCGCGTCCGCGTTCCCGAGGGAGACTGGATCACGCTCTGGCGAAACCTCTTCGCGAACGCTCTCCAAGCCCCGCGTCTGGCGCTTCTCGCCGAGGAGCGGCGGGATCCGGTGACGGGCCAGGCCCTCGCGCGCTTCGTCCTCTTCGACGTGGACCCGCGCCTCCTCACCGCCGAGATGATCCGGGGCCGCGCCGCCGAACGCGGCCTTGGCGTCGTCGCGGATCTCGTCCGGAAATGGGACGGCCTCGTAGACGTGACGCCCGGCACGGGGGAGTTCACGAAGGGCGTCGCGGTCGAGTTCGCCGCCGTGGAGGAGGCCGCGTGACCTCGCCGCGCCGCGCGCTCATCGTGGAGGACGGCTCGGAGTACGTGGACGGATTCGAGCGCCTCGCGTCCGCGCGCGGTCTCGACGTCGTCTTCTCACGGGCGGGAGATCTCGACTCGGCGCGCGCGGCCCTCGCGGCGGAGCGGCCGGACGCCCTGTTCCTCGACGTGGTCTTCGACCGCACGCCCGCGGCCCGGCTCACGGGCGACGCGGAACAACTCGTGGCGCGCTTCGGCGGGGACCGGGTCCGGGCCGTGCGCCACCTCGCCACGCACCAGGGCTTCTACATCCTCGACGCGCTCGCCCCGCTCCTCGCCGGCCTGCCGGTCGTGCTCGCGTACGACTTCGCGGCTGAGCCCCAGCGCCTCGAGGCGCTGCGGCGGCGGGTGCCTCGGCTCTCGGGGCTCGGGGACGGGACGTCGATCTCACAGGCCCTCGAGATGATGCTGACCGCATCGTGAGCAGCGCCGGGTCCCGGAGAGCTCCTAATAGTGGTAACAAATTTGCGCCCACATCAAGGCACTTGGGCGAGAATCGACTCGGAAAGTCCTAGATGTATACCCTCACCCTGCAGCCGAATACTGGTTATGCGGCGCAAATGAAAGCGTTGTTTTCGGAAATGGCGTCGCGCTTCGTCGTTTGTGGTTTCAACAGCGATTGTGGCAGGGTCACCGTAGCCCCAGGCGCGCTGCTGCGCGGCTCGGACGCGCCCGACAGGCCTCAGTCCTTTCTGGCATTTTTCAGCTTCGTATCCGGCGCCCCATCTGGGGCACGGTGGCAATGTCGCGCCTCGCTTTGCCCGGGAATACCGGGCCGCGCCGCAGCGCATCCGGCCCACGCGTGCGCCTCGGAACGCCGCATGAAAGCGAACGGGCGGCGCGGTCATGTGCGGCTCGCGC
>JBGQDL010000191.1:0-6506 GCA_041495865.1 Thermoanaerobaculia bacterium | reverse complement strand
CTCACGTCTTCGTTGTTGAGGATGTTCGCTCCGATCGAGGCGTGAATCGTGAGATGCGGGAATTTCCGGTGAACCTCGGCGATCGCCCCGATGTCGGTCATGATCGCCCCGTCCACGCCCCAGGACACGAAACGCTCCATCTTCTCCAGGAGGGGGGCGATCTCATGGGACTGCATGTTCGTGTTGAAGGCCACGCGCAGCTTGGCGCCCCCCGCATGGGCGATTTCGATGGCCGCCCGGACGTCCTCGTCGGACATCTCGTACTTGTCGCGCCGCCGGCTCCAGCCGCGAGGCCCCACGTAGATGGCGTTGGCGCCGTTCGCGACCGCTCCCTCGACCATCGGAAGATTCCCTGCCGGCGCCAGAAGCTCGACCATGACGTCTCCTCCTTGACCTTGACTAGGACTCCATGCGGGAAATGGTGGGAAGGGACCCGAGCGCCTCCGGCCGGAGCCCCTGGTAGTCCATTCCGCTCCTGCCGAAGTAGAACCCGTTGCAAAGACCGATCCGGGCGTGACGTCGAAGCGTTTCCCACGATCCCTCATTCACGTCGCCGTCGCCGGCGAGGGTCCGATCGAGAGCCGTGTGATACACCGCCGCGACTTCGCGCCGGTATTCGGGACTCTCCGAGACGGCTTCGATCCGGAAATGGCGGTGGCCCTCGGCGAGGAGGCGCGGCAGGTGCTCGAGCATGCACACGTCCTTGCCGCTCAGGATTCCCTTTCCCAGCGACTTCATCGCCCAGTCCCCCTGCTTGAGGAACAGCTCCTTCTGGCAGAGGTCGGGGCACTTGACGCCCCACTTCTCTTCGTACTCGAGCAAGAAGCAGTAGTCCGAGATGCCGAGGGGCATCTTGCCGTGGAGCAGGAGCTCCAGGGGCGCGCCGCAGGTCGTCGTGATCTCGTGGATTTCGTCCAGGCTCAGCTCGTAGTTCGGCGTGAACCGCACGGCCCCGAACCCGCGCAGGACCTCGGCGCCGGCCGCAGTGTAAATGTTCGCAAAGCCTCCGACGTGCACCGGGAGCTCCGGGAACTCCTCGTGGGCGATTCTCAGGATCCCGAGGTTGTGGATTTCGACCGCCTCGGCACCCGCTGCGGACGAGGCTTCGAGTATCTTCCGGACCTTGGGCAGGAAGTCGTTCCGCGGCGCCGCATAGGTCGCCACGTAGGCCTTCTTCCCATCCTCGTGAAGAATGTGGAGGCCCTCCTTGAGATCGCCGAGCTGCTCCAGGAAGTTCGCTTCGTAGAGCCGGCAGTAGATGTCGCCCAGATAGACCCCGTCGTAGTCGGACAGGTCCGACGCCCTGAGATCCCGCAGGTTCGCGATCGTCGTGTTCAGCTCGAACGGACTCATGGAACTCCTGGCTCGCCACCCATCGGCCGCCCCCTCATCTTCCTACCACCGTCCATGCCGTCGGCAACGCCGCCCACCGGGCCTCGAAGGCGGCCGGAGTCGTCCGGGCGTCGATCGCCTCCCGGTAGCGCCGGACGAGAGGCGACAGCAGCTCCACCGGAAGGCTCCGCCCCTGCAGCTTCAACACGTCCACGCCCGCTTCGGCATACGCCTCGACCTCCGCGATCCGGCTGATCTGTCGGCTCGGAAAAAACTGCGTGCCCGCCCGCCGCCCTGAGGCGAACAGCTCCCAGGGTTGCTGGCAGATTCTGAAGCAGGGCCCGACGCCCCCCCTCTTCACGCTCCCGGTCTGCCTCAGCCCCCGAAGAGCGCCCTCCGGCGTCTCGCCCGGGCCTTCGGCCTCGGACGGGAACGCGTTCGGAAGCGGTGACGGTTTTAGATGCACGTAGCTCGGCATCCAGCAGCTTCCAAGAAGGACGAACTCCTCGACCATGTGAACCATGATCTCCACGGAGATTCCCCGGACGGTCCTGATCTCGCGCATCTCCGCGGGACTCACCGTTCCCGGCAGGACGACGGCGTGAGCGCCGAGGTCCTGAAAGAAAGCGACGTCCGCGACCGTCTGGGCGCCACAGCCGATGCTGGCCGTCAGCCGGAGATCTTCGAACCGCCGCCTCAGCGCCGCCAGGGTTCCGATGTCGTTCACGATGACGTCTCGAATCCCGAGATCCAGGAGGGCGGGGATGCGGTCGAAGAGTCGCGCTCGCTCCTCGGGCTTCGGAATGGTGTTCAGAGCGACCTGGAGGCTCCGGCCCGCGGAGGCAACCTCGCTTTGCGCCACCACCAGCTCGTCCCAGGAGAGCTCCCTTCGGGCGCCGCCCCGGCTCCAGCCCTCGAGGCCCACGTAAACGGCGTCGGCGCCCGCGTCCAGCGCGGCCCGGACGGCCTCGGGAGTTCCGGCGGGTGCGAGGAGGACGGGCACGGCCATCACCTCACCCAAAATACTACGTGCCGTCGACTATTCATCGCGTGGAGTGATTGTAGGCTTCGATTCCAGCCCGGCTCAAGCGGTTTCTCGATTCGCTCGTTCCCTGTAATCTCCGGCGATGGCCACGCGACACAGCCTCGCGCAGACCTACCGCACGATGGCTCACCTGCGGCGGTTCTTCGAGTCGGTGCGGAGGACCATCACGACCGAGCCGACGAACGGCGGCCTCACCCCCGCCCAGCAGTTCGCCCTTCTCACCCTCGCCGGCAACCCCTCGAGCGAGCCCCTGACCATCGGCGATCTCGCCCGCCAGACCTTCGCCACGATGAACACGACGTCCGCCCTCGTCCGGCGGATGGAGCGCGCCGGCCTCGTCCGGACGAGGCGCTCCCCCGAGGATCACCGCTTCGTCTACGTGAGCCTGACGGCCTCGGGAGAACGCCGCCTTCGGCCCTCCACGGCCGCCGTCGCCGAAGCCCTGCGCACCGCGGCCGACGAGCAGGGGAGGGCCCAGCTCCGCGCCGCGTTCGAAACGTGGTTCGACAACTGGGGCACCGTCATCAAGGCGCTCTCTTCCGGCAGGCAGATGCCGCGGGGCGCGCCCGCCGCGAGACGGCGCGGTGGGCTCCACCGGCGATGACGGACACTCCGAACGTCCTCGTCGTCGAGGACGAGAGAGAGACGAGGGCCTTCATCGTCGCGACGCTCCGGGAAATCGGCGTCCTGCCGACGGGCGTCGGCGACCTTCGCGATGCCCGCGCGGCGTTTCGCGAGCGGTCCTTCGAATTACTGGTCGTGGATCGAATGCTGCCGGACGGGTCGGTCCTGGACTGGGTCGCCGAGCTCAGGAAGGCGGGACACACGGTACCAATCCTCGTGATCACGGCCCTCCGGGAGGTGCCCGAGCGGGTCGAAGGGCTCGAGGCCGGGGCGGACGACTACCTGGGTAAGCCCTTCGCTCCGTTGGAGCTGAAGGCCCGCGTGCGCGCGCTCCTGCGGCGCGGACACCCGGCGCGACGGCACGTGGAAGTCGGCGTCGTGCGCCTCGACGTCGACCGCCGCGAAGCCTTCGTCAGGGGTGGAGAGGTCCCGGTCACCGACCGGGAGTTCCGCGTGCTCGAGCGCCTCCTAGCCAGCCGTGGGATCGCGCGCAATGAGCTGCTCGAAAACGTGTGGGGCGAGGCGACGCCGGAGACGTCGGCAAGTCTCGACGTCTTTCTCTCGAGACTTCGCCAGAAGCTCAGCGAGCGGGGACTCCCGGACGCCATCGAGACGGTCCGCGGCTACGGGTTCCGCTGGCGTGGAGGAGCTTGATGCGCCGCCCCAGCATCGCCAGGCGGATCGCCCTGATCGCCGCCGCGGCCGCTGCGGTCACGGCGCTGGTCAGCGCGGCGGTGCCACTCGTCCTCCTCGGCCTTCGGCTCACGTCAGCCGACCTTCGCACCGCCGGAAACCTCGCCGCCGCGATGGACGATGGGATCACGAAGGAGCGCGCCGAGCGGCCGACCGCCGAAGGCGCGGCTCGCGAATTCCTGTACGAGCTAGCCCTCGACGGGGTGAGAAGGGAAGTGTGGGGTCCGTCCGGCCTCATCGCGGCGAAGGGTCCGGGGGACGAGGTGGGAGTGGGAGGAGGCGCGGCCGACGCGGAACCACATCGGGAAAAGGGCCGCTTCATCGCCCGGCGGCACACAGCGACAGGCCTCGTCGTCGCGGTTGCGGTGCCGGGTTCATTCTCGAATGCGCTCCGGAGGGAAATGGGCACCGCGCTCCTTCTCGGTGTCCTTCCCCTCTCCTTCCTTTCCGCGCTGATCTCCGTTCGACTCACCCGGCGGGCGCTCGCGCCGCTCGAAACGTTGGCGCGGGAGGTCGCGGCGCGACCCTCGAGCGGTCCGTGGAAACCGCTCGAAGCCATCTCCAAGGACGCCGAGGTCGTGCGTCTCGCCGACGCGCTCAACGAGATGGGCCGGCGCCTTACGCAGGCTCTTGCCGCCGAGCGGGAGTTCGCCGCGTACGCTGCGCATGCCCTCCGCACGCCGCTCACCCGCCTCGTCGCCCAGTCCCACAGCGGGATGCCGCCGAGCGGCGGAGCCCTCGAGACGCTCCGCCGTCTCGTCGAGAGCCTTCTCGTCCTCGTGCGGACGGACGTATCCCTACAGGAGGCCGGCTCCGCGACGAACGTCGCGGACCTCCTCCGGCACGTTGCCGTGTCGCGCGCCGGCGGCGGCCGTGCGTTCACGGTCGAGGCGCCGGACGAGGTCTTCGTTCGGGGCGACGAGGAGCTTCTGGTCGCGGCGATCGAGCACCTCGCGGAGAATGCAGTCGCGTACAGCACGCCGGGTTTGCCGATTCACCTCTCGGCCTCTGAGAGGGGCGGCATCGTGACCGTCGCGATCCGCGACGAGGGACCCGGAGTCGCTCCCGAGGACCTCGAGCGGATCTTCGAGCCCTTCGTCCCGGGAAGGGGGGCGGAGGTCTCGACGGGGAGCGGGCTCGGCCTCGCCCTGGTGCGCCGGATCGCCGCCGGACACGGAGGCTCGGCGTGTGCGGTTCCGGCGGGAGGCGGGACCTCGTTCGAGCTCCGGCTGCCGGTCTGGCGGCCCGTTAGGCTGCGTTAAGACTTCTGGACGCATATTGGCCGGGGGACAATGATGGCGAGAAAAACGGACTTCATGCGGTGGCTCTGGGGCGATCTCAAACCCAACCGGGACCTCGACCGCAAGGCTGACGCGCTGGTCAACGAAATGAAGATCCAGAGGCAGCTGATTGTCCTGCGCGAGACGAGGGGTCTGTCTCAAAGGTCTGCCGCGAAGCTCCTCGGAGCGAGCCAGCCCTACATCGCGAAGCTCGAGACGGGGGCGATCAGGAATCCCGGCGTGAGAACCCTCGTGAAGTACGCCACCGCCCTCGGCGGGCGAGTGACGCTTCAATTCGACCCGGAGATCGGCCCAGGTCCGAGGGCAATACCCCACGGTGATTCGCCGAGCCGCTGACCGGGCGTCGGCGTCGGGGGTCCCTATCTCTTCTTGTGGCTCACTTCGACGAGCAGGGAATCGCTCACGTGCGTGACGAGGCTGTGGAACGTGTACTTGAGCTTCCGGAAGCCCGTATCCGTGAGGATGTTCTCGAGCGCCGCGAGACTCTCCAGGTCGACCTGCACGAGCCGCTGCGGGGAGGACCCGCCCAGCATGCTCTTGTACACGCGGACCGCCTTGACGCCCTTGAACTTCAGCCAGATGTCCTTGCCGGGGCCCTTGGTGTACTTCTCGTACTCCTTCAGCTTCCCGGGGAGGACATCGAACCTGTACTCGAACGTGATCATGAAACTGCCTCCTTGGCTTCCATCTTCTATCTTCCCGTCCAGACGGCCGCTCTCTTTCCGAGGAACGCGGAGATCCCTTCCTGGGCATCGACCGCCATGGCGTTCATCGACATGATCTCCTTGGCATACGCGTACGCTTTCGGCTGGTCGAGGTCGACCTGCGAGTAGAAAGCCTGCTTCCCGATTCCGAGCGTGACGGGGCTCGCCTCCGCGATCCGTGCCGCGAGCTTGCGCGTCTCGTCGCGCAGCGCGCCGGCGGGCACGACGCTGTTGACGAGCCCCCACGCTGCCGCCGTCCTCGCGTCGATCGGGTCTCCGGTCAGGAGCATGAGGAGGGCGCGCTTGCGGCCGACGGCGCGGCTCAACGCGACCATCGGCGTCGTGCAGAAGAGCCCGATCCTGACGCCCGGCGTGGCGAACCACGCGTCCTCGACCGCCACGGCGAGATCGCACGTCGCCACGAGCTGGCATCCGGCCGCCGTGGCGAGGCCCTGGACCTCGGCGATGACCGGCTGCGGAATCGACTGGATCAGCGTCATCAGCCCGGCGCAGACGTCGAAGATCTGGCGCGTGTCGTTGATGTCCCTCCCGACCAGCTCGCTGAGATCGTGCCCCGAGCTGTAGACCTTACCGGCCGCCGCGAGGATGACGGCGCGGAGCTGCCGGTCCTCGCCGATGCGCGCAAGGCAGTCCATCAGCTCCCGCATAAGTCCCAGCGAGAGGGCGTTGCGCCTCGCGGGACGATTCAGCGTCACGACGGCAACGGGCCCGTCCGTCTCGAAGCAAAGGCTCTCGTATCCCATCTGACGCCTCCTTTCCCGGCCGGCTCTCTCTAGTGCCCGCAAT
>JBGQDL010000190.1:0-6527 GCA_041495865.1 Thermoanaerobaculia bacterium | reverse complement strand
GCAGTTTGCCCCTTCGACTCTAAGATGCGCGGGAAGGCCGAAAAAATAGCGGGGCCTATCGACCGACCAACGCTGCTACGACCCTCGCGCGTCTGAAGGCCCTGCTTCCGGCGGGCACTTTCTCTTTGTCGCAGGCTTCAAGCCAGGAATCGCACGAGAGGAGCCGCGAGGCGAGCCGGCGGTCCGCCGGGTCGAGCGCCCTCAACCACTCGGCTGCCGCGAGCCTTTCGTCGGGCGCCGAGTCGTACCTCTGGCTCGAGTAAGGCAGCGCAGCCTCCGGTTCGATCCTGTCCTCGAGCGACCAGCGGCGCAGGTTATCCGGCCGCAAGAACTGTTTCACGAGGGCACTCCCTAAGGCGGCCGGGTGTTTCTGCGCCTCGATCGACGCCCATTTTCTGACGAGCCAAAGGGCGATCTCCTGCTCGATCTCTTCCCGAACGTTCCAGTCGAGGCGATGGAAGGCCATCTCGTGGTGGACGAGCTGCATGAGATCCACCAGCGAGGGCCACTCGCCCGGCTCAGCCACGGCCCGTGTGGGGATCGGTCGCATGGTTGCGGACTCAACGATAGCTCGAGCACCTGGAGTCGGATATCAAAACACCCTAATGCAGGTGCATCACCGATTCTCAGCTCCTTCTCTTCCTCTCCTCATCCACGAACCGGCACACGAGGTGCAGCGCGGCGAGGTGCAGCTCCTGCACGTGCGCGGTCTCCGTCGAGGGCACGACGATTCCGACGTCCCAGCGCGCGGCCTCGGCGCGGCCCTTCTCACCCGTGAGGAAGATGGTCGTCAGGCCGCGCGCCTTCGCCGCCTCGAGCGCCTTCAGCACATTTGGGCTTCGGCCCGAGGTCGTGATACCCACCGCGACGTCGCCCGACTTCCCAAGCGCTTCGATCTGCCGAGAGAAGACGACCGAGTAGTCGTAGTCGTTCGCGCAGGCGGTCAGGATCGCGACGTCGGCCGTGAGCGCGACGGCCGGGAGGGCCGGCCGATCGTCCTCGTAGCGCACGACCAGCTCGGCCGCGAAGTGCTGGGCCTGCGTCGCGCTTCCGCCGTTTCCGAACGCGAACGTCGTGCGCCCCGAAAGGGCCGCGTCGGCCAGGAGCCTCGCGGCCTTCTCCACGTCGGGTCCGATGGAGTGGGCGGCGCCGGAGGCCAATGCGGCCAGATCGCCGAAGTACGCGCGCATCAGTTTCCGCCCTTCAGGCGCGCGACCATCGAGGAAGTCGAAAGGCCCGGGACGAGAGGGATCAGGACGACGTCCCCTCCGTACGAGCGCACGAAGGTCGCGCCGACGACCGTGGCCTCGGTGTAGTCGCCGCCCTTGACGAGCGTCTGGGGGCGCAGCTCCCGGATCACGGCTTCCGGCGTGTCCTCGTCGAACACGACCACGAAATCCACGGCGTCGAGCCCGCCGAGGACCTGCGCACGATCCGTCTCCGAGAGGATCGGCCGCCCCTCGCCTTTCAGCCGCCGCACCGAGGCATCGCTGTTGAGGCCGACGACGAGAAGGTCGCCGCCTCGCCGCGCTTCCGTCAGGAGCTTGACGTGCCCGGAGTGCAGGAGGTCGAAGCAGCCGTTCGTGAAGACGACCCTCTTGTGGGCGCGCCGCAGCATCGAAGAGAGGGCCGGCAGGTGCGCGCGGTCGAGGAGCTTTTCGCGCGGCGACCCCACGACACCCTCGAGAAGGTCGGCCCAGTGGACGGGCGCCGTCCCGGCGCGCGCGACCGCGCAGCCCGCCGCGCGATTCGCGACCTCGGCCGCTTCGAAAAAGCCGAGGCCGCAGCCCACGGCCACGCCGAATGCCGCGAGGACGGTGTCGCCAGCGCCCGTCACGTCGAAGACCTCACGGGCATGGGCCGCGATGCGCCGCGGCTCCTTGTTCCGCGCGAGGAGGAGCATGCCCTCCTCCGAGAGCTTCACGAGCAGCGCCTCGAGCCCGAGCTCGTCCCTGAGGCGCGTGCCGAGGCGCGCGACCGTCTGAAGGTCGCGCGCTCTCTCGCCCGCCACGGCCTCCAGCTCCCTGCGGTTCGGCGTCACGGCCGTCGCGCCCCGGTACCTCCCGTAATCGCGGCCCTTCGGATCGACGAGCGCGGGAATTCCCTTCGTGCGCGCCGCCTCGAGAAGGGCGGACGTGAGGGCGGGCGTGAGCGTGCCCTTCGCGTAGTCGGAGAGAAGGAGCACGTCGGCGCCATTCACGGCCTGGCGCGCCGCGGCGATGAGCGCGCCCTCGGCGGACGGCGACAGCGCCGACGCGATCTCCTCGTCCACGCGCAGGAGCTGGCGCCCCTCGGAGACCATGCGCCGCTTGACGGGCGTCGCCCGCAGCGGGTCGACGGCGATCGTGCCCCTGGCTCCCGGCAGCGTCGTGAGCCGCCGCGCGAGCCACGCGCCCTCCTCGCCCGGGCCCACGGCGCCCAGTGTGACGACGCGCGCCCCGAGGGACGCGAGATTCTCGACGACGTTTCCCGCTCCGCCCGCGCGCCGGCTCATCGCCTGGAGCGCGAGGAGCGGCACGGGCGCCTCCGGCGCCACCCGCTCGACGGAGCCCGTCCACGTCTCGTCGAGCATGAGGTCGCCGGCCACGGCCACCGTGACGCTGGGCGCCGCCGCCGCGAGCGCGGCGATCTCACGCGGCGTCACGCGGGCCTCCGCGGCGGACGGCGCGAGAAACGACGGGATTGGAGCTGGTCGAGCGCATCGGCGAGCGTCGTCGCGAGTATCGCACCGGGCGCGCGGGCGAGAACGAGCGCCCGCTCCCGCCGGCCGTGGCCCGTGAGGACGTGCGCCGTCGCCGCGCCCAGAGCGAGGCCCGACCCCACGTCGTCCCACTTGTCGCCCACGACCGCCGAGCGGGAGGCCGAGAGCCCGCGGGCGCGGAGCGCGCGCTCGTGCAGAAGCGTCCCCGGCTTGCGGCACCGGCATTTCCGGCGGAGCGACGCGATCGCCCCTTCGGGGTGGTGCGGACACACGAGGACGCCCGCGAAGCGGACCCCCCGGGCGGCATAGCGGCGCACGATCTCCGCGTTCACGGCATCCACCTGCTCCCGCGTCAGCGTGCCGCGAGCGAGGCCGGACTGGTTCGTGACGATGAAAAGCGCCGTTCCCTGCCGTTGGAAGACGCGCAGGCGATCCGCCGCGCCCGGCGCGAGCCGGATGTCACGCGGGTCGGAAAGAAAGCCCCGCTCGACGACGAGCGTCCCGTCCCGGTCGAGGAAGAGCGCGTCGAACGGGCGCCGCCTCAAGAGCCCGGCGCCAGGGCCTTGCGGACGGCCTCGCCGAAGGACCTCTCGGTCTGCGGGCCCGCGAGCCGCGCGACGAGGTTCCCCTTTCGGTCGTACACGAGCGTGTACGGGACGGCGCCGCTCCAGGTCGTGTCCACCGCGTCGATGAAGCGCTGCGGATCGGGGCTCTTCGCCTGCCAGCAGACGAACGGGATCCTCAGCGAAGCGAGGAATTTCTGGACCTCCGGCGTCTTCTTCAGGGTGTCGGTCGACACGAGCGCGACGGCCAGGTCCTTCGACGAAAATCCCCTCGCGGCGGCGACGAGAGCGGGCATCTCCTCGCGGCAGGGATCGCACCACGTGGCCCAGAAGTTCACGAGGAGGGCGCGGCCCTTCTTCGCCGCCACGACGCGCGCGCGGTACTGCTCCGGCTTCACGAGCTTCACGGGCTCGGAGGAGGCGGGCCGCGCGAGCGCCACGAGGGCCGCCGCCGACAGCAGCGTCCGGAGGAGGAGCCTCAAACGCGCTTGATCGTGCAGCCGAAGGCCTTCGTCTCGGCCGTGGGCACGGGCCTGCCTGAGAGGATCGCCTCGAGCGCGTTTCGGAGGTCCGGCGACTTCACGTTCTGCGGATCGTCCTGGTTCTCGTCGATCCGCCCGTGGTAGATGAGATTCCCCTTCGGATCGATCACGAAGACTTCCGGCGTCTTCGTCGCACCGTACGCGTCGGCGATCCGGTTCCCCTCGTCCTTGAGGACGGCGAACGTGAAGCCGTGCTTCTCCGCGTGCGCCTTCACCTCGGCCGCCGGCTCGGTCTTGTTGCTGTTGATTCCGACGAGCGGAATCCCTTTCGCCGCGTACTCCTTCCCGAGGGCCGCCATGCGCGTGTTGTAGGCGTTCGAGACGGGGCATTTCGTCGCGACGAAAACGACGGCGACCGCCTTGCTCTTCGCGAGGAGATCCTTCAAGGCGACGGCCTTCCCGTCGGAGGCGGAAGGCAGCGTGAAGTCCGGCGCCGGAGCCCCGACCTTCAGATCGGCGGCCGGCGCGGCGGAAGCGGCGAGGAGAGCGGCGAGAACCGCGGCCGAGGGAACGACGAGAGCGGGGAGCTTTCTCACGATTCAGACCTCCAGGAGCTTTTGGAACGCGGACTCGGATGCGGCGCGGAGCGCGGACGTCGCAAGGTCGAGCGCCCGCGCGCCGTTGACGGACACGGTCAGGCGGCCCTTGACGACGCGGCCGAGGAGGGCGACCGCGACGCCGTAGCGGCGCCCCGCCTCCACGAGGTTCCGCTCGCGCCCCGCGGGCAGCGAGACGAGGGCGCGCCCGGGCGTCTGCGAGAAGAGGAGACGGGTGGCGGGCAGCGGCGTCGCGACGTTCACGTCGGCCCCGAGGTCCGAATCTCCCGTCGCGGCCTCGGCGAGCGCCACGGCGAGGCCGCCCTCGGAGACGTCGTGCGCCGAACGGAGCATTCCGTCGTGTACGGTCTCGAGGAGCAGGTGCACGAGCGCGCGCGTCGAGGCGAGGTCGAGCGCCGGGCACGGGCCCTCGTCGCGGCCGAGGATCGTCGCGAGGTACTCGCTGGCGCCCATGTCGTCGCGCGTCGTTCCGAGGAGCGCCACGAGGTCGCCCTCGCGCGCGAAATGGAGAGAGGCGGTGCGCGTGACGTCGTCGAGCAGGCCCACCATCCCGACCGTGGGCGTCGGGGGAATCGAAACGCCGTCCGTCTCGTTGTAGAGCGACACGTTGCCGGAGACCACGGGCGTCTCGAACGCGCGACAGGCTTCCGCGAGGCCGCGGATCGCCGCGGCGAGCTGGCCGAGGACCTCGGGCCGTTCGGGGTTTCCGAAGTTGAGGCAGTCCGTGACGGCGAGCGGTCGTGCGCCGGCGCAGGCGAGGTTGAGCGCGGCTTCGGCCACCGCGTGCGCGGCGCCCGTCTCGGGGTCGGCCGCGACGTAGCGCGGGTTGACGTCGCACGTCATCGCGAGACCCTTGGACGTGCCCGGAACCCGGATCACGGCGGCGTTGCCGCCCGGGCCGGTCACCGTATTCGTCCTGACGCTCCAGTCGTACTGCGTCGTGATCCACCGCTTGGAACAGAGATTCGGCGATCCCAGAAGGGCGAGGAGCGCCGCGGCGTCGTCCGGGGCGCCGCCGAGCGCGACGGGCGTCGAGGGCGGGAGCGGCTTCGGCACCGTGAACGCGCGCTGATAGAGCGGGGCCTCCTTCACGAGCGGGGCGATCTCGAGGTCGGCGACGACGTCGCCCTGCCAGAGGAGGCGCATGCGCGGCTCCCTGCGCACGACACCGATCGTCGCGACGTCCACGCCCCACCTGCGGAAGACCGCGGCCACCTCGGCCTCGCGGCCCCTGTGGACGACGAGGACCATCCGCTCCTGCGACTCGGAGAGCATCAGCTCGTAGGGCGTCATCCCGGTCTCGCGCATCGGGACTTTCGACAGGTCCAGCTCCATCCCGACGCCTCCGCGGGAGCACATCTCGAACGTCGAGGAGGTCAGCCCGGCGGCGCCCATGTCCTGGATGGCGACCACCGCGTCGCCCTTCAGGACCTCCAGGACGGCCTCGAGGAGGAGCTTCTCCACGAACGGATCGCCCACCTGCACAGTCGGCCGGCGCTGCGATTTCTCGTCGTCGAAAACGTCCGAGGCCATCGACGCGCCGTGGATCCCGTCCCGGCCTGTCTTCGAGCCCACGTAGAGGACGGGATTCCCGCGGCCGTCGGCCTTCGCGCGGAAGATGCGGTCCTGGCGCACGACGCCGACCGCCATCGCGTTCACGAGGATGTTCTTGTTGTAGGCCGGGTGGAAGAACGTCATCCCCCCGACCGTCGGCACGCCGATGCAGTTGCCGTAACCGCCGACGCCGCGCACGACGCCGTCCACGAGGTCGCGCATGCGCGGGGCCGCGGGATCCCCGAAGAAAAGCGCGTCGAGAATCGCGAGCGGGCGCGCGCCCATGGTGAAGACGTCGCGCAGGATTCCGCCCACGCCCGTGGCCGCCCCCTGATACGGCTCGATGAAGGACGGGTGGTTGTGGGACTCCATCTTGAAGACGACGGCGAGGCCGTCGCCGATGTCCACGGCCCCGGCGTTCTCGCCCGGGCCCTGCAGGACGCGCGGGCCCGTCGTCGGGAGCTCCTTCAGGAAGGGGCGCGAGGACTTGTACGAGCAGTGCTCGCTCCAGAGCGCCGAGTAGATGCCCAGCTCCAGGAGCGAGGGCTCGCGGCCCAGGATCTCCCGGATCCTCTGGAACTCGTCCGTCGAAAGCCCGTGCTCGGCCACG
>JBGQDL010000189.1:0-6685 GCA_041495865.1 Thermoanaerobaculia bacterium | reverse complement strand
TGTCGTGGTGGGCGCGGCGCCTGCCCGAGATGTACCCCGGCGGCGCGGCGCTCGGCCTCGCCCCGGAGTTCAACGACACCGTGTTCCACCTCTTCCGCTCGCTGCCGCGGTTCCGGTTCCTGCCCGTGGCGGAAGAGGAGATCGCGGCCGCCATCGGAGCCGGACGGCTCGACGGCGCGCTGACAGGCCAATTCCGGAACGAGGCAGGCCAGGGGGTGACGAGGCCGGAGCGGCCGCTTCCGCGCAGCTTCCTCCATCCGCGGCAGCCGGACTCGTTCTTCCGCTCGCACCCGGATCAGTATCGGCTCCGCTTCGAGCGGGAAGGAGGCGGGCTTGTCGCGATCTTCGCCCTCCCTCACGACCTCGCGTGGGACCCGCCGCTCCTCCACCTCCGCCTTCCCTCCGCTCTCGTCGAGGCCACCGGCAGCCCCGCCGTGCTGAGGCTCACGATCGATCGTCCGCTTCGCGCCGCCGACGAGGTGACGGCATCTTGCGGAGCACCGGCCGCGCCCGCGGCGGTGGCGATCGAGGGTTCGGAGCTCCGGGTCGCACTGTGTCCTTCGGAAGCGCCCTTCGTCGACCTCCAGCTCTCGCGGTCGGCCTCGGCCCCGCCCGCGGCTTTCAGCGCGGCGCGGATCTCCCGCGCGGCGCCGCGCGCTCCGCGGTGATGTTACCTGCCGTGTGGGGCAGTCCCACTTGACTCTCGTCCCACCCAGGCTTACCGTAGGGTGATGAAACCTGCGGCCGCCGGGACGGCGGGAACCCTCGAGCTTGTCGACCGGGAGCTGAAGCCCGACACGAAGAAGCGCCTCTCGCTCGGCAAGGCGCTCGCGGGGCTGGACCCGGACGTGAGGTTCGACGTCTACCGGAACGAGGCGGGGCAGCTCGTCCTCGACCCGCGCGTCTCGATCCCGGCGCGCGAGGCTTGGCTCTTCAGGAACCCCGTGGCCCTGGCCGCCGTCCGGCGCGGGCTCGACGAGGCCGCGCGGGGGGAGACGAAGCGTCTCGGCTCGTTCGCGAGGCACGCCCGGGGCGAATGAACCGCGAGCTGCGGTTCACAAAGTCGGCCGAGGCGGCGCTCCGGGAGCTGGAGCGGGATGCGCACCGCGCCGGTCTCCTGAAGCAAGTCAAAAAGACGCTCGGCTTCCTCGAAACCGACATTCGCCATCCGTCGCTGCGGACACACGAGTTTCAGTCGCTCAGAGGACCGAACGGCGAGAAGGTCTTCGAGGCTTACGTCCAGAGCCGGACGCCGGCGGCATGGCGGATCTTCTTCTTCTACGGTCCGGACCGTGTCGGGAAGGGGCTGAAGGTCCCCGTCCTGACGATCGTCGCCCTGACACCGCACCCCTGAGCTTCAGAGCCCGCGTTAACCTCCGCCCATGCGCGCAAGAGGCCTCGCCTGTCCCGCCGCCGTTCTCGTCCTTCTTTCCTCTGCCGCCGCTGCAGAACGGCCTCTCGTGCCCGTGCCTCCGGACCTCCTCACGCGGGCGGAGCTGACGGCTTTCCGGAAAACCGAGACGTACGACGAGGTGCTCGCGTTCCTGACGCGGCTCGAGCGGCAGTCCCCGTACCTCAAGGTGTCGTTCATCGGGCCGAGCGAGGAAGGCCGGCGCATTCCCGTCGTCGTCGCCTCGAGGGAGAAGCTGTTCGAGCCCGGCGAAAGGTACAAGATCGACAAGCCCGTCGTCCTCGTCCTCAACTCCATCCACGCGGGAGAGGTGGACGGCACGGACGCGACTCTGATGCTCCTCCGCGACATCGCGCTCTCGAACCGGCTCGACCTCCTCGACGGTGTCACGCTCGTGACCGTCGTCGTCTACAACGTGGACGGGCACGCGCGCGTCTCGGCGTACAACCGCCCGAACCAGAACGGCCCGGAGGAGATGGGGTACCGGGTGAACGCGCGCGGCCTCGACCTGAACCGCGACTTCGTGAAGGCCGACGCGAAGGAGACACGCGCCCTCCTCGCGCTCGCGGACGCGTGGAAGCCAGATCTCTTCGTGGACGACCACGTGACGGACGGCGCCGATTTCCAGGCCGCGCTCACGGTCTCGTACGCGAACGAGCCCGTCACGCCGAAGCCCCTCGGGGACTGGCTGAGAGCCGTCGTCCCGAAGGCGCTCGCCGACGTCGAAAGAGCCGGCATTGGGGCCCTCGGCGCGTACGTCGACTTCCTCGACGCGCGCGATCCGATGAAGGGCTTCGACTCGTCGGTCTTCTCTCCCCGCTACTCGACGGGATACTTCCCCGTCCGCAACGTGCCCTCCATCCTCGTCGAGACACACGCGATCAAGCCCTTCGCAGACCGCGTCCGCGCGAACACCCTCTTTCTCCGCGCGCTCCTCGAACGCACGGGCCGCGCGGCCAAAGAGCTCCTTGTCGCGCGCGACCAGGCGCGCGCCGCCGCGCGCACGGCAGCGCCCGGCTCGCCCGTCGTCGTCGCCGCCGTGGGAGATCCCGCGCGGCCGGAGAGCGTCGACTTCCCCACGTACGCGTGGACCGAGGCCGTGTCGCCCGTCACGGGGCGGCCGGTCGTGCGCTACGACCGCACGCGGAAGAAGACGATCCGCATCCCGAGCCTCGAGCACGCGAAAGCCACGGCGACGGCCCCGCGCCCGGCGGCGTATCTGATTCCCGCCGGCTTCGGCAACGTGGAGGAGCGGTTGAAGGCGCACGGCATGAGGGTCGAGCGGCTGCCCGCCGCCCGCACGCTCGCCGTCGGGACGTACCGCGCCTCCGAAGCCGTCTTCGCGAAGGCGCCGTATCAGGGCCGCGTGCGGGTCGAGGCGAAGATCGCGCGCGCGGTCGAGACGCGCGGGATCCCGGCCGGGTCGCTCTACGTGCCGCTCGACACGGAGCTCGCGAACGTCGCGATGGCCCTTCTCGAGCCCGAGAGTCCGGACTCCCTCTTTTCGTGGGGCGAATTCTCCTCGTGCCTCGAGGAGAAGGAGTACATGGACGTGCGCGTGCTCGATCCCCTCGCCGAGGAGATGCTCGCGAAGGACCCGAAGCTGAAGGCGGAGTGGGAGGAGAAGCTGGCCGACCCGCAGTTCGCGAACGACGCGCGGGCGCGCCACCGTTTCTTCTTCCGAAGGACGCCCTGGTTCGACGAGACCGTCGGACTCGTGCCCGTCTTTCGGCTCGACGCGCCCCTCAGCTTTTCCGCGCCGCCCGCCGCCCCCCCGGCTTCGGGCGCCGGACCAGAATGAGACGCGCCGGACGGCCCGCCCGCTCGCAGGAGGCGCAGAGCCGCGCCCGCCCGAAGGGCCTTCGCCGCGTCCACTCCGCCGCGCACCCGGGGCAGCGATAGGCGTAGCGCGCGTTCGCCTCGCGCACGCGGCGCAGGCGTTCGGTCTCCGGCGCCGCTTTGCGCGCGACGCCGAGCTTCCGCGCGACCGCCCAGAAGCGCGGCGAGTGGCCTTCCGCCACGCCCCAGCGCGCGAAGCAGATGGCGTGCGCGGTCTCGTGGAGGAGCGTCTGGAGGCGGTCGTCTTTGGACATGTGGCTCGAGACGCGGATCACGTGGGGCGGGCCGTACGTGATGACGCCGCCCGTGGCGCGGCGCGAGGTGACGACGACGCGCGCCGGGGGGAGCGTCCACGCCGCCGCGAGAACCTCGTAACGGACCTGCAGGGCCGCCTGCTCCACGTCGAGCTCGTCCGGGGACGGCGGCTCTTCGAGGAAGAGGTCGAGCTGTCTGAGACGCGACGGAACCGCGCTCATGAGGACACCTCCACTCTCACGCGCCCCACAGCGCGTCGCGGTGGGGAGCGAGCGGCTTCTTCAGGACGAGGGCCACGGCGACGGCGCCGAGCGCCGCCGCGAGGAGCTCGAGGACGGGGACGGGCCGCCCGTGGAAAGCCACGGGAAGGGCGCCCTTCACGAGCCAGATCGCCGCGAGCGCGGCGCCGCCGGGCCACGTCGCGCCCGTCCCGAGCGCGAGCCAGGCGAGGCCGAGCCCGAGAGCGCACGCGACGAGGTAGGCGTGCGCGATCGCGATGGAGGGCTGGGCCTCGAACCGCGGCGCCAGGGACAGGCGCGCCGCGGCGACGGGAATAGCGCCGAGCGCGGCGACGGCGGGCGCGGCCATGCCGGCCGGCAGCTTCCTCCGGAGCCAGCCGTAGAACGTGCCGCGCACGATGCGCTCGAAGAGAAACGCGCCGAGAACCGCGCCCGGCGCGAACCACGCGAGGCGGCTCGTGTTCACGTCGCCCGAAAACGAGAGGTAGTGCAGAAACCGGGCCGCGGGGAGATAGGAGAGCGACACGGCAGCGAGGACCGCGGCCGCCCCGGCCGCTCGAGTCGCGTCGGCTCCCGACTTCACGGTGAAATGGTAGCAGGAACTAAACTCGCTCCACCATGAGTGAAGCTCCTCCGCTGCGCGTCGCCTTCATCGGACTCGGCACGATGGGCCAGGGCATGGCCCGGAACATCGCGAAGGCGGGCTTCCCGCTCACCGTCGCGACACGCACTCCGGGAAAAGCCGAAGCGTTCGCGGGCGCGCTGAAGACGGAAGGCCGTGACGCGCGCGCCACGAAGACGCCGGCCGCCGCCGCGGAAGGCGCGGACGTCGTCGTCTCGTGCGTCCCGGACGCGCCCGAGGTCGAGGCCGTCCATCTCGGCGCGAGCGGGACCGCCGAGGGCGCGCGCCGCGGCGCGGTCGTGATCGACTGCTCGACGATCGCCGCCGAGGCGGCGCGCGGGATCGCCGCTCGGCTCCTGGAAAAAGGTCTCGACTTCCTCGACGCGCCGGTGTCGGGCGGGCAGAAGGGCGCGACCGAGGGCACGCTCACGTTCTTCGTCGGCGGAGACGCCGCCGCGCTCGAGAGGGCGCGTCCCGTCTTCGGCGCGATGGGCCGCCGCCTCACGCCGCTCGGGCCCTCGGGCTCGGGCCAGCTCGGCAAGGCGGCGAACCAGATCCTCGTCGCGAACAACCTCATGGGCGTCGCCGAGGCGCTCGCGTTCGCCGCCCGGGCCGGCCTTCCGCTCGCGCCGCTCCACGAGGCGCTCACGGCGGGCGCCGCGAACTCGTGGGCCCTCGAGGTCCTCGGAAAGAAGATGATCGACCGCGACTTCAAGCCCGCGTTCGCCGTGAAGCACCAGCAGAAGGACCTCGCGATCGTCCTCAGGACCGCCCGTGAGCGCGGGATGCCCCTGCCCGGGACCGCGCTCGTCCACCAGCTCCTCGAAGCGCTCGAGGCCCGCGGCCAGGCCGAGGACGGCACGCAGGCCCTTCTCACGGTCTACGAATCCCTCGGCGGCGGGCGCTAAGATCCGCGCGAACGGAGGTCCTCTCATGAACCGGACTTGCCTCGCTCTTCTCGCCGCGGCGCTCCTCGCGTCCTCGCCGGCTCTCGCCCAGAAGGAAAAATTCGAACGCAGCTATCCCTTCGGGGGCGACAAGGACATCAAGGTCGGGATCAAGGTGGGCGATGTCACGATCGACTCCTTCCGCATCCGGCATTGGCCCGACTCGGACGACTTCCACAAGGCCGAGAAGGACCTGAAGGACACGCACACGATGGTCGTGGAGTTCCGCTACTCGAACCGGGACCACGACAAGGACTACAAGTGTAAATACGTCGTCACCATTCCCGGCGGCAAGGACGGCAAGCCCTTCGGCGAGAACGACCGTACGGCCACGCTCGACAAGGGCAAGGTCGACGACACGAACACGATGTTTCTGAAGATGTTCACGAACGACTACAAGGTCGCCAAGACGATCAAGGTCAGCTTCGAGATCTGGAAGAAATGACGCGTCAGGCGCAGGCGCTTCCGGCGCGGCGGGCCATCCGGCCCTCGCCCTGCTCGGCGCGCCACTCGGCCCGGCGGCGGCGATAGTCCCGGTCGGCCTGGAGCGCCAGGACGCGCCGGAAGTCGCTCTTGAGCCGGGCGATCTCCTCGGCGAGGAGCGCGCGTTCGGCCGAAGGAGCTTCGCCGGGGAGAGACGCCAGTTCCGCCTCCCGCACTTCGATCCGCGCCCTCAGGACTCTCGCCTCGTGAAGTTCCGCCGCCGATTCCATGATTTCCTCGTTCACCTTTTCCGCCCCCGGGGGCCTCTTCTGAGATAGAAGACGAATTCCGCCCGGAAAAGTTTCACGGTCGGGAGGCCCTGATGACGATCTCGCGACGCCTGTTTCTCGCCGCCCCCGCCGCAGCCGCGGGCGCCCTGGCCGCGCCGTTCGCCGCGCTCGCTTCCGGGACCCCGAAGGAGAAGGCGGCCGGCGCGCGGACCGTCAGGACCGGGGGCGCGCGGGCCATCCCGATCGACGGAGGGAAGTACAAGGTCTGGGTGAAGAAGGTCGGTTCGGGGCCCATTCACATGCTCACGCTTCACGGCGGCCCCGGCGTCACGCACGAGTACTTCGAGTGCTTCGAGGATTTCCTCCCGCACGCCGGGGTCACGTTCTGGTACTACGACCAGCTCGGCTCGGGCTTCTCGGACCAGCCCGACGACACGAGCCTCTGGACGGTCGACCGCTTCCGGGACGAAGTCGAGCAGGTGCGCGCCGCGCTCTCTCTGACGAACTTCTACCTGTTCGGGCAGTCGTGGGGCGGGATGCTCGGCATCGAGTACGCCCTGAAGTACCAGCGGCACCTCAAGGGCCTCGTCATCTCGAACATGACGGCGTCGATCCCCTCTTACATGGCGTACGCGAACGTCCTGAGGAGCCGCTTTCCG
>JBGQDL010000188.1:0-6751 GCA_041495865.1 Thermoanaerobaculia bacterium | reverse complement strand
CGTCGTCACCGTGGCGACGGACGCCCTGGACCGCTACCCGTCCGTTCTCAAGCGACTTGCGGCGCGCACGGGACCGCTGACGCGGGAGCGGGCCGAGGCCCGACTGGCGTCCGTTTTCCACGGGCAGAAGCTCGACTGGATTACGGAAGGGACCCGCGAGAGCCGCGAGCGCTGGCACAACCTGAAGTACTTCACGTGGGTCGAGCAGCAGGGAAAGAAAGTCGAGGAGCTCGACGCGCAGCGCTCCGAGAGCTGGTGGGCCGACCAGGCGGCGCTCGCGGAAGACGTGGATCGCCGGCTCCGCGAGGTGCGCGGCTGGTGAACGCGGCGGGCGGGCACGGGTCGGGTGCGGGCGGCCTCGCCATCGTCGGCGGGACCGTCGTGTCGCTCGAGCCGCTTTCCGCCGAGCGGCGTGACGTGCTTCTCGGGGTCGAGCCGCGGCGACGGCTCGACGCCGCGGGATGCCTCGTCATGCCGGGGCTCGCCATCGCGCACACGCACCTCTACTCGGCGCTCGCGCGCGGGATGGCCGCCCCGAAAGAACCCCTGCGCTCCTTCCGTCAGATCCTCGAGCGGGTCTGGTGGCGGCTCGACGCGGCCCTCGACGAGACTTCGCTTCGCGCCTCGGCGGAAGAGGCTCTCCTCGACGCGGCTCTCTCGGGCGTGACGGTCGTCCTCGACCACCACGAGTCCCCGTCCTTCATCGACGGCTCCCTCGACGTCCTCGCGGGGGCGGCGCGGGCGGTGGGCGTGACGGCCGCGCTCTCCTACGGGGCGACGGACCGGCACGGGCCGAAAGGCGCGGCGGACGGCCTCGCAGAGTGCGCGCGTGCGATCCGGGCAGGTCTCCCCGCCATGGTGGGCCTTCACGCCGGCTTCACGGTCTCGGACGAAACCCTCCGCGCCGCAGTGGACCTTGCCAGGAGCACGGCGGCATGGCTGCACGTGCACGCGGCCGAGGACCGCTGCGACGAGGGATCCTTCGAGCGCCTCGACCGCGCCGGGGCTCTCGGGCCGAGGACGATCCTCGCCCATGGTGTTCACCTCTCGCCGGGAGAGCGCGTGCGTGCGCAAGAGACAGGGGCCTGGATCGTTCACAACCCGCGCAGCAATCTCCAGAACGCCGTGGGATACGCCGACGTGAAGACCCTCGGTCCGCGCGTCGCCCTCGGCACGGACGGGATGGACGGCGACCTCTTCACAGAGGCGCGCGTCGCGCACCTGCGCGCCCGGGAGGCCTACGGGCCGGTGGGCGGGATCGACGCGGTCGCCCTTCTCGCCAAGAGCCAGCATCTCGCCGACGCGGCCGTCGGGCCGCGCCCGGAGGACTGGATCGTCCTCGAATACGACCCTCCCACGCCGCTGACGGCGGCGAGCCTCGCGGGACACGTTCTCTTCGGCGTCGGGACGCGCCACGTGCGCGACGTCGTCGTGAACGGCGAGGCGATCGTCGAGGGGCGCCGGTCCACCCGCGTGGACGGCGCCCGCGTCCACGCCCGGGCGCGCGAAGAGGCGGCGAAGCTCTGGGAGCGGATGACGTGAGCGCGCTTCGCCCTCTCCCGCTTTCGGTCCTCGTGCGCCGCGCGGCGGAGGAGCTTCCGACGGGATCGATCTACGACCTTCCGGTGCGACACTTGTTCAGGGGATTCCCGGGCCTCGACCTCTCGGTGAGGTTCCACGGCCGCCGCTGCGCGACGCCCATCGGGCCGGCGGCGGGGCCGCACACGCAGCTCGCGCAGAACATCGCGCTCTCGTTCCTGGCCGGGGGGCGCATCCTCGAGCTGAAGACGGTTCAGGTGAACGACCGGCTCGTGATCCCACGTCCGTGCATCGACATGCGGACTGTGGGCTTCAACATCGAGTGGTCGCAGGAGCTCCTGGTCGAGGAGTCGCTCAACGAGTACGCGAAGGCGCGCCTCCTCGTGGCGATCCTGGCCGAGCTGTGCGGCATTCCCCCTTCGGAGCGGGACTTCGTCCTCGACGTCTCCATCGGCTACGGCCTGGACGGCATCCGGTCGCGCAAGATCGCCGGGTTCTTCGAAGGGGTCCGCGACGCGAGCGCGCTTCTCGACCGGGAGCGCGCGGCGCTGCGCCGCGAGCTCCCGTCCGCTCTGCGGCGCTTCGCGGACGTTCCCTGCGACGCGCGCCTCTCCGACTCGGTCACGCTCTCCACGTTTCACGGCTGCCCGGCCGACGAGATCGCCGCCATCAGCCGGCACCTCCTCTCGGAGCAGGGCCTCCACACGATCGTCAAGCTGAATCCCACGCTCCTCGGATACGAGGAAGTGGAGGAGATCCTGCACCGCCGCCTCGGATATACGCACATCGCCCTCCGCCGGCAGGCGTTCGATCGCGACCTGCAGTGGAACGACGCCCTCTCGATCGCCCGGGCGCTGTCGGGCGAGGCCTCCCGGCTCGGTCTCGGTTTCGGCGTGAAGCTCACGAACACGCTCGTCGTCGTGAATCCTAGGGACTTCATGCCCGGCGAGGAGGCGTACCTCTCCGGCGAGCCGCTCCACGTGCTCGCGCTGACGCTCGGGTCGAGGCTCCGCGAAAAGCTCGGCGCCGCGTTCCCGATCTCCTTCTCCGCCGGGATCGATTCGGTGAACGTGGCGAGCGCGGTCGCGAGCGGCTTCGTGCCGGTGACGAGCTGCACGGACCTGCTCCGGCCCGGAGGCTACGAGCGCCTTCATCGGCAGGCGGAGGCTCTCGCGGGGGCGATGCTCGAGGCGGGGGCCGCGACGGTCCCGGACTTCATCCGGGCCCGCGCCGGAGCGGTGGGGAGCGGCGACGTCGCCGGCGCGTCCCTCCTGAACCACCGCCGCGCGGCGGCAGAGGTGCTCCTCGCCGAGCGCTATACCGCCGCAAAAACCGGCCGGCCGCCCCGCAAGATCGGATCGCACCTTCACCTTTTGGACTGCATCAACTGCGACAAGTGCGTCCCCGTCTGCCCGAACGACGCGAATTTCTCGTATGAGACGCCGCCCCGATCGATCACGTTCCGCGACCTCGTCGTCGAGGGCGGCCGCCTTTCGCCCGGCGACGAGCGGACGTTTACGGCGGGCGGGCCGAAGTCGTCGGCGCACCAGCTCGCGAACTGGGCCGACGCCTGCAACGACTGCGGGAACTGCGACGTCTTCTGCCCCGAGGACGGCGGCCCGTACATCGAGAAGCCCCGCCTCTTCTCATCCCTCGCGTCCTTCCTGGCCGACGCGCCGCGCCCCGCCTTCTTCGTCCGGCGCGCGGGCGACGGCTCTCTCGCCGCCGACGGACGCTGGGGAGGCCGCGAGGTGGAGCTTCTCGTGAGAAAGGACGGCTCGGCGCTTTTCCGGGACGGCGTCGCCGAGCTGCGGTTCGCGTCCGCCGAAGCCGCGGCTCCGGAAGAGGTGTGCTGCCTTTCGCCGGCGCCGCCCGACGGCCACGTCGTTCAGGTCGGGACCTATCACTCACTCCGCGCGGTCCTGACCGGGCTCTTCGCACCCGGAGCCGTTTCCTGGCTGACCGCCGTGTTCCCGGAAGTATCCGGGTCTCCTGAAGTCACCCCGCAACTCTCTGGAGAGCTGACGTGAGTACAACCGCTGCTGTCGATCCCGGCGTTCTCTCCGGCCTCCTGGGCCGAAGCCTCCTCCTGACGGACGAGTACACGACGGCGGAGCTTTCCCAGCTCCTCGCCGTCGCCGAGCGCTTCTCCTCGCTGGATCGCGAAGGCAGGAAGACGCCGCTCCTGCCTCACGAGCTCGCTTACGCGCTCTTTTTCGACAACTCCACGCGGACCAAGTCCGCGTGGGCGGGCGCCGCGGCCCGGCTGGGCATGCACCCCGTCATCGTGGACGGCTCGTCCACCCAGGTGTCGCACGGCGAGACCGCGGCCGAGACCGGCGCCATGCTCGGCATGAACTCGCACGCCCTCGGCGTCAGGCACGACCTGATCCTCGGCGAGGGAAACGCCTTCATGCGCGACGTGAAGAAGGGAATCGACGGCTACCTCGCGGCGACGCGTGACCGGCGGCGGGTTCCCGTCGTCAACCTCCAGTGCGACATCGACCATCCCACCCAGACGCTGGCCGACCTCTGCTGGCTCCGTGAGAAGTTCCCCGAGGGGCTCGAAGGCAAGCGCATCGCGGTTTCGTGGGCCTACTCGCCCAGCTACGCGAAGCCCCTCTCGGTGCCCCAGGGGCTCATCATGCTGTTGACGCGTTTCGGAGCCCGCGTGACGCTGGCGCACCCGGAAGGCTATCGCCTCATGGAGTCGTGCCTCGCGTCCGCGGCCTCGCATGCCGCCTCCTCGGGCGGTTCGTTCCGCGCGGTTTCCTCAATGGACGAAGCCTTCGAGGGCGCCGACGCGGTGTATCCGAAGAGCTGGGGGCCGTACGACCTCATGCTCGCCCGCGTCGAGGCGAACCGCGCGCGCGACTCGAGGCGCATGGCGGAGATCGAGAAGGAAGCCCTGGCCTCGAACGCGCGTCACCGCGGCTGGATCTGCGACGAACGGCGGATGAAGACGACAGGAGGTGGCGCCGCCCTCTACATGCACTGCCTGCCCGCCGACATCGGAGCCGAGGTTTCGCCAGGCGTCATGGCCTCTCACGTCGAGAACGTGGCTCGGGAAGCGAACTGGAAGGTCTACGTCGTGATGGCGGCACTCGCGACGGCGAAGGTGCCTGACCTGGCCCGCCGGCTGGCGGCGCTGTGAGCGAAGGGAGAGAGACGATGAGCGAGCTCGACACCCGGGTCGCGGAGCTGGCGACCCGTTACCGAGAGGTCGCGGCCACAATTCTCAGGGAAGTCATTCGCATTCCGGCCGATTACGTCGACCGGCCGAAGGACTCCGGCGGCGACCCGAGCTGCGGCCTTTCGAACCACGAGAAGCCACGGCTCGAGTACCTGAAGCGCATGATCGTCGAGATCGGCGCCGTGCGCCGACCCGAGGACGTCTCTTACGACGGCTACGGCAACCTCGTCTGGTCGCTCGAGGACCCGGGCGACGGCCTGCCGGATGCGTCCAAGCGCGTCGTCTACTTCGACGGCCACACCGACACCGTGAACGCCCTGCGGCCCGCGTGGCGCGAGAAGACCGGCGGCGTCGACGCCTATGACGGGCTCGTCGATCCCGCGCTTCTCAAGCGCGACTTCCTGAAACGTGAGCTGGGATACCTGCCGCCGGAGTCCGAGTGGGACAACCTCGTCTTCGGGCGCGGCTCGGCCGACCAGCTCTCGGGCGTCGTGGCGCAGGTCGTGGCGTCGAAGGTCCTGCTGGAGCTCGCGCCGATGGGCTCGCTGAAGGGCGCCATCGTCCGCTCGTACGCGACCGTGACCGAAGAGGACAACGACGGCGGCGGGCCGCAGTTCCTGATGAAGAAGATCCTGCCCGGCGCCGGGCCGGCGCTCGTCCCGGACGCCGTCATCCTCACGGAGGGCACGGGCGACTCCGCGAAGGGAGCGCTCGGGATCTACCGCGGCCAGCGCGGCCGCATGCAGATCCAGGTGACCGTGACGGGGAAATCCTGCCACGGATCGATGCCGTGGGAAGGGAAGAACCCGCTGGAATGGGGCGCGCCCATTCTCGCCGAGGCGGCGAAACGATACGACGCGCGGGACGGCTTCCTCGACCACGCGTTCCTCGGGCACGGCACGCGCACGGCCTCGTGGGCCCGCCTCGACACGCCGAGCGACTGCGCGGTCCCCGAGCGCTTCGTCTTCCGCTTCGACCGGCGCCTCACGATCGGCGAGACGCCCGAGAAGGCGACGGCCGACGTCGAGGGTCTTCCCGCCGTGGCTGCCGCGCGGGCCGCTGGTCTGACCGTCGACGTCACCGTGCCGAGGTACGAGGAGCCGACGTGGACCGGCTTCGTGCTCGGCAACCCGCAGATCTACATGGGCTGGCTCACGCCGGAGGAGCACCCGGCCGTTCGGGCAGCCGTCGCGGCGTATCGCGGCGTCGTCAGCCCGCACGTTGCGGCGGGAGGCCAGCGCGGCGCTCTGCGCAAGGAGCCGCGCGTCGATCGGTGGATCTTCTCGACGGACGGCGTCGGCTTTCCTGTCCGCGTCGACGACACGTCGATCTCGGTTCCTCCGCGCAAGCGCTGGGTGACGTCGGGCGCCGTGAAGCACCCGGCCATGCTCGGAGTCGGGCCCGGCATCGAGCAGAACACGCACAAGATCGGGGAGTGCGTCGACCTGCGCGAAGTGGTCGATGCCGTGGCGCTCCTGGCCCGTTTCCCGAGCGCGTTCGTTGCCATGGCGGGGTAGGTCGGCCCTTAGACGATCCGCGTCGCGGCGCGGGTCAAACGATCCATGATCGTCCGGCCGAGGCCACGCCGTGGAATCGCAAGGACCAGCAGCTCGCTGCCGCGCCGGCGCGTGCGCAGCGCGGCGAACAACCCGTGTGCGATCTCCTCGGGAGAAGAGCCCAGGGCAAGAGTTCTTTGCTTCGGAAAGAGAGAAGAAAGACACGTAGGGCAAAGCACGAGCGACTGCGGGTGACTGGCGAAGTAGGCCGCGAGGTCGTCTTTTCTTAGAAAGAGGATGAGGGGACGCGACGGCGCGTAGTGGACATAGCGCATGCCGGGACTTTGCGCGGCGCGCCTATTCACCTTCGAAGAAAAAGCGCCGCCCCCCGTCGCGAGATGCCTGCTCGAAGCGGCGAGCCGAAGCCCGGGAATCATCTTTCTAAGAAGATCCCCCGGTATCGCCCCTTCCCGCAGGATCCTCGGCGGGTCGAGCGCGACGACGGTGGACTCGACGCCGTACT
>JBGQDL010000187.1:0-6799 GCA_041495865.1 Thermoanaerobaculia bacterium | reverse complement strand
TGGTGGCGCACGTTCTCGCGCCATTCGTCCCAATGGCGATACAGGAGGCGCGTGAGGTGGTGGACCTTGACCGGGTTCTTCTCCTCCTCCTCGCGCCTCTTCCGGTTGCAGGCCTCGCCATCGCAGTCCGGAAACACGTCCGAAACGAACGCCAGCCTCTTTCCATCCGGCGAGAAGACGAGAGGGTCCTGCACGCCCGCCGAGAGGTCGGTCAGCTTGCGGGGCTCGCCGCCCGAGAGATCGAGCAGGTACACCTGAGGCGCGCCGGACCGTGCCGAGACGAAAGCGAGCGTCTTCCCATCCGGCGAGAAGCGGGGCGCGTTGTCGGTCTTCTCGCTCCGCGTGAGCGGGCGGGGCGGGGCCGAACCGTCGGCCGGCACGATCCACACGTCCGCGTTGCGCTTCCCGAGCGTCAGGTCGGTCGTCGTGCGCACGAAGGCCACCTGTCGCCCGTCCGGCGACACCTGAGGGTCGCCCACGCGCACGGCCGTGAGGACGTCGCCGAGGGACATCGGTCGGGCCGCATCGCCGTGCGTCGCCGCGAGGGCGAGCGCGGCGACGGCCGGAGCGAGGACCAGAGGCCTGGCCATGATTCCGCCTTTCGAAGAAAAGGCCGGCCCCGGATGGCCGGCCGGAAAACACATGGTGAGCCGCGAGGGACTTGAACCCACAACCTAGAGATTAAGAGTCTCTTGCTCTGCCAATTGAGCTAGCGGCCCGAGTTCCGGGTCGATCCCGGAGCGGCGAGGGAATATACCCCGGCGCCGGGGCGACAAGCCAGTCCTACCGGGATTTCTTCCGGATGAGCTGCTTGATCTCGTTGTTCCCGAGACCCGAAGAGGCCGCGATGATCAGCGCCGCGTTTCCCGTGCCGATGTCCGGCAGGGCGCAGACGGATTTCACGGCGCCGTCGGCGCCCGTGACGCCGCGGAAGAGGATCTGCGGAGGCCGCACGGTGGAAACGACGCGTATCGACACGTGGGAGCCGGCGAGAGGCTTCTCGGTGAGCGACGTGAACGCCTTCACGGTGAGCGTCACCGTCTCGCCCGAGACGAGGTCTCCGTCCGCGGTGAACGCGATCTCGAGATGTTCCGAAGCGGCTTCCGAAGCGAGGTAATCGACGATGACCTGGTCGAGCGACCGCAGCCCGCCTGCGGACTTGGGCTTCTGCGGAGTCGCGGCCGCCCGAGCCGGCGCGGGAGGGGCCGGCGCCGCGGGCCGGGAGTGCGGCACCGCCGGGTTGGGCCGGTCGGTTGGCGCTGCGGCGCGAGCCGGAGGCGCGGAGGCGCGAGCCGGAGGCGGAGCGGCGCGAGCCGGAGGCGGAGCGGCGCGAGCCGGAGGCGGAGTGGCGGGGGGCGGAGGCGCGGGAGCTGGAGGCGGGGGCGCGGCGGCGGACGTCGTCGCGCTCATCGTCGCGCGCACCGGTTTGGCTGGAGCGGGCGTGTCTCCCGGGAACGGTTCGGGCGGCGCCGAGAGCATCGCGCTCACGGCCGCGAGCGCCGCGGGTGAGACCTTGGTCGGGTGCGGCAGCGTGTCGTCGGCCCATTCCGGAGGCGCATCGCCGACCTTCCCCTTGTCGAGTCGGCCGCGGCGCACGGCCTCGATCACGCGGCGGTGCTGCAGGTCCATCATCTCGCGCAGCGCCTTCTCGTCCACGCGGTCGCCGCTGATGAGGTCCAGGTAGGGGCTCTTCTTCGAGAGCAGGATCTCGCCGCCCACGTAGACGAGCGACTCCACCACGGGATTCCCGAGTCCGCGATCCTCGGTCTGCACGTGGAACACCCTTGATTCGTGCTTCACATCCGTGTTGAAGCCCGTGATCACGGTTGAATCAAATTCTAGCGGATCGGAGCTCCGTACCGCGGGAAAGCCGCGAAGCCAGGAAGCGCCCCGTCGCGGAAGCCGGCGCCTCCGCGATCTCCTCGGGGGTCCCGGCCGCCACCAGCTCGCCGCCCCGCGCCCCGCCCTCCGGCCCGAGGTCGATCACGTGGTCGGCCGTCTTCACGACGTCGAGATTGTGCTCGATGACGACCACCGTGTTGCCGCGGCCGACGAGGGCATGCAGCACCTTCAGGAGCTTCTTCACGTCGTCGAAGTGGAGGCCCGTCGTGGGCTCGTCGAGGATGTAGAGCGTGCGGCCGGTCGCCCGTCGCGCCAGCTCGCGGGCCAGCTTCACGCGCTGGGCCTCGCCGCCCGAGAGCGTCGTCGCACTCTGGCCGAGCCGAATGTACCCGAGGCCCACGTCGTTGAGGGTGTCCATGATGGTTCGGATCGCCGGCACGTTCGCGAAGACCTCGGCCGCCTGCTCCGCCGTGAGCGCGAGGATGTCGGCGATGTTGAGGCCCTTGTAGCGCACCTCGAGCGTCTCGCGGTTGTAGCGCTTGCCGCCGCACACGTCGCACGTCACGTAGATGTCCGGCAGGAAGTGCATCTCGATCGCGATCTGCCCTCCGCCGCCGCAGTTCTCGCAGCGGCCGCCCTTCACGTTGAACGAGAATCGCCCGGGGCCGTAGCCGCGCATCCGCGCGTCCGGCACCTGCGCCATCAGCTCGCGGACCGGGTTGAAGACGTTCGTGTACGTGGCCGGATTGCTGCGGGGCGTGCGCCCGATGGGCGACTGGTCGATGTCGACGACCTTGTCGAGGTGCTCGAGGCCTTCGATCTTCCGGTGCGCACCGGGCTTCTCGGTCGACTCGTAGAACGCGCGCGCCGCGGCCCGGTACAGGATGTCGTTCACGAGCGTCGACTTCCCCGAGCCCGAGACGCCCGTCACCGCCGTGAAGGCGCCGAGCGGGAACTTCACGGTGACGTTCTTGAGGTTGTTCGCCGTGGCGCCGGCCACCGTCAGGAACTTCCCCGTGCCGGCGCGGCGCTTCTCAGGCACCTCGATCGACAGCTCGCCGGAAAGGTACTTGCCCGTGAGCGAGCGCGGAAACTTAGCCAGCTCGTCGGCGTGGCCCTCCCCCACGATCTCGCCGCCGTGGATGCCCGCGCCCGGACCGAGATCCACCACGCGGTCGGCGAGGCGGATCGTCTCCTCGTCGTGCTCCACGACGACGACCGTGTTCCCGAGGTCGCGCATGGCGACGAGCGTGTCGATCAGCTTCCGGTTGTCTTTCGCGTGGAGGCCGATGGACGGCTCGTCGAGGACGTAGAGCACGCCCATGAGCTTGCTGCCGATCTGCGTCGCGAGGCGGATGCGCTGCGCCTCGCCGCCCGAGAGGGTCGCGGATGCGCGAGAGAGCGAGAGGTAGCCGATCCCCACGTCGTTCAGGAAACCGAGGCGGTCCCCGATCTCCTTCAGGATCTTCCCGGCGATCTCCAGCTCACGGGGCGTGGGCCGGAGAGCGTCGAAGAACGCCTTCGCGTCCTCGAGCGTGAGCGCCGTGAGCGTGTCGATGGGGCGCCCGTCCACGAGCACCGCGAGAGCCTCGGGCTTCAGGCGGCGGCCCTTGCACGCCGGGCAGGGCGAGGCCGACATGTAATTTTCCAGCTCGGCGCGGGCCTCCTCGCTCTCGACCTCCTTGTACTTGCCCTCGAGAAGCGGCACGAGGCCCTTGAAAGCCGACGACCAGTTGTACTCGCCCTTCTCGGACTTCCATTTCCACTTGATCTCGCGTTCGCCCGAGCCGTGGAGGATCACGTCCTGCACGTCCTTGCTCAGCTTCCGGAACGGCACGTCGAGCGAGAACTTCATCACCTTCGCGAGGTGCTCGATCTGGCGGAGCCGCCAGTTCGCGGAGCCCTGCTTGTAGAGCGCGATCGCGCCCTCGCGGATGGACTTCGACGGATCGGGGATGAGCCGGTCGGGATCCACCTTCTGCACGGTGCCGAGGCCGCTGCACGAGGGGCACGCGCCGAAGGGCGAGTTGAAGGAGAAGAGGCGCGGCGTGATCTCGGTGAGCGAGGTCCCGCAGTCGGGGCAGGCGTAGCTCGTCGAGAGCGTCTCGTCGGAGGTCGGGGAGTCCGGCTTCGCCCCGAGCGTGGCGATGGTCACCAGGCCCTTCCCGACGCGCGTCGCGGTCTCGAGTGAGTCCGCGAGGCGCCGGCGCGTGTCGTCGTCGCGGCGCACGGCGAGCCGGTCCACGACGACCTCGATCGTGTGCTTCTTCTGCTTGTCGAGGTCGGGCGGATTCTCGAGGTCCACCATCTTCCCGTTGACCCGGGCGCGCAGGAAGCCCTGTTTGACCATCTCCTCCATCTGCTTCTTGTATTCGCCCTTTTTTCCGCGCACGAAAGGCGCCAGGAGGAGAAAACGAGTGTTTTCGGGCATCGCGAGGATGCGGTCCGTCATCTGCTGGACCGTCTGGGCGGCGATCTCCCTGCCGCAGCTCGCGCAGTGCGGCTTCCCGATCGAGGCGTAGAGGAGCCGGAGATAGTCGTAGATCTCCGTGACCGTGCCGACCGTCGAGCGCGGGTTCTTCGACGTCGTCTTCTGCTCGATGGAGATCGCGGGCGACAGGCCCTCGATCGAGTCCACGTCCGGCTTCTCCATCTGCTCGAGGAACTGGCGGGCATAGGCCGACAGGGACTCCACGTACCGCCGCTGCCCTTCCGCGAACAGCGTGTCGAACGCGAGGGAGGATTTCCCCGACCCCGACACGCCCGTCAGCACCACGAGCGCGTTGCGCGGGATCGTCAGGGAGAGGTTCTTGAGGTTGTGCTCGCGGGCTCCGCGAATGACGATCGCGTCCATCGGGGGCGGGGATTATGGACCCGGACCGTCACGGGAAAAATCGTCCTTCGAAGCACGGTCGCCGAAATTTGTTTGATCGAAGCCCGGGAAAGGTCAAGATCCGCCATCCATCATGGCTTCAGATCACGCGGCGCAATCGGCTGAGGCGCGCACGGCGGACCCGCATCCGCCGCCCGGTTCGCGCGGGCCCGCCGCGCTCGTCGTGGCTCACCCCGGGCACGAGCTCGCCCTGCACGGCTGGCTCGAAGCCCGTCACCCGCGCGTCTTCGTGCTGACGGACGGCTCGGGAAACAGCGGGCAGAGTCGCCTCGGCTCGACGAGGACGCTTCTGGAAAGGGCGGGCGCGTTTCCCGGAGAGATCTTCGGCGCGTGCCCTGACCGTCGCCTCTACGGCGCGCTCCTCGCCGGCGAGACATCGTTCTTCCTCGGTTTTGCCGAGAGACTCGCGGCCGCGATCGTCAGGGGCGGTATCGCGATGGTCGTGGCCGATTCGGCGGAGGGCTACAACCCCGCCCACGACGTCTGCAGGCTCGTCGCGGATGCGGCCGTCCGCGCCGCGATGGAGAGGGGACGAGCCGTGACCAACTGGGACTTCCCTCTCACGCGGCCCGCCGCCGAAAACCCGCGGGGGACCCTCCGCCTCGTCCTCGACGGCGCCGCCCTCGCGCGCAAGCGCGCCGCCGCCGACGCCTATCCCGAGATGCGTTCCGAGGTCGAGGCGGCCCTCGCCCGCAGCGGCCCCGAGGAATTCCGGGTCGAGACGCTCCGGCCGGTCGATCCCGAAGCGGAGTTCTTTTCGTTCGGCGGCGCGGCCCCGCAGTACGAGGCCTTCGGCGAGCGCCGCGTCACGGCCGGGCGCTACGAGCGCGTGATCCGGTTCCGCGAGCACGTCCGACCCGTCGCCGAGGCGCTCGGTGCCGTGCTGTCCGCCGCCGGTTGACGGCCTTTCGCGTGCGCGTCCTCATCACGAATGCGTCCCTCGCGGAGCGAGGCGGTACGCAGACCTGGGTCCGGGATTTCGCTCTCGCGCTCGCGGCGCGCGGACACGATCTTGTACTGTACACGCCCCGCGCCGGAGAGCAGGCCGCCGAGCTTCGCGCCGCCGGCCTGTGCGTTGTCACCCGCCTTCGGGATTCCGGGCGAGCTCCCGACCTCATCCACGGCCATTACGTGCAGGCCGTGGCCGCCCTCATGCACCACGGTTCGTCTCCGGGGCTCTTTGTCGCGCATGGCTATGACGACCGCATGGACGTGCCGCCCCTCCTTCCCCGCTTCTATCGGTACGCGGCCGTCGACGAGCCAAACCGGGACCGGCTGCTCGCCTGCGGAATTCCGCGCGAACGCACGCGCGTGATCCTGAACGCGGTCGATCTCGCGCGATTCCTGCCGCGCTGCCCTCTGCCGCGGTTACCCCGGCGCGCCTTGCTCTTCAGTAACTATGCGTGGGAGGAGACTTATCTGCCGGCGGTACGGGAAGCCTGCGCGCGGGCCGGCCTCGCGCTGGACGTCGCGGGCTTCGGATGCGGGAACCCCGTCGCGCGCCCCGAGGAGATCCTCGGCCGGTACGACGTCGTCTTCGGGAAGGCCCGCTGCGCGCTCGAAGCCCTTGCCACCGGCTGCGCCGTGATTCTGTGCGACGGCTGGGGGGTCGGATCGCTCGTGACCTCCGCGGACGTCGATCGGATGAGACCCCTGAACTTCGGCCGAAAACTCCTGACGCGGCCCGTGACGGCCGGGGCCCTCCTCGAGGAGATCGCCCGCTACGACGCCGACGATGCGGCCGAGGCCTCGCGCCGGATACGCGCCACGGCGGGCCTCCACGAGATGGTGGACGCCTTCCTCGGCCTCTACGAGGAAGTCATCGCGGAGCATGGCCGGGCCGCGCCACGACGCTGGGCGGAGCGCCGCGCGCTTGCGGCCTACGTTCTCGCGCTTCCGTTTCCCGAGGTCCTCTTCACCTTCGGGCTTCCCGCCCGGCTCCGGAGCTGGCTCCGGCGGACTCGGCCCTTTGCGGCGCTTTTCTCCTTCCGCCGGGGAATCCTCCGCCGGCTCGGGCGTCCCGGATACGGCGGCATGACGCGAGGCGGCGCGTGACCGGACGCG
>JBGQDL010000186.1:0-6864 GCA_041495865.1 Thermoanaerobaculia bacterium | reverse complement strand
CCGAGCTCCGCGCCACGTGCCGCAAGGGGCGGGAGCCCGACAAAGGCCTCGACCTCCTCCTCGTCGCCGCGCTCATCGAGGCGCGCAGCCACGAGCGCTTCGAGCGCCTTCTCGGGCACGTGACCGATCCGCGCCTCGCGAGGCTCTACGCCGAGCTCGCCCGCGCCGAAGCCCGGCACGGCCCGGTCTACCTCGAGCTTGCCGTCGCGCACGCGAGCGAGGAGGCGGCGCTCCAGAGGCTCGACGAGCTGCTGGATGTCGAGGCCCGCGCCCTCCAACACCCGCCGAAGGTCGAGATCGCGGTCCACGGGGCCGCGTAGCGGGCGGCCGCTCGGGAACGGTGAAGGAGCTCTTCCGGCCGTGACAGGCTATCGTATAATCATCGTATGAGTAAGCAAGCCCTCTCGGTGACGCTCGAGCCCGAGAACATTCTCTGGCTGCGCGGGCGCGCGCGCGCCGAAGGACGACGAAGCCTCAGCGAGACTCTCGATCGGCTCGTGGCGGGGGTTCGCTCGGGCGGCGGGACGCCATCCCGTGTGCGATCGGTCGTCGGAAACATTCGAATCGACGAATCGAAGGGGAATCTCGCGGCGGCGAGCGAGACGCTGCGCGAGCTCTTCGCGGAATCCCTCGATAAGAGCGCCGATCTCCTGGGCGCCGCACGGACGCGCAGGCGGCGGAGCCGCTCGGCGCGAGCGCGTTCCCGTGCGTAACGCCGCCGTTGTCACGGACACCCATCCGCTCCTGTTCCACGCGAACCGGGATCGACGCCTGAGCCGTGTCGCCAAGGCCCATTTCGCGGCATGCGAGCGCCGTGAGGCGCTGATGTACGTGCCGATGGCGGTGCTCTGGGAATGCAGCGGCCTCGCGCGCATCGGCCGGATCGAGCTTCGTCCGTCCTTCAGGGAGTTCTTCGAGGACCTGTTCTCCAACCCGGCCTTCCAGCCGCTCGACCTCACGTTCGAGCAGATTTGCCTTGCCCATGAGCATCGGCCGGGCACCGATCCCTTCGACGCGCTCATCTGCGGAGCAGCTCGGTTCCTCGGCCTTCCTCTCCTGACGAAGGATTCGAGGATCGAGGAGTCGGGAGTCGTGAAGACTCTCTGGTGATCGTCCACTTTCACCTGAGCCAGCCCGCCAAAGGTCGAGATCGCAGTGCATGAGCCGCGAAGCGGGCGGCTCCGGTGATCCTTCTCCGCCTCTTTCCCGTCGCTCTCTCCTTGCTCCTCCTCGGCGCGCACTTCCTGCGAGCGGAGAACCTCTCAATGGTCGCCGCGGCTCTTTTCGCCGTCGCGCTTCTCTTCGTACGGCACCGCTGGGCGGCGCGCGCCCTTCAGTTCGCGCTCGGCCTCGGGGCCCTCGAGTGGCTGCGCACACTCACGCTCCTCGCCGCGGAGCGCCGCGCGGCCGGCGTTCCGTATCTGCGCATGACGCTCATCCTCGCGAGTGTCGCCCTCGCGACGGCCCTCTCGCTCCTCGCCTTCCGCTCGCGCGCCGTGAAGAAGCACTTTCGCCTTCTCTGAAGAGAGTGTCGCGTGGACGCGTAGACGAGGCGCGCGTGTCCCCGCGGCGCCCTGACATCCGTTGCAAACGCGTTCCTTCATGGTTGGCCAGCCAGCCAATGTATGCTGGAGCCCACCAATTGGAGGAGTTTGATGGGCCTTCCCGACAGTTACACGCTAAAACCCGATGTAGTGCCTTCATACTTCGACGCCGTCCTTGATGCGCAGGCGCCTGAGCGATTCTCCATCACATTTCTTGAGAACATGGGGTTCACTTCCACAAATGATCGGCTGTTCATCGGCCTACTCAAAGACCAGGGATTTCTAGCCGTGACGGCGCACTTCAGCCAAGATACTTCGACTTCCTTGATCGGAGTCGTTCCAAACGGGTCCTTGCGGAGGCTATTCGCGATTCCTTTTCGGATCTCTTCGCGATCAACACGCGCGCTCACGAGTTCACTTACGAAGATGCCAGGAACAAGCTGCGTACTCTCTACGCCGGCAAAAAGACTGACCTCGTAGTCGGCCGCATTGCAAAGACATTCCGTGCCCTCTGCGACTACGCTGACTTTCATAGCATCCTGGCGCAGCCACCGGTTAAGACGAGCAAGGCAGACGAGACACCGGAGCGGGCAACAGTCACAAAGGCGATGAAGGAAAAATACGGCGACAAATGGTGGGACAACGTACCAGAGAAGGTCCGGCGTAGCGCCAAGATTCGGAAGGAGGAAGACGCGAGGTTCCGATGGCACGGAGCCCGTGGAACCGAAGACATCAACTATTGCGACTTTGGGGATCTCCCCTCGATTGTCGTCACCAACTGGATCGTCTTCGAGGCGCTACTCGGGAATATGGAGTGGGCGAAGGCTGTGCTCAACGCTCTGGAGAAGTCGCGCAACGTCGTCATGCACGGCGGCGTACTTGCGAAGGAAGACGTCGAGCGGATCGGGATGAACGTCCGCGACTGGATCAGGCAGGCTGGCTGAGCTCCTGCCGGGCGCCCGCCACCTAGGTTAGCCGAACAGAACGACTCGCATCGAGAGCGACCCCAGATCGAACCCCGAGATCGGGAAGCGCACGGCATCGCCCGCGTCCGTGGCGCCGGCGGCGTAGAGGAGCGGCAGGTAATGGTCGAGCGTCGGGTGCGAGAGGCGGCCTGTGTCCGTCTCCGGAGCCCGCACGAGGAAGTCGTCGTCCCGCTCTTCGAGGCCGCGCGCGACCTGCGCGTCGAACCGCGCCGCCCAGTCGGGAGTGGCGCGGTCGCCGCGGTGAAACCTCGAGAACGCGTCTCTCAGGTTGTGCGTGATGTTGCCGTTCCCCATCACGAGGACGCCCTCGTCGCGCAGCGGCGCGAGCGTGCGCCCCAGGGCGAGATGCGCCGCCGGCGCGAGATGCGCGTCGAGGCTGAGCTGGACGACAGGCACGTCGGCGGCGGGCCGGAGGTGACGCAGCACCGACCAGGTGCCGTGATCCAGCCCCCACTCGAGGCTGACCGAGGCGCGCTCGCCGAGGAGACTCGCGACGCGATGCGCGAGCGCAGGGCTCCCCGGCGCGGGATACCGGATTTCATAGAGCGGCGCCGGAAAGCCGCCGAAGTCGTGAACCGTCCGCGGCTCGTCGTCGCCGGTCGTGAACGTGCCTCGCACGTACCAGTGCGCCGACACCGCGAGGATCGCGAGCGGTGCCGGCACGAGAGACGCGAGGCCACAGAAGCCGCGGCTCCACTCGTTGTCCTCGATCGCGTTCATCGGCGAGCCGTGGCCGACGAAAAGGACGGGCATGCGCGCCATGGCGAGCCTCCTATCGCGCCGCGCCGACGGGGCTGGACGCGGGCTCGCGGCTCCAGCGCGAGGACGGGAAGCCCGCCGAGAGGACGTCGCCTTCACGGGAGTACCGGACGATGTAAGTGAACGGATCGACCTGGTTCGAGAGATAGCCGAAGCGCGCGTCCCGGAGGAAGACCTCCACGCTGGCGCCCCGCACCTCCTCGCGCGCCGCGGGAAACCGGGCGAAGCGGCCGAACACCCCGGCGATACCGCTCTCGAGCGCGCGCCGCGCGAACGGGCCGTTCACCTTCTGGATCACGCGCGGCGCGAGGTCGTCGCGTGAGCGGTAGACGCCGTCGAGATGACGAAGAAGGCCCAGGGCGCCGCCGCGAAATCCCGTACGGGCGAGCTCCTCGGCGTCCGGCGAGGGCACGCGCTCCCTCCCGCGCTTGCCGAGATCCACGAAAGTCGCCGTCACGGCGGGCCCGTCGTCCGAGAGGAGGAGCCAGCGGTCGGGCGAAAGCGGCTGAGGAATCGCGGCCCGGCTCGCGGCGCCGGGCGCGCGCGCCTCGGCGAGATGCAGCGCCTCCGCGTGGCGGACGGCGCAGAGCCCGACGTACGCGGCCGCCGCCAGGAGGCCCGCGCGCGCCGCGACCCGCGAGCGCGCGAAGGAGCGCCGCGAGACGACGCGGACGCCGACGAGTGAGAGAGCGAGAAGGCCCGAGAGCGTCGCGTCGAGGATGAAGGTCCAGTCGAGCGCGAACCGCGTCCACGAGAGCGGCGAAAAGAACATCGTGCCCCAGGACGTGATCCAGTCGAGGAGGATGTGCGACACGAGGCCGAGCCCGACGGCCGCGCCCATCCGCTCCACGGCCGTGCGGCGCGCGGCCGCGCCGGGAGGGCCGAGCGCGGGCGAGAGCCGGAGCACGGCGACGGCCGTGAGCACCGCGATCCAGACCGGAAGCGTCACGAACGAGTGCGTCAGCGCGCGGTGCTGCGTGATGTAGAACTCGGCGGAGAAGGGCGACACGAAGACGTCGGCGTCGGGGAACACGGCTGCCGCGAAGCCGGCCCACGCCTCGCGCCGCGCGAGCGCGCGGTCGAGAACTTCGTCTCCGGTGGACGGCAGGGCGCGGGCGAGAAGCGCGCCCGCGAGGCCGTGCGTGAGCGTGTCCATCGCCTCGCGACTTTAACCCGCCTCCATTTTCGCTATCCTCACGTCGTGACCGGCATCACCCGCGCCTCCCTCGCCGCATCGCTCCTCGCGGCGCCCCTCGTCGCGCAGAACATGCTCCCGCCGGAGGAGACCGCCGCTCCGCGCGTGAAGCAGGAGATCGCCGTCGTCGCGACGCGCCTCGACGTGGCGCCGGTCTCCGCCACCGTCCGCGTCGTGACGCGCGAGGAGATCGCGGCGATGCCGGGCGTCCGCGCGGTTCCCGATGTCCTCATGACGGTGGTCGGAATCGACGTGCGCCGGCGCGGCCTGAACGGGACGCAGGCGGACATCGGGATCCGCGGCTCGGATTTCAACGGCACGCTCCTCCTCGTCGACGGCCAGCCGGTCACCGATCCCGAGAGCGGGCATCTCTCGGCGGACTTCGACGTGCCGCTCGCCGCCGTCGAGAGGATCGAGGTCCTGTCCGGGGGCGGCTCCGCCCTTTGGGGCTCGAACGCGGTCGGCGGCGTCGTGAACATCGTGACGCGCGGAGCCGATCTCGGACGGTCGAACATGCAGTGCGAGACGCGCTATGGACACGGCAGCGACTCCCTCGACGCCGGCGGTTACCGCGCCGCGATGCGCCTCGGCGAGTCCGTCTCTGCGGCGGTCGACTGGCACCGGACCGAGACCTCGGGGTTCCGCGACGACACGGAGTCCGCCTCGGGTCTCCTCCGCGTCTCCGGCCGGTGGGACACGGGCGCGGGGCCCGTGGCGCTCGGCCTCGGTTACGCGAGCCGCAACTTCGGCGCATACGGCTTCTACGGCACGACCTTTCCGAATCAGCAGGAGTCGACGCGCACGCGCACGGCCACCCTCTCTTCGACCCTCACTTTGGGCGGCTGGACGCTGACGCCGTCAGCGTTCGCACGCGCCCACCACGACGACTTCGTCCTCGTAAGGAACGACCCGTCGTTCTACGAGAACCTGCACGACACCGTCTCGGGAGTCGTCCGCGCGGCCGCCCGGCACGCGCTTCTCGGCGGCACGCTCGCGTTCGGCGTGGAAGGCGGGCGCGAGACGATCTCGTCCACGAATCTCGGGAGCCACGGCCGGGGCCACGGCGCGCTCTTCGCCGAGTTCGCGCACGCCTGGGACCCGGGCGCGCCCGCGGCGGGCGGCCTGCGAGCGGGGCTGCGCGCGGACACGTACGAGGGCTATGGTTCGCGGCTCTCGCCCTACGCCGGCGCCGCCTGGGACGCCCTGCCCCGCCTCGCGCTCCGCGCTTCGCTCGGGACGAGCTTCCGCGTCCCTTCGTTCACGGAGCTCTACTACGTCGATCCTCAGAACGTGGGCAATCCCGACCTGCGCCCCGAGAAGGCGTGGAATGCCGAGGTGGGGGCCGCGCTGGCCGCCTCTGCCCTCACGCTCGATGCGGCTTACTTTCACCGGCACGCGACCGACCTCATCGACTTCGTGCGCTCGTCTTCGAGCGAGCTCTTCCGCGCCCGGAACGTGCGGGAGGCCGATGCGGACGGCGTCGAGGTTTCGGCGGACTGGACTCGCGGCCGGCCTTCCTTCCTGACGCAGCTCCGCGTTCAGGCCGCGTACGTGTTCGTCGATCTCGCGAGCCTCTCGGCGGCAGCGGACGGCGCGACACAGGGCAAGTACGTGCTCGACCCGCTTCACGCCAAGTGGGACGTCGCCGCCGGAGTCGCCCTGCCTTTCGATCTCTCGGCGACCTCGCGCCTTTCGTACCTTTCCCGTCCGAGCTTCGCCGACGGTGTCTGGCTCCTTTCGGCGCGCCTTTCGTGGCAGGCGTTTCAGGGGCGCATCCTCGAATTCTTCCTGGACGGGGACAACCTGGGCAACGTGCGCTACGAGGAGGTCGCGGGCGTCCCGCTGCCGGGTCGCACGTTCTTCGGCGGGTTCAATCTCACCTGGTGAAAACGGATACACTTGGGACCGAGGCTCTCGAGCAGACCTGTCATGCCGACGATTCTCCTTCTCGACGGCGCCCGCAGGCGCCTGCCCGAAGGGCCCTCGTGGCTCTCGACGAGCGACGTCAGTCTTCTCGACGCCTCGACGACGGAGGAGGCCCTCGACGCCGTCGTGGCGAGCCGCCCCGTTCTCGTCATCGCGGACCTCGAGCGGAATCCGGACGCCGCGCTCGAGGAGGTCCGTGCCCTGCGCGCCGTCCACGCGGTGCCGTTCCTCGTCCTCGCCCCTCCCGATCGCGCCGACGAGGCGCGCCGCGCAGGATCGGTCCATGTCCTGACCGGCGCGGCAGCGCCGGACGTCGTGCTCGCCGAGGTCCGGCGGCTCCTCGACCTCTTCGAGCGCGCCGCGCCGCGCGTGCCGGTGGATGCCCCCGTGGCCCTGTGGCGTGACGGCCGCCCGACGGAAGGGCGCCTGATCGACATCTCCTCGTCGGGATTCT
>JBGQDL010000185.1:0-6944 GCA_041495865.1 Thermoanaerobaculia bacterium | reverse complement strand
CGTGGCGAACGCCGCGGCGACTCCCGCCGTCGCCCAGAGGCCGACGCGGTCGATGTTGGCCGCGCGGCCGAAGCCCGGGACCGCCGGCAGGTGCTGGTAGAAGGGGGTCATCTTGTCCCAGAAGTCGGGCTCGGCGCAGCCGATGCACGGATGCCCGCAGCCGATCGGCCAGTTCGTCCCCTCGTTCCACCGGATCTGCGGGCAGTTCTGGTAAGTCACCGGACCCTTGCAGCCCATCTTGTAAAGGCAGTAGCCGGTGCGATGCGCCTCGTCTCCCCAGGCTTCCACGTACTGGCTCGCGTCGAAGTGGGCGCGGCGCTCGCAGTTGTCGTGGATCGACTTGCCGTAGGCGAAGAGAGGCCGCTTGTAGGTGTCGAGCGGCGGGAGCTGCTTGAAGGTGAGGTAGTAGACGACGAGCGCGGTGATGTTCTCCGCGTTCGCGGGGCAGGCCGGCAGGTTGATGAGGTTCTTGAGGCCCGGAACCGCGTCGGCGACGCCCAGGGCGCCGGTCGGGTTGGGAGACGCGGCCGGCAGCCCGCCGTAGGCAGCGCACGTTCCGACGGCGATCGTGGCCGCGGCGCCTCCGCAGACCTCGCGGGCGATCTGAAGGGCCGACCGCCCTCCGATCGTGCAGTAGGCCCCGTTGGCGCCAGTGGGAATGGAGCCTTCGACGATCACGATGTACTCGCCTTTGCGGTCTTTCACGGTCTTGGCGAGGGCCTCCTCCGCCTGGTGCCCTGCGGCCGCCATGATCGTCTCGTGGTAGTCGACTGAGAGCGTGTCGAGAACGACCTCAGCGGCCGTGGGCTTCGTGGCGCGCAGGAACGATTCCGTGTTTCCCGCGCAGTCCTGGAACTCCAGCCAGACGATGACAGGCTTCTCGCTCTTCTGGAGGGCCGCCGCGATCTTCGCCTCGAGCGATCGGGGCAGGGCCAGGGTGGAAGCCATGACGCCGCAGAAGGCGACGAACTCCCTTCGGGAGACGCCGCGCCGCCGGAGCTCCGCGTCGAACCGGGATTCCGATTTTTTCATATAGACCTCCCCCATTTGGCTCAGCCAGGTTTTGCTAAGAATGGTCTCAGGCCTCTTTTTCACCCATGATTCAAACGCACTATTCGGGCCCCGTAATGCGGCTTGACCGGGTGGAGAAGCGTCTGCGGGATGTATCTTCTGGAGTGTGTGGAGCGTCGTGCCTGGAAGTCGCGGCCCGACGGCCGCGTGAGGTGACGGGATGACCCGGGAACAGATCGCCCTCGTCCGAAAGAGCTTCGATCGCCTGCGGCCGCTTCCGCGGGGAGCCGGCAAGGAATTCTACGAGGCTCTTTTCGCGCTGGACCCCTCGTTGCGACCCCTCTTCTCCACGGACATCGAAAACCAGGGGGCGATGTTCGTGGTCGCGCTGGGCCTCGCGCTCAAGGGCCTCGATGACGACGGGGATGTCGACGAGTCGCTGCGCGAGCTGGGTCGCCGCCACGTGCTCTACGGGGCCAGGGACATTCATTTCGACACGTTCCGCGAGGCGCTCCTGTGCCTGTTCGCGCAGCGCCTCGGGCCCGACTTCACGCCCGAGATGGCCGAGGCCTGGCGCGCCGCCTTCGACCGCATCAGCGCCGTCATGAAGGCCGCGGGGGCTGAAGCGCGGAAATAGGGGCGGTCAACCTTATAGTGGGCCGTGCCCCGTGTGAAGCGGCCGCTCGCGGCGCTCCTTCTCGGCCTCGCTCCACTGGCCTTCGCCGACGAGGCGTCGGTCGGCGTCCAGAGGCCATCGGCGCGCTGGCTCACGGCGGAGACGGCGCACGTGGTTCTCCACTATCCCGAAGCGTTCGGCGAGTTCGGCCGGCACCTTTCGGCGCGCATGGAGCCCGTCCACGAGGCGCTGGCGGCCGCGATCGGCTACCGCAGGAAGGACGAGCAGGACCTGATCGCCGTCCTCGTCGTGGACCCGTTCAGCGCCTCGAACGGGATGGCGTTCCCGCTGCTCTCGCACCCGCACGTCGTCCTCTGGGCCACGCCGCCCTCTTCGGATTCGCAGCTCGGATCGCTCAGCGACTGGGGCGAGGTGCTTCTCGCGCACGAGCTCGGCCACGTCCTCCATCTGACGCGGCCGCAGAACCGCCAGTCGCAGATCCTGCGCGCCCTTCTCCCCGTCGGCCCGCTCGTCCTCGCCCCGCGCTGGGCGATCGAGGGCTACGCGACCGCCCTGGAGGGAAGGCTCACGGGCTCCGGCCGTCCGTCCTCCGTGTGGCGCGCGGCGCTCCTTCGCGCCTGGGCCGCCGAGGGACGTCTTCCCTCGTATGCGGGGATGGGCACGAACGGCGGATGGATCGGCGGCAGCTACGCGTATCTCGTGGGCTCGGCGTTCCTGGAATGGCTCGAGACGCGCGAGGGCGAGGGCTCCCTCACGAATCTCTGGAAGTCCGCGACGCGGCGAGGCGGGATCTCGTTCGCCCGCGCTTTCGAGAAGACGTTCGGCCGCTCCGCGCCCGAGCTCTACGCGAGGTTCACCGCGGAAGTAACGGCGAACGCTCTCGAAGAGGAAAAAGCGCTCGGGAAAGAGGGAGTCGTCGAGGGCGAGGCGTGGCAGCGATTCAATGGCGCGGCGCGCGCGCCGCAGGTCTCGCCCGACGGCAAACGGCTCCTCCTCGAGCGGCGCCCGCCGAAGAAGCCGGCCGAGCTTCTCGTCTTCACGCTGGAGACGACGGCCGAGGAGAAGGAAGCGCGGCGAAGGCTCGAAGAGAGGGAGAAGAAGCGCCTCGAGGATCCCGAGGAACCGCGCGACAGACCCGTCGTCCCGGCTCCCCGGAAGTGCTGGCGGCGCCTTCCGCCGTTCGACGGCGCCTCCGCCGTGGACCCGCGCTTCCTTCCGGACGGCAAACGCGTCCTCTTCTCGCGGAAGGCAGCCGATCCCTTCGGCGTCCTCCACGACGATCTCTGGCTCTGGGAAGCGGAGACAGGAGCCGTGAGCCGCGTGACGCGCTTTCAGGACGTTCGCTTCGCGGATCCGTTTCCCTCGGGCGAAAGAGCCGTCGCGGTGAGACGCCGATTCGGGAAGACGTCGCTCGCGACGATCGATCTCGCCTCGGGCGAGACGAAGCCGCTGGAGGTGCGGGGCCTTCAAGAGGGCCCGTTCGACATCTGGGACGCGCCGCGCGTCTCGCCGGAAGGCGGGCGCCTCGCCGCCTTGCGCCACCACGACGGCGTATGGCAGCTCGTCCTCGTGGAGCTCCCGTCAGGCGAAGCGCGCATCCTCGACACCGGAACGGCGCAGCCCGCGGGAGCCCCGTCCTGGACGGGCTCGGGGAGGAGAGTCCTCGTCGCCACGGACCGCGACGGGACGTGGAACCTCGAGGAGATCCCGATTTCTTCCGCGATCCCGACGCGCCGGCTGACGCGCGTCTTCGGTGCCGTCCTCGATCCGGCTCCGACGCCCGACGGCTCGGCGGTGTTCTTCGTCTCGCTCACGCCGAAGGGCTTCGACCTTCGGCGCCTCGCGCTCGACGCGGTGCCGGACGGAGGTTTCCCGGCGCACGTGCTCGAGCGTCCGAAGGTCCGTCCGCAGGTCTTTCAGGCGGGCGCGCGGCCGCCCGAGCACGCCTACGAAACGCTTCGCTCGTTGACATGGGGCCTCGACTCGCCGGCGCGCTTCCTGCCCTCGGGTTCCGAAGTCGGCCTCCTCGCCGGAGGCGGTGACGCCGTGGGCCGGCTGGAAGGCACGGTCGGCGGCGGCTGGGGGTGGAAAGGCGGCACGTCGGGCGGAGCCGCGGCGGTCAGGGGGCGCGACTTCTCTTTCGCCGACGTCGTCGCGCGGGGCTACGCGCTCGTGGAACGCCCCGGGTCACAAGTCCGCGAGGCACGGCCGGAGAGAGACCGGGACCGGTTTGGCGTCGAGGCCGTCTTCGAGAGGAAGCGTCTCATCGATCACGGCGCCACAGCGCTCTCGGGCGGGCTCCTCCTCGAGAGAACGAATCCGAAGCCGGGCGACGGCTTCTCGCGCTGGTTCGGCCATTTCGAGGGCGAGGCGCGGTACGGAAAGCGCGGCGAGACCTGGGGCGGATCTGCGGCTGTGACCTTCTCAGGCGCCGCCGGACGATCGGGCCCGTCGAGATGGGAACTTCTCCGCACGGGGCTCGAGCTCGCAGCCCGGACTCCGATCGGCCGGCTGTCGGCTTTCGCGGAAGAGGGCTGGACCTTCGGAACGCCGTCGCGCTTCGATCTCTTCACGGTCGGCTCGGCGCCCGGGACCTTCTCGCCGGAAAGCGACCGGCTGTTCCTGTCGGCGGAGCCCGCGCTTCCTTCAGCCGTGTCCGCCGGCGACCGCCTGGAGGCGCGCCGCGTGGAGTGGGCTCCGGCCGGCCCGCTCGTCCTTCACGCTTCCACGCAGCGGACTCTCGGGAGCTCGATCCGCGTGGCGGGAGTCGACCTGCGCATCGCCCTCGAGGACTTCCCGCTTCAGCGCGGCGGGCGCGCGGAACTCCTCCTCGGAATCTCGCGCATCTTCGATGCTCCGCTCGAGAACCGGAACGTGGGGTACTTCTCCTTGGGGATCAGGCCCTAGTCCTAATCCGCCGAAGACGCCCCCTCCAGCCCGTACTTCTCGATGCGCGAGTAGAGCTGGGCGCGCGTGAGGCCGAGGAGCTTCGCCGCCTTGCTCTTGTTGAACCGCGCCTTCTTCAGCGCCTCCTTCACGTAGTCGCGCTCGAGCGATTCCAGGTCGACACCTTCGGCCGGCAGGAACGCAGCGCCGGCGGCCGAGGCGGGCACGGTGGCGCGGCCCGTTGGAAAATCCTGGCGCGTGACCGAGATCGGGAGGTGGGCGGCCGTGATGAGGCCGCCCTCCGACAGGATCGCGGCGCGCTCGAGCGCGTTTCGGAGCTCCCGCACGTTGCCGGGCCACGGGTAGGAAAGGAGCAGATCCTTCGCCTCGCGCGAGACCCCTGGCACGGGCCGGCCGACCGCGGGACCCAGCTCGGCGAGAAACATCTCCGTGAGCGGCAGGATGTCCTCGGGGCGCTCGCGCAGGGGCGGAATGTGAATGCCGAAGACCGAGAGCCTGTAGAAAAGGTCCTCTCGGAACTCGCCTTTCTCGATCGCGCGGGCGAGGTCGCGGTTCGTGGCCGCAACGACCCGCGTGTCCGTCTTGAGCACCTTCGTCCCACCTAGCCGCTGAAACTCCCGCTCCTCGAGGACGCGCAGGAGCTTCGCTTGCACGGCCGGGCTCATCTCGCCCGCCTCATCGAGGAACAGCGTGCCGCCGGCTGCCTGCTCGAGACGGCCCGGCTTCGTGCCCGTCGCGCCCGTGAACGCGCCCTTCTCGTAGCCGAACAGCTCCGACTCGAGGAGCTGGTCCGGCAGCGCCGCGGCATTGAGCGCGACGAAGGGGCCGGCCGCGCGCGCCGACGCGCGGTGGATGGCGCGCGCGACGATCTCTTTGCCGGTGCCTGACTCGCCGGTCAGAAGGACGGTCGTCTCCGTGGGCGCGACCTTCGCGGCCTGGACGAGGACGTCGCTCCAGCCCTTCGAAGTCCCCACGATGATCCCGAATCCGCCGCGTGACGCAAGCTCTTCGGAAAGCGCGGCGACACGCCTCCCGAGCTTCTCGGCCTCCGCCCGGGCCTCGGCCGCGCGGCGCGCCTCCTCGGCGAGGCGCTGGTGCGAGAGCGCGAGCGAGACCTGGTCGGCCACGTGCTGGGCGAATGGGATGTCGCCTTCACCGTAGGTATTCGGCGAACGCGAGAGGAAGAGCAGGCCGCCCGCGAACTGCCACATTCCCTCGAAGAAGATCGGAACCCGGAGGAGAGAGCGGATGCCGTCGGCCAGGAGCTGGCGGCACTTGTCCGTCCTGGGGTCGAGCTCGACGGACGTGTCGCGGACGATCTCGACGGTCCAGTGCTCCTTGGAACGCTCGGCCTCGGAGAGCTGGATCGTCTCGGGGAGTCCGGGAAAGCTCCCGCCGGAAACCGCGTACACGCGGACGGCGTCGCGAGCCTCGTTGAGGAGGCCCAGGGCCATCCGGTCGTGCGGGATCACGGGCCGGGCGATCTCCGAGATCCGCTCGAACACGTCGCGCACGTCGAGCGCCTTCGCGAGCGCGGGCGCGAGGGCCTGCAGCCCCTCGTACCTTCGCCGCCTCTCCTTCTCGTCGGCCGCGAGGCGCTCGTGCTCGAACGCCATCGCGACGACGTCGGCGATCGGCCGGAACAGCTCCTCGTGCTCGGCGGTGTACGCCGCCGGCTTCAGACTCAGGAGGGAAAGGTAGCCGCCACGCGAGCTGCCGGCGAACGGCACGCGGAGAATCGACCGGATCTTGGCGTCCTTGAGGCTGCGATCGCGCTGAAAAGACGGATCGAGGATGGAGAAGAGGTCGTCCGTGCGGCCGCCGCGCGTGAGGAAGCTCCAGAGGGCGGGGGAGTAGTCCTCCCGCGGGATCCGGCGCGCGTACGCGCGGCGCTCCTCGTCGTTGAGAGTCGGACCGGCGATCGTGTAGAGCGAGAAGCCCTCGTCCCCGCGGTTGTACGTCACGGTCATGGCGTCGAAGGCCAGGACGCGGGAGGCCGCCGCGGCGATGCGCTGGAAGACGACGTCGAGATCGAGAGTCTCGCTCGCGACGCGGGCGATCTCCGAGAGGACCGGAACGAGGGCGGCCGTTTCCGACTCCATGGGCGGGCATTCTAGGCCCGGCGGTCGACTACACTTCGCAAGATGCCGGTTCAGAAGGCCGTCGAAGAGCTCGCGGAGGGCGTTCTCGCGGGGAGCGTGCCGCGGGTGGCGCGCGCGATCACGTGGGCCGAGGGCGCCGATCCGCGCTTTCCGGATCTTCTGTCGCGACTCTTTCCGCGGACCGGCCGCGCCCGGGTGACGGGCCTGACCGGCTCGCCGGGAGCGGGCAAGTCGACGCTCACCGCCGCCCTCGCCCGCAAGGCGCGCGCTTTGGGCCGAAGGGTCGG
>JBGQDL010000184.1:0-6979 GCA_041495865.1 Thermoanaerobaculia bacterium | reverse complement strand
GTTCAGGCCGGACGCGAGGAGGCACGCGGCGATCGTGCGCGCGCCCGCCTCGCCGGTGGGCTCGGGCTGCGTCATGTGGTGCGCGTCGGACGTCACGCCGTAGCCGAGGAAGCGGGCCCGGACGCGCGCTCCCCGGCGCCGCGCGTGCTCCTCGTCCTCGAAGACGAGAAGTCCGGCGGCCTCGCCGATCGAAAGCCCTTTGCGGCGGCGGTCGAACGGGCGGCAGGGCTCGGGATCGACCGAGCGCAGCGCGTTGAAGCCCCCGTGCGTGAGCCGCGCGAACGTGTCGGCACCGCCGGTCACGACGACGTCGCAGAAGCCGTGGCGGATGAGGTCGGCGGCGTAGCCGAGGGACGTGGCCGAGGACGAGCACGCGGTCGTGATCGTGGAGCGCGGGCCGAGGAAGCCCCAGCGCTCCGCGATCCGGTCGGTCGTCTGGTCCGGCGGGTGGTTGAGGACCTTCGTCGGGCGCGCGTGGCGCGGCCCCTTCGCGAGGAGGTCGCGGAAGTAGTTCTCGCTGTCGAGGAGGCCCGACACGCCCCCGCCGAGGACGACGCCGATGCGCGAAGGATCTTCTCGATCGAGGTCGAGCGCCGCATCGGCGAGGGCTTCGGCCGCCGCCGTGAGGCCGATGATGTCCGTGCGCGAGAGGCGGCGTCTCAGGGCCGGTTCGAGTCCCGAGGGCAGCTCCTTGACCTCGGCCGCGAGCTTCGTGCGGAATCCCGACGCGTCGAAGAGCGTGATCGGACCGATGCCCGAACGGCCGGAGACGAGGCCTTCCCAGGTCGAGGCGAGGTCGTTCCCGAGCGAGGTCACGGCCCCGAGGCCCGTCACGACGACGCGGCGTTCGTCCATTCGGCGGATCTTACTGAGTCGAAGCCTGTCTTGGATTTCCGCCCGGCGCCGGATCACCGCAGCGCGCCATGGCTTTCCGGATGCGCTCGGGGGCCGCGGCATCGTCTCCCTGGAGCTTGTGGTCGCGGGCCATCGCCTGCCAGACGTCCAGGGCGCGGGCGTACCAGCCGCGCGCCTCGGCGAGAGCCGACGGGGTCGGCGGCCCGGGGAGGAGCGAGAGGGCGTCGCCCGCCAGTTCCCGCCCTCGCGAGGTTTCGGCGGGCGTACGCGTTCGCGGGGTCCGCGGCGAGGACGGCTTCCGACAGACGCGCGGCGCGGGCGTGGAGCGCGACGGCGCCCGCGGAGTCGCCGCTCATCGAGAGACTCTCGCCGAGGCCATTCGCGCAGTAGGCGACCGCGACCCGGGCGCGGGCGTCCCGCGGGTCGGCGGCCGCGAGCTCCTCCACGAGTCCCAGCGCGCGCCGGTGTCGGACGAGAGCCTCCGGGACGTTCTTGAGGCCGCTGGCGAACTCGGCGAGGTCGTGCAGCGCCATCGCGAGGTCCATCTTGAAGCGCCCGTTTCCGGGGTCGTTCGCGAGGAGCGACTCGTAGACGGCAACCGCCTTTTCCGCCTCGGCGCGGGCCGCCGGCAGATCGCCCGAGTGGTTGTAGACCGAGGCCCGCTCGTACGTCGCGAGGGCGAGCCCGCGGCGCGCGTCCACGTTCCCCGGCTTTGCCGCCGCGGCGGCCGCGTACGCCGCCGTGGACTTCCCGAGCGTCGCGAGAGCGTCCTGGCGCTGCCCGAGGAGGTCTTCGAGGAGGCCGAGGTTGTGGTACGTGCCTCCGAGCCGCAGCGTGACGCGCGCCGAAGAGTCCGTCCGGGCGATCTCCTCGAGGAGGGCGACGGCCTTGCGACCCTCCTCTCGCGCGGGTTCCAGCTCCCACGATTTCAAGAGGAGCTTGCTCAGGATCCCGTGCGACACGGCGAGGCTCTCGCGTTCCCGCGCTCCGGCTTCGGGCCGCGCGGTGAGGGCCTCGCGGATCGCGAGGGCCGTGCGCAGGCTCGTGATCGCGCCCTTCGTGTCGCCGAGGTTCGGCCCGCTCCCGCCTCCCTCCACCTCGGCGAGCCTCTCGTAGGCATCGGCGAGGTCGCGCTCGGCGGCAGGGTCGCCGGAGGCTTCCTTCGCGAGGGTCCCCAGGTACTCGAGGGCTCGCCGCACGACGAGCTCGCGCGCGGGCGTCGAGCCGGGAAGCGTCGCGATCGCGTCGTGGAACTCGAACAGGAACGAGCCGGCGAGCTTCCGCACGTCCTCGAGCCGGCGGTCGGCGCGCTCGCGCTCGGCGCGCGCGATCCGGGCCTGGCGCGCGGTCGCGAGGATTCCGCCCACGAGCGAGAGAACGACGAGCGCGGCGGCGGCGGTACTCGCCTTGTGACGCCCGAAGAATCGTCCCGCGCGGTAGGAGAAGGTATCCCGGCGCGCCTTCACGGGGAGCCCCTCGAGATAGCGCCGCAGGTCTTCCGAGAGCTGTTCGGCGGACGCGTAACGCCGCGCCGGCTCGGGGCGCGTCGCCTTTCCGACGATCGTGTCGAGATCGGCCGGAAGCGTCCGTTTCGTCCGCCCGGGCTCGGCGCCGGGCCGGCGGCCCGTCAGGATCTCGTGCAGCAGGACGCCGAGCGCGTAGACGTCGGTCGCGGTCGTGATGCGCTCGCCGCGGATCTGTTCGGGGCTCGCGTACTCGGGCGTGAACACCCGCAGGCTCGCGCCCGTGAGGTCGAGCGTCTGGCCGGAGACCTCCGGGTTGAGGAGCTTGGCGACGCCGAAGTCGAGGAGCTTCGGCGCGCCGCCTTCGGCCACGAGGATGTTTCCGGGTTTGAGATCCCGGTGCACGACGAGATTCTGGTGCGCAAAGTGGACGGCGGCGCAGATCGTCCGAAACAGGGCGACTTTCTCTCGCGCGCCGAGCCCGCGGCTTACGCACCACGTCGTGACGGGCTCGCCCTCGACGTACTCCATGACGAGGTAGGGGAGAGAGTCCTCGGTGTTCCCGCCGTCGAGGAGGCGTGCGATGTTCGGGTGCTCGAGGCCCGCGAGGATCTGGCGCTCCTGGCGGAAGCGCCGGAGCACGGCTTTGGTGTCCATCCCGCGCCGCACGACCTTGATCGCGACGCGCTTCCGGAACTGCTCGTCGGCCCGCATCGCGAGAAACACCGTGCCCATGCCGCCGTGGCCGATCTCGCGCACGACGTCGTACGGGCCGATCCGCGAGCGCGGCGCCTCCTCGGGCGGCCGGGCCGGCGTCTCGAGGAATCCTTCGTCCCCATCGGCCGACGCGAGAAGGGACGCGACCTCGGTCTCGAGCTCCGCGTCCCCGGCCGCCGCGGCCGCAAGGAACCCCGCGCGCTCGGCGCGCGGACGCTCGAGCGCCTCGTGGAAGACCAGCTGGATCTCGCGCCAGCGCTCCGGAGTCACCGCCCGCCCCCGAGCTCGCGGTGGAGCCAGGCCTTCGCGGCCGCCCAGTCCCGCTTCACGGTCTTTTCCGAGACTCCGAGCGCCTCGGCCGTTTCGTCCACCGTGAGGCCCGCAAAGAAGCGCATGGTGACCATCTTCGCCTGCCGCTCGTCCAGCGCCGCGAGCTTCTCGAGGGCGTCGTCAAGGCGAACGAGGTCGACCTCGTTGCTCTCCGTTGCCGCGACGTCCGCAAGGGTGACGCGCAGAGCGTCACCGCCCCTCTTCTGCGCGGACTTCCTGCGCGCGTGATCCACGAGAATGCGCCGCATCGCCTGCGCTGCCACGCCGAGAAAGTGCGCCCGGTTCTTCCAGGGAGCGTTCTGATCCGCCAGCTTCATCCAGGCCTCGTTCACGAGCGCGGTGGGTTGCAAGGTATGCCCGCGGCGCTCCCCGCGGAGCGCCCCCGCCGCGATGCGATGCAGCTCGTCGTAGAGGACGGGCAGCAGCCGGTCCGCGGCGGACGAATCGCCCCCACTCCATTCCTGGAGCAGCAGCGTCACGTCGGAGGACGAGGAGGTCGACACCTTTTCCCGGTTTGGTTTTTCATTCTACCCGCCGGATGACCCCGAAGGGCCGGGGCCTGCGCGTCTGGGGTCGGACGCGATCGCATGAAAGCCCGTAGCTTCTCTCGAACCGGCGGCCGGACAAGGGCCGTGAGTTGGTCTCTCTTAGCTCTGTTTCTCGCGGGGATCGGGTCCGGGACCTCTCATGGCACACGGCCGCCCGCGCTCGAGGAGCGGGAGATCGTCTGGCAGGAGGCGCAGCAGGGGGGCGCGTCGTTCCCCGAGCCGACGCTCGCGGACAGCTCCGCCGGCTGCCGTGCCACGACGGGCGTCGCCCGGTCAGGTGGCATGCTCTTCTCCTTGCACTGCCCGGGCGCGCTGGGTACGAAGTCCATACACCCCGCCCTCGTCGGGTTGCGGCTGAAGAACGGGTGGAGGGTGAAGGGCACCCGCGTCGTCACGGTGGGGCAGTCGAAAGCGGGCTTCTACCTCGAGAAGCCCGCGCCGGGATCGGACGAGCCGCTTCTCAGGGGAAGACTGTGGACCGGGCCGGGCGGCGACGTTCTCGTCGAGGTGTACGTGAAGGTCGAGGGCCCGAAGGATGCGAGCTACTTTCGCTAGTCCTCCATTGCTAGCATGGGCGCATGCTCGACCGCCGCGCGCTCGCCCTGGCCGTCCTCTGCTTCTCCTTTTCAGCCGCCGCCGAAGCGCCGCCGACCGTGGCCGAAGCGGAGGCGTTCCTGAAGAACGCCGAAAAGCGCCTCCTTGAGCTCTTCGTCGAAGCGGGGCGTGCCGACTGGGTGAAGCTCAACTTCATCACCGAGGACACCGAGCTTCTCGCCGCGAAGGCCGACGAGCGCGCGATCAACGCGGGAGTCGAACTGGCCAAGCAGGCCGTGCGGTTCGACGAGCTCGCGTTGCCGGAAGAGCTCGCTCGCAAGTTCAAGCTCCTGAAGAACTCCCTCACGCTCGCGACGCCGTCGGACCCGGTGGAAAGCGAGCAGCTCACGCGCATCGCGTCGTCGATGGAAGGCCTGTACGGCAAGGGCAAGGACTGCCGGCCGGGGGCGGGCGGGAAGGAGCAGTGCCGCGACCTCGAGGATCTCTCGAAGATCCTGGCCACGAGCCGCAGCTACGACGAGCTGCTCGACGCCTGGACGGGATGGCACGCCATCTCGCGGCCCATGAGAAAGGACTTCGTCACGTACGTGGCGCTGGCGAACAAGGGCGCAAAGGAGCTGGGTTTCGCCGACAACGGCGCGATGTGGCGCTCGAAATACGACATGCCGCCGGATGCGTTCGAGAAGGAGCTGGACCGCCTGTGGGAACAGGTGAAGCCGCTCTACATTTCGCTCCACGCCTACGTGCGAACCAGGCTCCGCGAGAAATACGGCGACCGCGTGCCTCTCGACGGGCCCATCCCCGCGCATCTCCTCGGCAACATGTGGGCGCAGGAATGGGGGAACATCTACCCTCTCGTGGCGCCGGCGGGCGCGGATCCCGGTTACGACCTGACGCAGATCCTGAAGAGCCGCAAGACGGACGACCAGCAGATGGTCAGGTACGGCGAGGCGTTTTTCACGTCGCTGGGCTTCGCGCCATTGCCCGGAACGTTCTGGAAGCGGTCCCTTTTCCTGAAGCCCCGTGACCGCGAGGTCGTGTGCCACGCGAGCGCGTGGAACGTGGACTTCGCGAACGACCTGCGCATCAAGATGTGCATCGACATCACCGCCGAGGACTTCAGCACGATCCACCACGAGCTGGGCCACAACTTCTACCAGCGCGCGTACAACGAGCAGCCCACCCTTTTCCGCGACAGCGCCGACGACGGTTTCCACGAGGCCGTCGGCGACACGATCGCGCTCTCGGTGACTCCGGAATACCTCGTGAAGCTCGGGCTCCTCGCCGGGGCGCCGGACACGTCGAAGGACATCGGCCTGCTCCTCGACAAGGCGCTGGAGAAGATCGCCTTCCTCCCGTTCGGGCTCGTGATCGACCAGTGGCGATGGAAGGTGTTCTCGGGCCAGATCCCGAAGGAGAAATACAACGAGGCATGGTGGGAGCTCCGGAAGAAATACCAGGGGATCGCGCCGCCCGTGGCGCGGAACGAGCAGGATTTCGACCCCGGCGCGAAGTTTCACGTGGCCGGCAACGTTCCCTACATGCGGTATTTTCTGGCGGACATCCTCCAGTTCCAATTTCACCGCGCTCTGGCCGGGATCGCCGGCTGCAAGGGCCCGCTCAACCGCTGCTCGATCTACGGCAACAAGGAGGCCGGAAGCCGGCTGAACGCAATGCTGTCGTTGGGCGCGAGCCGCCCCTGGCCCGAGGCCCTCGCCACACTGACGGGGCAGAAGCAGATGGACGCGACCGCCATCCGCGACTACTTCGCTCCGCTCCAGAAGTGGCTCGACGAGCAGAACAAGGGCAAGCCGGTCGGCTGGTAGCTCGCCCCCGGGCGCGGCAGGTCTGTATCATTCCGGCCCCGTGGCCGAACGCGTCGACTGGCATCGCTACTTCATGAACATCGCCGAAGAGGTGGCGAGTCGGGCCACGTGTCCGCGCAAGCACGTCGGCGCGGTGGTCGTGCGGGACAAAAGGCTCCTCTCCACGGGCTACAACGGCTCGCTCCGGGGCCTCCCGCACTGTGACGAGGTGGGCTGCCTGATGGAGGACGGCCACTGCATCGCGACGGTTCATGCCGAGGCGAACGCGATCCTCCAGGCGGCGATGAACGGCGTCCGCATCGAGGGCGGCGAGATCTACACCACGGCCTCGCCCTGTTGGAGCTGTTTCAAGCTCATCGCGAACGCGGGGCTCGTCGCCGTGTACTTCGGCGAGTTCTACCGCGAGCCGCGCATCCACGACTACGCCGACCGCGCGGGGATCCGCCTCCTCGATCTGTCGGCCCGCTAGACCGACTTTTTTCCGGCCCGCATGGTGCGCGACGCGAGGTATCCGTCGATGAGCCTGCGCGCGTTCTCGGAAAGCTGGAAGAAACGGGCGCCGAAGCCGGAGCGCTCCCCCGGGGCGCGCCGGACGACGATCACTTCGCCCGTCACGATCCTGCCGGACCGGTCCATCTTGCTGGACCGGTCGCGGGGAAGCCTGAAGCTCATCTCGAGCCGCGCG
>JBGQDL010000183.1:0-6986 GCA_041495865.1 Thermoanaerobaculia bacterium | reverse complement strand
GCTCGACGCCGCGGGGATCACCGTGAACAAGAACACGATTCCCTTCGACCCGAATCCGCCTCTCGTCACGTCGGGCCTCCGCATCGGGACGCCGGCCGTCACGACGCGCGGCATGGGCGAGGCCGAGATGAAGACCATCGCCGGCTGGATCGGCGAGGTGCTCGACGCGCCGGAGGACGTCGCCATCCAGGCGCGCGTCAAGGAGAAGGTCCGGAACCTGACGGCGGCGTTCCCGCTCTACTAGCGCGATCGGTTCGACAGGACGTTGATCTCGCGGAGCGCGAGCAGCCGCTCGTCGGCGGTGACGAGGGTGAGGTCGTAGACCTTCGCGGTCGCGGCGAGGAAACGATCCGCCGGATCCTCAGTCGAGAGCGCGAGCCGGCGGCTCTCGAAGGCGACTTCGTGCGTGAACACAGCCTGCTGATAGCCCCGCTCCGAGACCGCGGCCTCGAAGAAGCGGTGTAGACCTTCCGGGATCCTGATGTGTCCGTTCTCCGCCAAGAGGAGAGCCTCCCAGACGGAGACCGGGGAGAGCCAGATCTCATTTCGAAGGGCAGCGAGCTCCCGCGCGACGCGGCGCCCGAGCTTGTGGGGCGTGAGCAGGCTCCAGATCCAGATGTGCGTGTCGAGGAGCAGCCTCACTTCCTCAGCACTTCCCAGGCCTCCGGCGGAAGTACCGGCGACATGATGTCCCCAACGATCTCGGCGCGCCCCTTGTAAGCCCCGAGGCGGCGTTTCCTTTTGGCCGGCTCGGGCGGCACCACCCGCGCCACTGGCTTTCCGAAGCGCGTGACGGTGACGGGCCGGCCCGTGCGCCGCACTTCCTCGAGGACGGCGAGGCAGGTGGCCTTGAATCGGGAGATCGCGAGGGTCGGCTCAGCGGACACGGCGAGATCGTACCATGGTCAATGACCATGGTCAGAGATGGAAGCATCGGGGTCGACGGCACGGCGATCCAGGCGCGCAGCCACGGGAAGGTCCGGAAGCTGACCGCCGGGTTCCCGCTCGACGAGTGATTGGGCGGCACGGCCGCTCATGCGGACGGCTGTAGACTCGATTTTTCCGCGGCTCTCGCCCGGACCCGTACATCAGACGCGACCCAGGGAGGAAGGTGCGATGGCGATGGTACAGGCCGCGGGAGCATTTGGACGGGCCCTGACACTCGCCTGGCTGGCCGGAGCTCCGATCCTGTCGGCGCAAGGGCCACGCAACCTCGAGCCGGGCGTCCGCGTGGAGCGCCTGCTCGCGCCGGGCGAGACGCACGCGTACGAGATCGCGCTCGTCGCGGGGATGTTCGCCCATCTCGCCGTGGAACAGGACAACCTCGACCTGACCGTGCGGCTCGTCGCACCGGGCGGCAGGACCGTGGCGGAAGTCGGAAACCCGGCTCCCGATGACGAGCCGCTCCCGCTCTCCTTCGTCGTTCCGGAAGGCGGGACGTATCGACTGGAAGTGGTCCTGGGCGGCAAAGCACCCGCGAAGGGCTCCTATGTAATACGCCTCGATCCCGCACGCGCGGCTGCTCCCGGCGACGAGAAGCGGATCTTGGCCGAGAAGGCCTACGCCGACGGCGAGCGCCTGAGGGCAGACGGCTCGGAGGCCGCCCTACGCGAAGGCGTCCTGGTCTACGAGAAGGCTGCTTCGTTATCGCACGAAGCGGGTATGCCGACTGCCGAGGCGACCGGACAGGTCCGAATCGCCGAGGTACTCTGGTCCATGGGCGACCTCAAGAGCGCCGTCGATCACGCCAACCTCGCCCTTCCAATCTTCCGGTCCGTAGGAGACCTCCGGGGCGAGGCGACGGCACTCGGCGATCTCGGTGTTCTTTTCATGGATCTGAGCGAACCTCAGCTCGCCCTCGACCACTATCGGAAGGCCATGCCGATCGCCCGGAAGCTCGGAAACGTCCTCCTCGAGGCCCAGCTCCTGCACAACATCGGGTTCGTCTACGGTTATCTCGGCGAGGACGAAAAGGCGCTCGACTATTTCAAACGCGCGCTTCCTCTCAAGACCGGCTTGCCCAAGAGCGAGGCCGTCACGCTCGACATGATCGGCCGCGTCCACGTCGACCTCAAGCACTATGCGACGGCGTTGCGGTACCTCGAGCGCGCCCTCGCCATCCGCCGGCGAATCGGAGATCGCCGCGGCGAGGCCATCACGCTCAACGAAATGGGTTGGGTGTTCGAAGACAAGGGGCAGAAGAGCACGGCGCTCCGGTTCTACCGCCAATCGCTGGAGCTGAGCCGGAGCGTCGAGAACCAGTTCCAGCAGGTCATTGCGCTGGACAACATCGGGGAGATTCAGCTTGCCCTCGGCGAGGCGGCGGCGGCCCGGGAGACCCTGCGGAACGCTCTGGTCCTGGTCCGGCCAACCGGCAATCGCGCCGAAGAGGCCGAGACCCTGGCGGATCTGGCCCGGGTCGAAAAGAAGTCGGGGAATCTCGGGGAGGCGCGGGCGCTCGCCGAGCAGGCATTGCAGGTTGCCGAGTCCGTGCGGGCCCGCGTGGCCGGGCCCGACCTGCGGATCTCGTACTCGGCGAAGGTCAGGAGCCGGTACGACCTTCTCATCGGCATCCTGATGCAGATGCACGAGCGGGAGCCTGGCGCGGGCCTGGCCGCCGAAGCCCTTCAAACGAGCGAGCGGGCGCGCGCCCGGGGACTTCTCGAGCTTCTCGCCGAGGCCCGCACCGATCTCCGCGAGGGAGTCGACCCGAAGCTCCTCGAGCGCGAGCTCTCCCCGCTGACCCGTGCCGGTATACAGGGACTCTTGGACGAGGACACGCTGCTTCTCGAGTACTCGCTCGCTGACGACCACAGCTTCGTCTGGGCCGTGACGCCGATCTCCGTGACGGCGCATGTCCTCCCGGAGCGCTCGGCGATCGAAGCGGCCGCGCGCGACCTTCAGCGCGTCTGGAGCGCGGCCGACGGCCAGCCCGGCGGGGCGCGGAGCCCGCAGGCCGAACGGTTGGCCCGGATGCTGCTCGTTCCGGTCGCCGGCGAGATCGGCACGAAGCGGCTCGTGATCGTGGCCGATGGCGCTCTCCAATACCTGCCGTTCGGAGCGCTGCCGATTCCGGGTGCCTCCCGAGGGCGTCAGCGGCTGTTGATCGACGACCACGAGATCGTCACGCTCCCCTCGGCCTCCACTCTGACGGCCCTGCGCCTAGGGGCCACCGAGAGAAAGCCGCCGTCCCGTGTCGCCGCTGTTCTCGCAGATCCCGTCTTCAGCGCGGACGATCCGCGGGTCCGGCGGACGGGAGACCCGATGCGACGAGGAAGCCGAGTACCCGGACCGCCCGCCGAGCTCGTCCGGTCGGCGAAAGAATCCGGGCTGTCGAGCCTCGAGCGTCTCGGCGCCAGCCGGCGCGAGGCTCAGGCGATTTTCGCGCTCGCCGGGACCGGAAACAGCTTCGTCGCCCTGGACTTCGAGGCCAGCCGGGCGACGGCGATGGGCGCGGAGGTGTCGAGTGCGCGTGTCGTCCACTTCGCCTCCCACGGTCTTCTGAACAGCCGCCATCCGGAGCTGTCCGGAATCGTGCTGTCGCTGGTGGACGCGCGCGGGCAGCCGGAGAACGGCTTTCTCCGGACCCGGGACATTTACAAGCTCAAGCTCTCGGCGGATCTCGTGGTTCTATCCGCCTGCCAGACGGCGCTCGGCAAGGACGTGCGGGGCGAGGGACTTCTGGGGCTCTCTCGCGGGTTCATGTACGCGGGTGCGCCGAGGATCGTGGCGAGCCTCTGGCAGGTGCCCGACCGCGCGACGTCCGAGCTGATGAAGCACTTCTATGAAGGAGTCCTCAAGCAGGGCCTTCGGCCGGCGGCGGCCCTCCGGGCGGCCCAGATCGCGATTCGGCTCGAGAAGCGATGGGCGTCGCCGTACTACTGGGCCGCGTTCACACTGCAGGGGGACTGGCGCTAGAGTGGCGCCGCGGCGATGTCAGGTTTCGCGCGCCTCCTCTGCCGATTGCTGATACTGAGCCCGCTTGTTGCCTCCTTGGCCCGGGCAGCGGAAACAGGGCCGCGGATGCTCGAGCCCGGCGCCAGCGCCGAGCGGTTGCTCTCTCCCGGCGAGGTCCACGAGTACCAAATGCCGATGCTTTCCGGGCAGTTCTTCCGCGTCGTCGTGGAGCAGAACCACCTCGACGCCACGGTCCGGATCCGTTCGAGCGAGGGCGCGGTGCTGGCGAAAGTCGACAACGCGGCTGACCGGGCGGAGCCGCTCTCGCTCTCGACGGTGGTCTCTCGGAGCGGAACGCATCGCGTCGAGATCCGGCTGCGAAGTCGGAAGTCGGCATCGGGGAGCTACACGCTCGTCGTCGAGAAACTGCGCCCTGCCACCTCGGACGACGACAAGCGCATCGTCGCCGAACGCCTCCGAGGCGAGGCCGATCACCTCCTGGCGCGCGGGTCGGCCGAATCGTCGAAGGAGGCCATGGAACGCTACGACAAGGCGCTCGCCGCGTGGCATGAAGTGGGCGACCGCCGTGAGGAAGCCGCCACCCTGGCCCGGATGAGCGACGCTCTGGCCTGGCAGGGCGACATGCGCCCGGCCCTGGAGCGCGCCGAGCAGGCGCTGACGCTGTGGCGGACGGAGGGCGACCGGCACGGCGAGGCGGCCGCCCTCGACCAGGTCGGCTGCACCCACTCGGACATGGGCCACCAGAAGCTCGGCCTCGAGTACCTCGAGCAGGCGCTGGCGCTCCGGCGCGCCGATGGCAATTTCCGCGGTCAGGCGGAGACGTTGAACAACATCGCGGTCGCTCGTGGCAGCCTCGGACAGCTCCCGGAAGCCATCGCCCTGTTCACGGAGGCACTGGAGCTGGCTCGCGCCGCCGGTGGCCGGTTCAACGAGGCGATCTACCTCAAGAACCGCGCCGCCGATCGCGTGGCCCTGGGCGAGACGGACCGCGCGCTCGCGGACTTCCGCGGCGCGCTGGCCTCCTTCCGGGCCGGGGGGAATCGCCGCGAGGAGGGGGTCACGCAGTACGAAATTGGAAACATCCTCCTCAGAAGAGGCGAGGCGACTGCGGCACTGCGACAGTACGGCCTCGCGCGGGCCGTCCTGCAGGAGGTCGGCGACAAGTTCTTCGAGGCGTTCACGCTAAACCAGATGGGGCTCGCCCGCCTCGCCGTCCACACACCTCGGCGCGCGCTTCCGGACTTCCAGCTCGCTCTGGAGCTGTTTCGCGCAAGCCAGGACCGGCGCGGCGAGGCCATGGTCCTGGGCAACATCGGTCGAGCCCATCTCGAAATGGGCGAGACGGCGGAGGGCCTGAAGCTCCTCCGGCAGGCCCTCCCGCTGGTGCAGGCCACCGAGGCGCGCTTTCTTGAAGCCATCGCACTCGAGGACTTGGCTCGCGGGGAGCGGGCGCAAGGCGACCTCGACGCCGCCCGGGACCGGGTGGAGGAAGCGCTCCGCATCACGGAATCCGTCCGGGAGTCCATTCCGGCGGTGGGCATGCGGGCGTCGTTCACGGCCGCGACCCGCGACCGCTATGACCTGCTCATCGACATCCTGATGGACCTTCACGCAAGGCGGCCGGGCGCGGGGTGGGATGCCGAGGCGCTGCATGTGAGCGAGCGGGCGAGAGCGCGCAGCCTCATCGAGCTTCTGGCCGAAGCGCACATCGATCTCCATGAGGGGGTCGACGAGGCCATGCTCGCGAAGGAACATTCGCTGGAGGCCCAGCTCGAGACGCGGCGGCGCGAAGAGCAGCGGCGGCTGGCCGCCGCGTCGAGCCCGGAGCCGTCCGACTCGAACCGTCGCGCGCTCGATGCGCTCCTTGCCGAATACGAGGACCTGCAGGGGCGCTTGAGAGCCGCAAGCCCTCGCTATGCCGCGCTGGCCCATCCGCGGTCCCTCAGCTTGAAGGAGATCCGGGAGCAGGTCCTCGACCGCGACACCCTGCTCCTCGAGTTCGAGCTCGGAGAAGAGCGGAGCTTCGTCTGGGCCGCGACGAGCGACACGCTCACCAGCCACGAGCTGCCGAGGAGAGCGGTCATCGAGGCTGCGGCCCGCCGGCTCTACCAGGCGTGGAGCGTCGGGAGCGGCACCGACGAGGCGGAGGCGGCCCGGCGGGCGCGCGCCCTGAGCCGGATGCTGCTCGGATCTGTGGCAGATCAGCTTGGCGACAGGCGGTTGGCCATCGTGGCCGAAGGCGCGCTTCAGTACGTCCCGTTCGCGGCGCTGCCATCGCCCCGCGGCGGCTCGACACAGGTTCCGCTGATCGCCACGCACGAAGTGGTGAGTCTGCCGTCCGCCGCCACTCTTGCCGTCCTGCGGCGGGAGGCCTCCGGCCGGAGCGAGCCGGGGTGGCGGGTGGCCGTGCTGGCTGATCCCGTCTTCGACCGCCGGGATCCCCGCGTCCTCGGTGGGAGCGCGTCGCGCCGTTCGGCGCCCAATGTGGCCGACGACGCTCTCACCCGTTCCATGCAGGAAACAGGGCTCCAAAGGCTCGAGCGTCTCAGCGCCAGCCGGCGCGAGGCTCAGGCGATCGCCGCGCTCGCCGGGCCCGGCGAGAGTTTCGTCGCCGTGGACTTCCAGGCCAGCCGGGCGGTGGCGATGGGCGCGGAGGTGTCGAGTGCACGCGTCGTCCACTTCGCCTCCCACGGTCTCCTGAACGGCCGCCACCCCGAGCTGTCCGGAGTCGTGTTGTCGCTGGTCGACGAGCGCGGGCAGCCGATGGACGGTTTCCTCCAGGCCCGGGACATCTACAAGCTCGAGCTTTCGGCGGACCTCGTCGTTCTTTCCGCCTGTCAGACCGCGCTCGGCAAGGACGTGCGGGGAGAGGGACTCCTGGGGCTCTCGCGCGGATTCATGTACGCGGGTGCGCCGAGAATCGTGGCGAGCCTCTGGCAGGTGCCTGACCGCGCGACGTCCGAGCTGATGAGGCACTTCTACGAAGGAGTCCTCAAGCAGGGCCTTCGGCCGGCAGCGGCCCTCCGGGCGGCCCAGATCGCGATTCGGCGCGAGAAGCGATGGGCGTC
>JBGQDL010000182.1:0-6988 GCA_041495865.1 Thermoanaerobaculia bacterium | reverse complement strand
AGCGTCGCGGACGACGAACGTGACGACGGCCGCGCGGTCGTTCGGGTTGAAGGCCCCGGCGTTCACGCGGAAGCCCGCGTCGCCCCCGAGACCGGCGAGGCCGATGAACGTCGCGTGGGCGCGGGCCTCCCCGCGCTTCCGCGCGGGGATCGCCGTGCCGTTGCCGGGCCGGTCGGCGTTCACGGTCGCGACGCGCGCGAAGACGTCCAGCCCGCCCTCGGTGGGGTCGTAAGCGATCTCGACGGCGCCCGCGCGACCGCTGATGCCACCGCCCAGGAAGTCGAAGACGACGTCCGCGAGGAAGCGCGTCTCGCTCGGCCCGAGGTTCAGGACGATCCACGCCGGGCTCTCACCGCAGGAGGGGCACGCGATCCGCAGCGAGAACCGTCGGCCGACGGCGGTCGTGTTCCGCACCCACAGGTCCGTCGCGAACCGCTGGCCGAGCGCGCCGGGCGCCGACGTCGCCGTCGGGAGAGTGAGGATCTCGCCGAACGGCTCGCTCGCGAAGGCCACGTCGTCGACGACGAACGGGATTCCGCTCAGCGTGTCGGCTCTCAGGACGAAGAGGACCAGCGCCGAGAGCGCGGTGCCGGGGGACGCGAGGACGCGGCTCTTCGGCTCGAAAAGGCTGGCGGGAGGCTCGAAGTCGAGAGACGGCGAGCCGCCCAGGACCGTGCCGCCGCAGCCGGCCGCGTCGAACCAGCGGACGTGGAGGGCCACACCGCCGTCGCCGCCCGCGTTGACGGCGGCGGACACGGTGTAGAGGCTGCCGCCCTCGACCCCGACGCACTGCGAGAGGACCTCGGATCCCGGAGTCGGCGACGTGAAGATGAGCGCGATCCCGCCGAGCGCGAAGGACCAGGTCGCGTTGGGGGTATGCGACCAGCCTGCGAGGTCGTGTTCGAACGCTCCGTTCGTCAGGAGGTTCGGGGATGCGGCTGCGAGGGGCCGCGCGAGGGCGATGAAGAGAAACAGGGCGGCTGGGAGGAAGCGATGTCTCACGTGTGGTCTCCTTGGCAGTTGACGGCGCGAACCGTGATGCGGCGCTTTCAGTGACGCCTGTGCTCAGTACCGGACCTCGGCCGGCGCCGGCTCGAGCCACGTCGGGTCGCCCGACCGGTTGTCGATCGCGATCACGAAAGGGTAGAGGGGCGGACCCGCATCCATGTGGATCGACGCGGCCCGGTCCGCGCGCGCACCGGCCGCCGCGAGTACGTCGTTGATCTGGAACCACTCCCGCGGTCCCCAGGTGCGCTCCACCGAGCCGAGGTCGTTCCCGGCGGCGTCCCGCACGGTGAACGTGACGGCCGTCGCGCGGTCGTCCGGGTTGAAGGCGCCCGCGTTGACGCGGAATCCGGCCTCCCCACCGAGGCCCGCGAGCCCGATGAAGTCCGCCCGCGCGCGCGCCTCTCCGCGGGTCCGTGCCGGGATCGCCGTGCCGTTGCCGGGCCGGTCGGCGTTCACGGTCGCGACGCGCGCGGAGACCTCCAGCCCCCCCGCGCTCGGGTCGAAGGCGATCTCGATGGCGCCGGCGCGGCCGCTGATGCCACCGCCCAGGAAGTCGAAGATGACGTCCGCGAGGAAGCGCGTCTCGCTCGGCCCGAGGTTCAGGACGATCCACGCCGGGTTCTGGCCGCAGGTGGGGCACGCGATCCGCAGCGAGAACCGTCGGCCGACGGCGGTCGTGTTCCGCACCCACAGGTCCGTCGCGAACCGCTGGCCAAACGCGCCGACCGCCGACGCCGCCGTCGGGAGCGTGAGGATCTCGCCGAACGGCTCGGGCGCGAAGCTCACGTCGTCGACGAGGAACGCGTACGTTTCGGACGTGTCGGCGCGTGCGACGAGCTGGACGACGGCCGAGCGCGCGCCCGGGGGCGAGACGAGGACGCGGCTCCTGATCTGCCGCGTCTCCGCGGAAGACTCGAAGTCGAGGGACGGCGCGCCGCCCAGGATCGTGCCCTGACAGCCGGCGCTATCGAACCAACGGACGCGGACGGCGAGCCCCCCGTCGGCGTCTACGCGACGCGGAAGGCTCACGCTCGCGGCGACCGAATAGACCGAGTCGCCCTCGACCGGGACGCACTGTAGGAGGGCCTCGAAGCCCGAAGAGCTGGCCTGGTCGATGCGGGCCGAGCCGCCGAAGGCGGGCGTCCAGTCCACGTTCTGGGCGCGTGCCCAGCCTGCGAGGCCGTTTTCAAAGGTGCCGTTCGCGAGGAGGTTCGGACCGGCTGCGTCGAGAGGCCGGGGAGTGAAGGCGAGGACGAAGAGGGCGGCGAGGAGGGGGGATTTCACGGTTCGACTCCTTGAAGGTTGCTGTTGAGAATCGTCGCGGGCCGGCCGACCCGCGGGCTTCGTCGGCAACTTACGGCCCGGTTCGCGCGAGGTTCCTTCGGGAGACCTCAAGGATCTGTTAGATTCTTCTCAGAAAGGGCTTTGGTGGCGTCTAACCCGCTGGGATCGGCGGACTTGGTCGAATTCGGCCCCTTCAGGCTGGACCTTCGGGCGCGCCTTCTCCTGAGGGACTCCGAAGAGCTTCCGCTCGCGCCGAAGAGCTTCGACGTGCTCACGTATCTCGTGAGGAATGCGGGCCGCGCCGTTTCCCGCGACGAGCTTCTCGGCGCCGTCTGGCCGGACGTCGTCGTGAGCGACGCGAGTCTGACGCAGGCCGTCTTCGTTCTGCGCCGGGCGCTGGGCGAACGGGAGGACGCCCCCGGATTCCTCGCGACCGTGCCGCGCGTCGGGTATCGCTTTTCGGACGACGTGCGCGCGGTACCGCGGCCCGACGCGCCAAGAGCCGTCGTCCCGTTTCCGGCGGCGGCCCCCGCTCCCGGGCCGGGCGCGGAACGAGCCGGCGCCGGCCCACGCGTCCTTCGCTCCGCCGTCGGTCTCGTCCTCCTCGCGGGCGCCGCCGTCGCGGTGCGGTGGGCGAGCCAGCGCCCGCGGGTCGAACCCGTCCGGGCCGGCTCGGGGCTCCTCACCCTCGTTCGCGAGATCGCGGCGCCCCCGGACGCGACGGCACTCCTCGGCGCGGCCCGCCTCACGGCGGTGCTCGGCGCGCCGTCCGCGACCTACCTCCTCCCCCTCGACGGTGCGCAGGCCGCGACGCGCGTCCCGCTCGCGGCGGGCGAGGTCGTCGCGAACCGGCTCGTCGGATCCGAGCTCGTGGTCGCCGCGGGCCGCGAGGTCCTCGCGCGTGACGTCCTCACGCAGAAGGCGCGCGCGCTCGGAGCGCTGCCCGACGGCACGCCCTCCGCGCGCGAGGGCCGGTTCCTCGTCGCGCCGGGGGGACGAGTCCTGGCGCTCCGCGCGCCGGACTCGATCGTCGTCCTCGCGGCGGGCAGACCGGGCCTCAGGGTCGTCTTCCGCGTTCCCGCCCGCGAGAGCGAGAACGAGGCGCTCGCGCTCTCGGACCGCTGGCTCGCGCTCGCGGCCGGCAACGGCGAGCCGCTCCGGGTCTTCGACCTCGCGACCGGCGGCGTGCGTCTCGAGGCGCCGTTACCGGAGACGCGCGTGAAGGCGCTCGCGGTGGAGGACGTCTCCGGACGCGTCGCGGCGGGTGGCGTGTTCGACGCCGTGTACGTGTTCCGGATCGCCGGCGGGCCGCCCGAGACGTTCCCGGGGCGCGGCTGGACGAGCGGCCTCGCGTGGGTTGCCGACCATCCCACGCTTCTCGCGGGCGGCCGGCTCGGCGCCGTGGCCTGGAGGCCGGGTACGGGTGTCCTCGCATGGCCGGCGGAGCCGGGAAGCGGCGGCGCGCTCGCCGCGACGCCCGACGCGGTTCTCGTCCTCTCTCCGGAACGCCAGCGTCTAGCCGTCTTCGCGTACGCGGGATTCCCTCCGGAAACGCGTGTCGCGGTGTCGAAGGCGCCGCTCTGGGCTCTCGCGCGCGATCCGGAGGGGCGGACCGTCTTCGCGGGCGGCCGCGACGGAAAGGTCTACGCCGTCGACACATCGTCCCGCGCGGTCCGCGCGGAGACGGTTCACACGGACGGCGTGCCGTCGCTCCTCGCGGCGGGCGCCTTCCTCGCGTCGTCGTCCGACGACAAGACGGTCGCGGTCTGGAGCCTGCCGGGCCCGAAGCTCGTCAGGCGCGTTCGCGCCCACGATTTCCTCGTCAACGACCTGCAGCTCGCTCCGGAGGGGCCCGGCGGACCCGTGCTCGTGACCTCGTCCTCGGACGGGAGAATCAAGACGTGGCGCTGGCCTTCTCTCGAGCCGCTGGAAACGGTGGACCTCACGCCGTTCGCCGGCGGCAAGGTCGAGGCGCACGCCCTCTGGACGTCGCCGGACGCGGGCCGCGTTCTCGTCGGGACCTGGGCCCACGCGCTCCTCGACCTCGCGAAGGAAAGCGGCCGATGGACGGGCCGCCGGATGCCGAGCGAAGCCGGCGCCGTGTACCGCCTCGCGGGGTTGCCGAAGCTCGGCCTCGTCGCGGGCGCCGGGATCCGGCCGCATGAGCTCTTCCTCTACGACCTCGCGACCGGCGTCCGGCGGAACGTCGAGCGCGCCGGGCTCGACGTCTACTGGGTCGTCGCCGAGCCGGAGGGCGACGCTTTCGTGGCCGTCGGGAACGGCGGTGCCGCGCGCTACACCCTCTCGCGCGCGGCCGACGGCTCCGTGTCGTTCTCCCTCGTGGTGCGGCGCCAGTCCGAAATGCTGCTTCTCACGGCGGCTCTTCTCCCCGGCGGCCGGCTCTGGGCTGGCACGTACGACGGCGCGGTCCTAGCTTTTCCCGCGGGAGCCTTCCAGGGCGCGCCTTTGTCGGCCGAGAGGATCGATTTCTCGAGAAAATAGGACTGATTTGTCCGGACATGCTCTTCTTGCACAAAATGGTGTGCAAAGGTCGCTTCTTTGATTGACTTTTTGCCTCAGTGAACGGATTCTCCGCGCGGCGTAAGCCGATTTCGAAGAAAAGAAAGGGAGACCCAGATGGGCATGAAGGCGGCGGAGATTCTCAAGGAGTGCGACAAGCAAGGCGTGCGGTTCCTGCGCCTCCAGTTCACGGACATCCTCGGGATCATCAAGAACGTGGAGGTCCCCAGGTCGCAGTTCGAGAAGGCGCTCGACGGCGAGATTCAGTTCGACGGATCTTCAATCGAGGGCTTCACGCGAATCGAGGAATCCGACATGGGCCTCGTGCCCGACCTCGACACGTTCCGCGTCTTCCCGTGGCCGCACCCGAACGGAAAGGTCGCCCGCCTCGTCTGCGACATCATCGAGCCGGACGGCAAGCCCTTCGCCGGCTGCCCGCGCCAAACGCTGAAGCGTCAGATGGACAAGGCGAAGGCTCTCGGCTACACGCTCATGACCGGGCCCGAGGCGGAGTTCTTCCTGTTCCGCCGCGACGCGAACGGCGACCCGATCGTGGACACGCACGACCAGGGCGGCTACTTCGACCTCACGCCCGTGGACCGCGGCGAAGAGGCGCGGCGCGACATCGTCGTCGCGCTCGAGGCGATGGGCTTCGAGGTCGAGGCGGCGCACCACGAGGTCGCTCCCGGCCAGCACGAAATCGACTTCAAGTACGGCGACGCGGTCACGACGGCTGACCAGGTCACGACGTTCAAGCTCATCGTGAAGAAAGTCGCGCTCGACCACGGCCTCCACGCGACGTTCATGCCGAAGCCCATCTTCGGCGTGAACGGCTCCGGCATGCACGTCCACCAGTCGCTCATCACGGGCTCGGGCGCGTCCATGAAGAACGCGTTCTTCGATGCGAAGGCGAAGTACCAGCTCTCCCCCCTCGCCATGAACTACATCGGCGGCATCCTGAAGCACGCGCGCGCGATCTCGGCCGTGACGAACCCGCTCGTGAACTCCTACAAGCGGCTCGTGCCCGGCTACGAAGCGCCCGTGAACGTCGCGTGGTCCGAGCGCAACCGCTCGCCGATGGTGCGCATCCCGGCGCGCCGCGGCATGGGCACGCGTTGCGAGGTGCGGATGCCGGACCCGTCGTGCAACCCTTACCTCGCGTTCACCGTCATGCTCGCGGCGGGCCTCGACGGCATCAAGAACAAGCTGGATGCGGGCGAGCCCGTGAACCAGAACGTCTTCGAGATGTCGGCCCGCGAGAAGAAGCGGCTGAAGATCGACGTCCTGCCCGGCAACCTCTCCGAGGCGCTCGACTGCCTCGAGAAGGACGACCTCCTGAAGAACGCGCTCGGCGAGCACGTCGTCGAGAAGTTCATCGAGGCGAAGCGTTCCGAGTGGCAGACGTACATCGCGTGCGTCCACCCCTGGGAAGTGGAGCGCTACCTCCAGGCGTACTGACGAGAAGTCCCCCGAAATGCCGGCGCGGGCCCGTTCGGCCCGCGCTTTTTCTTGGTGCGGCCGCGTCAGAAGTCGAGCTGTCACGCGACGAACATCGCGTCGCCGTAGCTGAAGAAGCGGTAGCCCGTCGCGACGGCTTCGCGGTAGGCGGCGAGGACGGTCTCTCTCCCCGCGAACGCGGAGACGAGCATGAGGAGCGTGGAGCGGGGGAGATGGAAGTTCGTCAGGAGCGCGTCGGCGACGTGGAACGTCGCGCCCGGCACGAGGAAGAGGCCCGTCTCGAACGCGCCGGCTTCGACCTTGCCGGCGTGAGCGCGGGCCGAGGCTTCGAGGGTGCGCACGGACGTCGTGCCGACCGCGACGACGCGACGGCCTTCGCGTTTCGCCCGGTTGATGCGTTCGGCGGCATCCGCGGGGATCTCCGCGCGTTCGAAGTCCATCCGGTGCTCTTCGACGCGGGTCGCCGTCACGGGCCTGAACGTGCCGAGGCCGACGTGCAGCGTCACGCGCGCCGTCTCGACGCCCCGCGCTGCGACGGCGGCGAGCAGTTCCACCGTGAAGTGGAGGCCCGCGGTGGGCGCCGCGACCGAGCCCGGCGTTCGCGCGTAGACGGTCTGGTAGCGCTCCCGGTCCTCGGCCTCGGGCTTCGCGTGCCGCGCGATGTACGGCGGCAGCGGCGGCAGCCCCTCGGTCTCGAGCAGGTCGGCGATCGTTCCGT
>JBGQDL010000181.1:0-6999 GCA_041495865.1 Thermoanaerobaculia bacterium | reverse complement strand
GAGGCCGCCCGCGTGGATGCCGGGCGGCATGAACGTGTGCCCGAGCGTGTACATCTTCACGATCGGGGCCATCGCCGCGGCGTCGCCGTAGTCGAAGGTGTACCGCCCCTTGGTCAGCGTGGGGCAGGACGCGGGCTCCACCGCCACGATCCGGGTCTTCTTTCCCTCGGTCAGGTTCCTGTGGACGAAGGGGAACGCGAAGCCCGCGAAGTTCGACCCTCCTCCGGCGCAGCCGATGACGACGTCGGGGTACTCGCCGGCCATCTCCATCTGCTCGAGCGCCTCGAGGCCGATGACCGTCTGGTGCATCATCACGTGTCCCAGCACCGACCCGAGGCTGTACTTCTTCTTTCCGCCGCTCGTCGCGGCCACCTCCACGGCCTCGGAGATGGCGATCCCGAGCGAGCCCTGCGAGTCGGGATCCTCCTCGAGGACCTGCTTGCCGAAGTGCGTCCGTTCGGTCGGGCTCGCAAAGACCTGCGCGCCGAAGTTCTCCATGATGATCCTTCGGTACGGCTTCTGGTGGTACGACACCTTCACCATGAAGACCTCGAGGTCGAGGCCGAAGAAGCTGCACGCCATCGCGAGCGCCGAGCCCCACTGCCCGGCCCCGGTCTCCGTCACGAGGGCCTTCGTTCCCGCTTCCTTGTTGTAGAAGGCCTGGGCGACCGCGGTGTTCGGCTTGTGCGAGCCGACGGGGCTGACGCTCTCGTTCTTGTAGTAGATGTGCGCGGGCGTGTCGAGGTCCTTTTCGAGGCGGAGCGCGCGGCACATCGGCGTCGGACGCCAGAGGCGATAGATCTCCCGCACGGGTTCCGGGATTTCCACCCATCGCTCGGGCGTCACTTCCTGCATGACGATGTTCATCGGGAAGAGGACGCCGAGGAAGTCGGGCGTCACCGGCTCCATCGTCCCGGGATGGAGGACGGGCGGAGGCGGAACCGGCATGTCGGCGTTGATGTTGTACCAGGCCTTCGGGATTCGTGACTCGTCGAGCAGGAACCTCTCGCGCTCGGCCATGTTCTCCTCCTGCCTCAAACCCGGACGGGACGATAGCGCCGCGGCCACCTTCTGCCAACAAATCGCGGTGTGCGGTGGGTCATGGGCCGCGCCGCTAGCCGGCGGGCGAGACGCCTTCGACGAGGATCATCCTCGACTGAGCGGTGGCGAGCCGGAGCGCCTTGGCTTCGGCGTAATCGGGGGAAGCCCACCAGGCCCGGGCTCGCTCGGCCGAGGGAAACTCCAGGATCACGAGCCGGCCCGGGTTCCATGCGCCCTCCAGAGCTTGGACTGCGCCGCCACGTACGATGAATCGCCCTCCATAGGCGGCGATGGAAGGGGGAACGAGCTGCTTGTATCGCTCGTATCGGACGGGGTCCTGCACGGCGACCTCGACGATGATGTAGGCGGGCACGAGACCTCCCGGACGCGCGGCGCGACGATATCAGGAGGGGCGAGGAGTCGGACCATGCGGTACATGATCATCGAGAGTTACAAGAACCAGGATCCCGCTCCCGTCTATCGCCGCTTTCGCGATCGGGGGCGACTCGCGCCGGCGGGGCTGCGCTACGTGTCGAGCTGGGTTACGACGGACATGGCGACGTGCTACCAGATCATGGAATGCGAGGACGCGCAGCTTCTCCAGGAGTGGATCGCCCGCTGGAGCGATCTCGTAGATTTCGAGGTCATCCCGGTCATCACGTCGGCCGAGGCGGCCGAGCGCGTCACGCCACGGCTGTAGCCCTCAACGCGCGAGTCGCGATCTCGGCCGCGACGTCCCGGCGAAGTCAGGCCCCGCCGGAGTACAGAAACCGCTTGATCTTCTTCGTCGGTGTCTTCTGGAACTCCTCCGAGTAGAGGTCGATTTTCGCGATCGCGGTGTGGGGAGGAAGGTCCCGGTTGAGCGCGAGCCGGTTCTTCTCCATCCGCCGGACGAGCTCGCGCTCGTCGAGCCGCTGCTGGTCGACCCGCTCGAGATCGGGGTAAACGAGGGCGAAGAGCCTTCCGTTCCGCTCGATCACGAGGGATTCCCCGACGAACGGGAGGCTGTTCAGCTTCGCCTCGATCTCCTCGGGGTAGATGTTCTGTCCCGACGGCCCGAGAAACATCGTCTTGGAGCGTCCGCGGATGAAGATCGTCCCCTCCGCGTCGACGACGCCGAGGTCGCCGGTGTGGAGCCAGCCGTCCGCGTCGATCGCCGCGGCCGTGGCGTCGGGGTTCTTGTAGTACCCGGCCATGACGTTGGCGCCCCGGACCAGGATCTCTCCCGGCGCGGCCCGCGGGTCGGCCGAGTCGATGCGCACCTCGAGCGTGTCCACGTTCCGCCCGACGCCGCCCGGTTTGTGATCGCGCCATCCGGAATAGCTGATCAGCGGCCCGCACTCGGTCATCCCGTACCCGCAGGTGAACGGAAAACCGATGGCCCGCAGGAACCGCTCCACGTCCCCGTTCAGCGCGGCCCCGCCGATCACGATCTCCCGGAACCGCCCACCGAAGACCGCGACGAGCTTTTCGCGGATCTTCCTCTGGAGGATGCGCCTGAGCGGCGGGATCCTCATGAGGAGCTTCGTCGTCTCCTTCTCCAGGACAGGCAGCAGCCTCTTGGCGTAGATCTTCTCGATGACGAGCGGGACCGACAGGATCAGCCGGGGACGGATCTCGCCGAACGCTTCGAGAATGACCTTGGGCGAGGGCGTCTGGGCGAGAAACGTGATGGCGCAGCCGGACGTGAACGGGAACAGGAACTCGAAGGCGCAGCCGAATGCGTGCGCGAGCGGGAGAAACGACACGATGGTGTCCCCCGGCTCGAGAGGCATGTTCCTCTTCGCGAAGACGACGTTCGCGAGGAGGCTCCGGTGTGGGAGCATCACCCCTTTTGAAAATCCGGTCGTGCCCGACGTGTAGACGATCGCCGCCAGGCGGCCGTCCTCGACGGCCGCGGGCCGAAAGCGCTCCGGATCCTGGCGACTCTGGTCGCCGGGAGACCGCGCCGGGGCCTCGGCGAGGCTTCTCGCCAGGCTCTCCTTCCTGCAGTGGAGAAGCCGGAAATCCGCCAGCGAGAACACCGCCCCGACGCCGCGCAGCTGCCCCGGGTCGAGAGGGGTGAAGAGGGCGTCCGCGGCGAAGAGAAGCGCGGCGTCGGAATGGTTCACGATGTGGTGGACGTCGTCGGGGCGGAAATCGGGGAGGATCGGGACGATGACCGCCCCGTACGTGACGGTCGCCAGCCAGACGACCGCCCAGCTCGCTGAATTCCGCCCGAGGAGGGCGATCTTGTCGCCGGGCCTGACGTGACAGATCCGAAAGACCTCGTGCAGCCACGCGATCTGATCCGCCACCTGTCCGTAGCTCAGCGCACTCCCTTCCCAGTCCGCGAGCGCGGGGCGTGTCCAGTTCCGCCGCACGCTCTCCGCGATGAGATCGACGAGGTTCTCGTGCACCTCCATGCCGCCGTCCTCTCCCTGCCTCTGGGCCCCCGGCTCTCGCGGCACCTATGCCTCGACGTCCAGGGCGGCGGCGGCGATCAGGCAGTCCGGCAGGGTCAGCGTCCTGCCGCGAGCCGCCCGAGGCGCGGCTCGCACCCGACGCGCAGCTCCCGAACCCAGGCGGTCACGCCTCTCCGGTGCTCGGGGTGATCTGCGAGCCTCCACGCGCCCGCCGCGGCCTTGACGGCTTTCACCTGCTCGAGGCGGCGCAGCTCTCGTTCGGCGGCCTGAACGATGAACCAGCTCCGCTTCCGTTTTCCGACCCGCTCGTCGATCGCGGACAACACCCTCGAAGGGATAACGACGTGCGTGCGCTTCGTGAGGTTCTTCATCGTGGCCGCCGTGCCTCCCGTCCCACTCGATGTTAACAAGCTGTGGCCCTCAGCCGTCTTCGCGGAGGGTCCTCTGGCGAAGCCAGATCGCGAGCGCTTCAGCCGCGATCTCGCCGCGCGCCACCGAGAGCGTGATGTCCTCGAGGTCCTCGTCCTCCATGAGGGCCGCGGCCTTCGCAGCGGTCCGGCCGAGAGGCCGACAATCACTTCGCGAGAGCCCGAAAAAGCTTCGTGCGCTTACCGACAAGGTCCGCGACCCTCTTCTCGAAAGATGGCGTGACACGACCGCCTCCGCAAGTGGGCAGGCCCGCCCGCAGCGATTCCTTAAGCGTCTTCTTTTTATCTCGCCTCGGGCTCCTCGAGGATGTCACGGCTTCCCCGCCAGCGGCACCCCGAGCTCGTGGAGGAGGAAGGCGTCGACGTCGGTGACGAGAGAGACGATGTCCTTCACCCCCGCGCCGATTCCGGCGTGGCCCATGCCGCCGCTCGTCCTGAGGAGGACCGTCGCCTTCGGATCGGCCGCCTGCAGGCGCGCGACCATCTTCCGCGACTGCATCGGGTCGACCCGGGGGTCGTTGGCGCCCGTGGGCATGAGGATCGCGGGGTAGCGCGTTCCGTCCCTGACGCGGTGGTACGGCGAGTACGCATACAGCGCCTTGAACTGCTCGGGGACCTTCACGGTGCCGTACTCCACGGTGTTGAACTGGCCGTTCGCGGAGGTCTCGACGCGAAGCATGTCGTAGATGCCCACGTGGGAGACGACCGCCCGGAAGAGCTTCGGCGCCTGCGTGAGCGCCGCGCCCATCAGGAGGCCGCCGTTCGAGCCGCCTTCGATCGCCAGCTTGCCGGGGTTCGTGACCTTCAGTTCGACGAGCCGGCGGGCACAGGCGAGGAAGTCGTCGAAGACGTTCTGCTTGCGCGTGAGACGGCCCGCGTCGTGCCACTCCTCGCCGAACTCGCCGCCGCCTCGCAGGATCGCGAAGGCCTGGACGACGCCCCGCTCCGTGTAGACGTGAGCGAGGTCGTTGTAGTCAGGCGTCTGCGAGATCCCGAAGCCGCCGTATCCCGTCAGGACGACCGGGTTCCTGCCGTCCCTTTTCGTGCCTTTCGGCTGCAGGAGGAACATCGGGACACGCGTGCCGTCCCTGGAGACGGCGTTCTCCTCGACGACCTCGGCATCCGAGAAGTCGGCGACGGGCGCCGTGTGCACGACCGTGGGCGTCGAGACCCTCTTCGAGGGGTCGTAAACGTGGCCCGAAGACGGCCTGAGGAAGCTCGTGACGGCGTAGAAAACGCGGTCGCCGTCGAGCCGGCGGAGCGCGCCGACCGCGGAGACCGGCGGAGTCGGCAGCTCCTCGACGAGATTGCCCTCGAGGTCGTAGGCGAGGATGCGGCTCTTTCCCGAGAGCGCCTCGATCGTGTAAAGGCGCGACCGGGTCGGCTCGATCGCCTCGATCACGCCCCCGCGCTGGTCCAGCACGGTTCGCGCGGCGTTGAGCGCGGGATCGTGGACGGGGATTCGGAGGACGCGCCGTCTCGGGGCTCCCTTCTTCGAGATCGCCCAGATGGCGCCGTCCCGGCCGAAGCGCGCCTCGATGAGGCCGTCCGCGAACGTGCTGAGGCCCTGCCAGGTCGTGGCGCCGTCGGGGAGGAAGTAGACGGCGTAGTCGCCGCTGTCGCCGTTCTGGACGAGCGCGAGGTGGAGCCGGCCGTCCTCGCTCGAGCGCAGGGCGATCTCGGCGATGCGCGGCAGCTCCCGTCCCAGCGAGTACCCGTCTCGCGCGACGGGCGTGCCGAGCTCGTGGAAATAGACCTGTTGGTAGAAGTCCAGGTCCTCCCGGGGCCGCTCGCCGTCGTGCGGATAGCGCGTGTACCAGAGGCCTCTTGAATCCGCGGTCCAGGCGACGCTTCCTCCGGCCGTGCCCACCTGCACTCGCGGGATCACGTCGCCGGTCTCCTTGCCCGTCGCGACGTCGTAGACGTGGAGCGTGCCCGCTTCGCTTCCGCCTTCGGACAGGGAGACGGCGAGCTTGCCGCCATCGGGCGACGGAACGAACCAGTCGAACGCCGTGTGGCCCGTCGGATCGATGACGTTCGGGTCGACGAGCGTCCGCATCCCTTCCGTGCTCGTCAGGGACGGAAGCAGGACGATCCACGGCTGCTGCTTGCGGGCCGGATCCAGAGACACGGCGAAGAACTTGCCTCCCTGCCGGATGAAGCCGCCGATCGAAGCCGGCCTCGCCGTGAGGAGGTGCTCGATGCGTGCGCGCAGCTCGGCGGTGCCGGGCAGTCGGTCCAGGAACGTCCGCGCACGGGAACTCTGGGCTTCGCTCCACGCCTTGACCTTCGGATCTTTCCCGTTCTCGAGCCAGCGGTAGTCGTCGACCACGCGGACGCCGTGGTACGTGTCGGACACCGGGAGCCTGGGTGTCCCGGGCTGCGTCGTGGCGCCGGCCGCGACGGCGTAAAGCAGCGAAGCCGCGGCGGAAGCGAGCGGCAGGGTGCACATGGCTGCCGATCGTAGCGGAAGTGCGCAGGGCGTGACGGCGCTCACGCGCGCTGTCGTCGGAGCGGAATAAAGGCTCGTCTCGCCTGGTCCTTTTCCCAGAGCCGCCGAGTTCATCCCGGCAGCCAAGAAAGGGGATAAACATCATGAACGGTAAATCACTGACGGGGAGGACTCTCGTGGCCTTCGCAATGGCGACTGCGAGCGCATTCGCGCTTCAGGCTTCCGCCGCCCCGATCGTCGTCCTGGACCGGAACCTCCCGAGCGAGGTGAAAGTCACGGGCACTCACTTCGAGGTGGACGAGGCGACGGCGCAGGTGCGGATCGCCGTCGCTCTCTACGACGAGTCGTTCGAGGGAAACATCTCTTCCGAGTCGGTCGTGGTCCCCGGGCTCACGTTCGACCGCGCGCGTCGAGAGGTGCTTTACGAGAGCGGGAGCTCTGTCGTGGCGTGCGCCCGGCCCAAGAAGTTCCTGTGGGCGACGACCTATCCGAAAACCGAGGAATGCCGGATCACCGTGAGGAGCGAGCCGCGGATCGCGGACACCGGCTTTGGAGAGCGCGCACTGACGGGCTGGATCGTCGAGCTTGCGACGGACGAGCCGACGAGGTCCGCCAGGCTGAGCCGCTGATGTGGGGTCGCCGGGCGTCTCTTCGAGGCGCCCGTGCGATAGTC
>JBGQDL010000180.1:0-7075 GCA_041495865.1 Thermoanaerobaculia bacterium | reverse complement strand
GCAGGTCGCCGCGCTCGCCGTGCCGCCTCCCGCGGCCGCGGCGCTCGTCGCCGGGAGCGATCCGGCGCTCGCGGCGGCGTTCGGGGCGATCGGTTCGGCGCGCGTCGAGACGACGGCCGTGGCGCTGCCGAGGGAGATGACCTCCCTCCCCGAGATGGCGTTCCTCGTCCCCGTGAACGACGTCTTCTACTCCGCCGTCACGCGCGACGCCGTTCCCCACGCGCGCCTCCGCGCCTTTGCCTTCCACTTCAAGCCCGGCCATGCGCGCGAGGACCGGCTCCGCCGGATCGAGGAGGTGCTCGGCGCCCGGCGCGAGGCCTTCGTGGACGTCGCCGAATCCTTCGTCGTGCTCCCCGCGCCCGCACTCGGCCACGCGGAAGTCGTCGCGAGGGTCCAACGCGCGCTCGAGGGTTCGCGCCTGGCCGTGACCGGCAATTTCTTCGACGGCCTCGCCCTCGAGGACTGCGTTCTTCGCTCGAAGGCCGAGTGGGCGCGGGTCGCGTCGAAGACCGCAGGCACGCGATGAGTTCGTTCTTCCATGAGGCTATCGAGGCCGGTCAGTAAGCCTCTTGCGCGCCCTCGGGTTCGGCGTCGGATCGGCGATCTTCGAGAGGGTGTTTCGATCGCGGTGGTGGAAGGGCTCGCTTCTGCCCAACACCTCGAGGACCGTGTCCTCGTCGTACGACCATGTCCCGTCGGGGTTCACGGTCACCCGAATGCGGTATTCCGTCGTCCGGAAGGCGGTCTCGAGGAATGGATTCGAGCAGATGCCGAAGGTTTCCGATCCTCGGCGTGCAGTCAGCTCGAACTCAGTCGCGCCGGGCTCCGCGGAGCCCGCAGCCATGAGCACCTGGCCGCGGGGAATCGCGAGAGTCTGAATCAGCGTTCTGGTTGCTGGCTCCCAGAGCCAGTATCCAACCTGGTCGTGAAACGTCTCGACTTCGCCGGGCTTCACCACATGAATGTGGTAGCGAAGGCCGTAGAAGAGCTGCGGCCCGTTCGTCTGAGGGTCGATGGGCTGAAGCTCGATCCGCTCGACATACTCCGCCTGCTCTGAACCATCCGCGACGGGGTGTTCGTCGCTGCCCTTCCGGCCCTCCCAGATCCCGGCCAGCGGGCGAAGCGGCCCAAGGTTGTCGAGGGTGTGGCTCTCGGTCTTCGGCTCGGTGAAGATGTCGATGTTCATGCTCCGAGCTTAGCTCCCTCCGTGGAATAGACTCGCGGCATGCGAATCGCGGTCCTCGGAGCCGGAGGGGTGGGTGGCACCTACGGCGGCGCTCTCGCCCGCGCCGGTCACGCCGTCGTGTTGCTGGCGCGGGGCGCCCATCTGGACGCCCTGAAGGCCCGCGGCCTCGAGGTCAGGACCCCGGAAGAGCGATTCACCGTCGCGGTCGAGGCCTCGGACGACGCGAAGACATTCGGTGAATGCGACGTCGCGATCGTGGCCGTGAAGACCTATTCCCTCGCCGAAATCGCCCCTGCGGCCCGATTTCTGGCGGAAGGCGGCGCCGCGGTCCTGCCGTTTCTCAACGGCGTGGAAGCGGCCGATCGGCTCATCGGGAGCGGTGTGCCCGAGAGCCAGGTCCTCGGCGGCCTGACTCAGGTCAGCGTCGTCAAGGTCGGGCCCGGGGTCGTCGAGCGGAAGAGCCCGTTCCAGAAAGTGGCCGTCGGAGAGCGAACGGGCAAACCGTCCGAGCGGGTTCGTCGGATCGTCGATGCCTTTCAGCAGGCGGGCGCCGAGGCGCGCGTCTCCGAGGACATCCTGGCGGACCTGTGGCGGAAGTTCGCGTTCATCGCCTCCATGGCGGCCGCCTGCGGCCTCGCCCGCTCGCCGATCGGACCCGTGCGCGACGCCCCCTACGGCAGGCTTCTCCTCACCCGCGCGGTCCGCGAGGTGCTGGCCGTGGCGCGCGCCCGCGGCCTGCCCCTTCTCGAGGACGAAGAGGCGAAGATCCTCTCCTTCATCGACGGCCTCGGCGGCGGCATGAAGCCGAGCTTCCTCGTCGACCTCGAGGCCGGCGGCCCGAACGAGCTGGACGATCTCAGCGGCGCCGTGTCTCGCCTCGGGCGCGAGGCCGGCGTGGGAACGCCCGTGCACGACACCGCCACGGCGGCTCTTTCGGCTGGGCGCAAGAGTCCGTGAGGGGCGGCAGAGGAAGCACATCTCGCGGAGGTTCCGGCGGCCAGTCTGGAAATCCTCCGGCCGCGATCGCGATCAGATCTGCTCGAGCTCGACTGGGACGACGGTCGCGATGCGACGGAAGTCTGAGTCGCGAGTCAGGAGGACGTGGCCCGCCTCGGCGGCCGTGAGTGCGATGAGGACGTCGACGAGGGCGACCTGGGCCCCCCGCCGCGCGAGAGCGAAGCGCGTCTCGGCGACGCGCGGCCAGGGGTCGGAAGGGTCCGGCAGCAGGTCGAGCCCTTCGAAGGCAGCCTTCACGCGCGCGAAGTCCGCGCGCGTCCTCGTCCCGGAAAGCACTTCGGCGACGACCGGGCCGCAGACGGCGACGCGGTCCCGTTCCAGCGCCGCGTCTACTCGGCGCACGACATCGCGCACGCCCCGGAAGAAGTCGATCCAGACGGAGGAGTCGACGAGGAGGTCGCTCACGAAGGCCGCTGGCGCGACTTCCGGAGGTCGATCTTCAGGTCCACGCGTCCGGCGAGCCGGCGCAGGTCCTCCCGCTTCGCCCTGCGCAGGAGCTCGTTGAGGCCGGCGACGACCGTCTCACGCTTCGTGGAGAGTCGGGCCGCCTTCCGCGCCTCCTCGAGGAGTTCTTCGGGGATCTCGAGGGTCGTTCTCATGCCTAGAGCATAGAAAAACGATGCATCATATGCAATCGAAGGAGGAGAAAAAAGGCCGCTCGCACAGCCCTCCTTCTGGTTGGCGTGACGGTGTTTATACCGGGACGGGGATGAGTCCGCCCGCCGGCGCGGCGCCTTCGTCCTTCTTCGTGACAGTGGCGGGAGCCGTGGGCTTAGGGGGCTCGGGCTTGACGGGCGGGCGCTTGGCGACCTCGTGGCCGGTGACGCGCTTGATGATCGCGTAGATCTCTTCGCCGTCGAGCGACTCCTTCTCGAGGAGGACGCTCGCGATCTCCTCGAGCGCGGCGCGGTGCTCGACGATGATCTTCCTCCCGCGCGCGTACGAGGAGGTCACGATGCGGTTCACCTCCGCGTCGATCTTGCGGGCGGTGTCCTCGGAGTAGTCGGGCTGGCGGCTGAAATCGCGACCGAGGAAGACCTCGCCTTCCGGCCGGCCGAAGGAGAGCGGGCCGAGCTCGCTCATGCCCCACTCGCACACCATGCGGCGCGCCATCTCGGTGGCTTTCTCGAAGTCGTTCGAGGCGCCGGTCGTGATGCGCCCGATGCAGACTTCCTCGGCGAGGCGCCCGCCCATCATGACGGTGAGCTCGGCCTCGATGTATTCCTTCGAGTACGTGTACTTGTCCTCGAGCGGGAGCTGCTGCGTCAGGCCCAGGGCGCGCCCGCGCGGGATGATCGTGACCTTGTGGAGCGGGTCCGTGTGCTCCTCGAAGGAGGCGATGAGCGCGTGACCCCCCTCGTGGTACGCCGTGACGCGCTTCTCCTCGTCGGACATGACCATCGACTTCCGCTCCGCGCCCATGAGGACTTTGTCCTTGGCGAAGTTGAAGTCGATCATGTCGACCTTCTTCTTGTCGACGCGGGCCGCCGCGAGCGCGGCCTCGTTCACGAGGTTCGCGAGGTCGGCCCCGGCGAAGCCCGGCGTGCCCCGCGCCACGACCGAGAGATCGACGTCGTCGGACATCGGGATCGTGCGCGTGTGGACCTTGAGGATGCCTTCGCGGCCCTTCACGTCCGGACGGTCCACGACGACGCGGCGGTCGAAGCGGCCGGGGCGAAGGAGCGCGGGGTCGAGGACGTCGGGGCGATTCGTGGCGGCCACGAGGATGACTCCGTCGTTGCCCTCGAAGCCGTCCATCTCGACGAGGAGCGCGTTCAGCGTCTGCTCGCGTTCGTCGTGCCCGCCCCCGAGGCCCGCGCCTCGGTGCCGGCCGACGGCGTCGATCTCGTCGATGAAGATGATGCAGGGGGCGCTCTTCTTGCCCTGTTCGAAGAGGTCGCGGACGCGCGAGGCGCCCACGCCCACGAACATCTCGACGAAGTCGGAGCCGGAGATCGAGAAGAACGGGACGTTCGCCTCGCCCGCCACGGCCCGCGCGAGCAGAGTTTTCCCGGTGCCGGGCGGGCCCATCATGATGACGCCCTTCGGGATCTTGCCGCCGAGCTTCTGGAACTTCGCGGGCTCCTTGAGGAAGTCGATGATCTCGGAAAGCTCTTCCTTCGCCTCTTCGCAGCCCGCGACGTCCTTGAACGTGGCCTTCTTCTGATTGGGCGTCAGGAGCTTCGCGCGCGATTTGCCGAACTGCATCGCGCGGTTCCCGCCCGTTTGCATCTGCCGCATGATGAAGATCCACAGGCCGATGAGGAACAGGATGGGCGCCCACTGCAGGAGGATGACGACGAACGAGCCCTGGCCCGGCTCCTCGGCCGTGATCTTCACGTTCGCCTTCATGAGGTCGGACGTCAGCTCGTTGTAGGCGGGCGCGTACGTGCGGACCCCCGGCTCGCGGCCCTCGGGCGAGCCCTTCTTGAAGCCCCGGATCTCCTGGCCGCGGATCGTGACGCGGTCGAGGTCGCCCTTCTTGACCATCTCGAGGAACTCGGAGAAACCGACGGTGGAGGTCGACGTGCGGCCGACGTCCACGACCCGGAAGAGCAGGAGGATCACCACGAGGATGACCATCCAGAGGAGGATGTTCTTGACGGTTGTGTTCACCTTGTTCCCTCGACTCTCATGCGCCGTTTCTCGGAATGCGTTTCACCGTGGGCGGGCGCCGCGGGTCGTGGCGGACTCGAACGGGGCCTCTCCTTCGGTTCGGACCTGCGCGATGAACGGGAAGTTCCCGCCCTGGCCCTGGAGCTCCATGCCATATCCGACCAGGATGCTCTCCTGGGCGGGAAAGAGGACGTAATCCACGCGCAGCGGGCTCTTCCTTTCCTGCGGGTGATCCACCACGCAGGCAAAACAGATGGAACGCGGCTTTTCTTCCCGTAGCTGGTTCTGGAGCCAGTTCTCCACCACGCCGCTCCTCACGACGTCCTTGAGCACGATGAGATGGGCATCCGCGACGTTGAACGGCGCGAGGAAGTGGTAGCTCACGACTTTCTCGTTCTCGCCCTCGCGGAGCACGTCGATGTACTCGCAGCGCAGCGGTCGGGACGTGGCGCGGGCGAGGTCGGCGACGAAGAACCCGGCCCCCTTCAGGACCGCGATGAGGACGATGTCTCCCTCCGGGTAATCGAGGCCGATCCTCCGGCCGATCTCGGCCACGCGCCGGGCGATGTCTTCGGGGCCGTAGAGCTTGTCGTAGACCAGGGCCACAACACGGAAGTCTAGCAGGGGCCCCCCGGCCGAACCGGCGGCTCAGGGACGCGCGTACTCGTCGATCACGCGTGAGATGGCCCGGCGGCAGACGGGACAGAAGCCCACGCGGTCGCGCGTGAACATGATGCAGTCGGCCGCCGGCCGGTAGAGGCCCTTCGCTTCGTACGCGGCCCCCTCGAAGGCGCCGACCTTGCCGGACCACGTCATCGAGGACAGGAGCTTCGACTCCGCGCCCATCTGCCTTCGGAAGAGGTCGTCGAGCGATGCGGGAGCGGCGCTCGCCGCGATGAGCATCCTGCGCTCGGCCTGGACGCCGCGGTTCTCCTTTTCGAAGGCGTCCTTCTCCCACGGGGTCGGCAGCGGCGTCCCCTTTTCGACGAGATCCCCCCACTTCAGGCCTTTTGGGTCCCTGAGGGCGGTCACGTTCGGCTCCCAGGGCTCCGGCTTCTCTCCGCCGGTCTCGTAGGCGACATCCGAGGTGTAGTACTCGTCCGCGAGGCCCGCGAAGTGGTGGCCGAACTCGTGGACGAAGACGTACTCGGAGAACGCCGTGTCCACCGACACGGCGGCCTGGAAGTTGTAGATCCCCCCGCCGCCGTAGCGCGCGTCGTTGACGAGAATCTCGAGGAAGTCGTACGGCGCGGCCGACGCGGCCTCGCGGAGCGCGCGGTCGTCGTACGTCAGCACGTAGCGCTCCGAGCCGAAGATGCCGTATTGAACGGAGAGAGGCGTCCGCCGGAAGATCCTCGAGTCGGGCCTCAGGACGCCGCTTTCTCTCGCGGGGAGGTCGAGGGCGCGCACGTTGAAATCGGCCCTTCTGCTCTTGAACGGCTCGTACGTGAAGAGGAGCTCGACGAGGCGCTTCACGTCGGCGTGGAACTTGGGCAGGTCCTTCTCGGCGTAACCCTCGCCGAGGACGAGGAGGTCCAGTTTTGCCGCCGCGGGGCCGTTCTCGAAGACGGTCCAGACCTTGCCCTGGGGCGAGAGCGGCGCCGGATTGGACTCGGGTCCTTCGGGATCGAGCACCCTCGAGAACACCTCGTGAAAAGCGTTTTCCTTGTCGCGGCGCTCGAGGACGATCCGCACCTTCTCCCGCGGCCAGGGGAAGCGCAGCGACTCGGGGAACGTCCGCGCGGCGCGTTTGGCCTCTTCCGTCTGCTCCCACTCGCTGAAAATCGACGAATAGCCACGCGAGAAGACGACGCGGTTCGTCTTCGCGTCCCTGACCTCGAAGGAATTGCTGCCGAGGTTCGTCTCGTCGAGGAGGCGCGTCCGGCTGCCCGCCCACGGCCCGTCGTCCACGGCCCGGCCGAATGCCACCGTCTCGCCCTTCGGTCCGCCCGTGTGGAAGAGGTCCACGCGCATCGTGCGGTCGGTGAAGCGGGAGGCGAATGCATCCGAAGAAGAGATTTCTGCTGAAGAAAGAGAGGAAAGAGAAGAAGAAGAAAGAAAGATTTCTTTGAAAAGGAAGAGGGCAGGCAGCGCCGCGACGAGCGGGAGGATGCGACTTGGAGTCATGGTGTATCGATCGTAGACCGGGTTCGCGTTTCTCGCTGGGCCGGAACGAACCGCACGCGGCGGGGGTCGACTTCGATTCGGCCGCCCGCGAATTCCTCGCCGAAGGTGGCGTCGCCCCTCAGGATGCGG
>JBGQDL010000179.1:0-7171 GCA_041495865.1 Thermoanaerobaculia bacterium | reverse complement strand
TGCGATCCACGCGCGCGAGCCACTCCTCGAACGCCGCGAACCCCGGCAGAACGAGCCCGAAGCCATACCGCAGCACGATCCCGAACAGGAACAGGCACGGGACCGCGACCAGGACGATGCCGATCCTCGACGAGCGGCGCGCGCCGACGAGCGCCCGGCGCAGCTCGCGACGCGACGCCTCGCCGCTGACGCCCGGAACCTCGAGGCCTTCCAGCCTCTTCCTGACCTTCTCTTCGTCCATCGGCTTCTCCTTTCGACGCCCTCTCTCAATGCCGCGCCTCGCGAAGGGTTGCGATCCCCCTAGAGGACATCCCTCAGCTTCCCGATTCCGCGCGAGAGCAGCGACTTCACCGTTCCCTCCTTCTTCCCCAGGATCGTCGCGATCTCCTTCAAGCTCTTCCTCTCGAAATACCGGAGCGCGATCACTTCCTGGTACTTCACCGGCAGAAGGACCAGCCCGGCCTGGACCGCGGCGAATTCGGAATTCGAAGCCAGCCTCCGCTCCGCCTCGAGCCGTTCGGTCTCCAGGCTGGCCGGGTCGACCGGATCCAGCCCGCGCCCCTCCATCATCCGGTCGAGCGATTCGAGGACGACCCTGCCGCGCCGGAAGTACATCCCGATCTCGTTCGTCGCGATGCGGTAGAGCCAGGCCGAGAACGGCACGTTCATCCACCGGTACCGCCAGAGACCCGAGAGCGCCTTGAGGAACGTCTCGGAGGTCAGGTCTCGTGCCACCTCCCAGATGCGGACACGGCGCAGCACGTACCCGAAGATCGGCCCGTGGTAGCGCTCGAAGAGGACCCCGAACGCATCCGGATCCCCTTTCGCCCGCTCCACGAGGGTCCGCTCGTCTTCCGGCTGCCGGGTGGACATTTCAATCATAATGAGCGGGCCGTGGAACGTTGCAGGAAGCGAACAGAGGACCGGGGTCTGTCCGCTGATCCGGCCCTACTTCCGCGGACTTCACCCTTCCGAACCAAACTTTCGTCCCCCGGCCGCGTATGACTGAGCACCGAAGGAGGCGTCCAGAGAATCCATGACTGCCGCGATCTCTCTCCAGGGTGTCGTGAAGCGCTTCGGCAAGTTCGCCGCCGTCGATCATCTCGACCTCGAGGTCCCGCACGGCACGACGTTCGGGCTCCTCGGCCCGAACGGCGCCGGGAAGACGACCTCCATCCGCATGATCATGAACATCACGAAGCCGGACGCGGGCGAGATCCGCGTGCTCGGCGAAAAGATGAACGACAAGCTGCAGGAGCGCATCGGCTATCTGCCCGAAGAGCGCGGTCTCTACCGGAAGATGAAGGTCGTCGACCAGCTCCTTTTCTTCGCCGCGATCAAGAGCGTGGACAAGGCCACGGCGATGAAGCGCCTCTCGCCGTGGATCGATTCGATGGACCTGCGCCCGTGGCTCCAGAAGAAGACCGAGGAGCTGAGCAAGGGCATGCAGCAGAAGGTCCAGTTCCTCGGTACGCTCGTGCACGACCCGGAGGTGCTCATCCTCGACGAGCCGTTCTCCGGCCTCGACCCGATCAACGTCGTCCTCGTCAAGGACTTCCTGACCGAGTTCAAGAGGCAGGGCAAGACGGTCATCTTCTCCACGCACGTCCTCGAGCAGGCCGAGAGGATGTGCGGGAGCATCGCGCTCCTCTTCCGCGGCAAGAAGATCCTCGACGGCCCGCTGAAAGACATCAAGCACGCGTATCTCGGCCGCGTGCCGCTCCCGCCGCCCGTCGAGCCGGAGCCCGAGCTGGAGAAGATCTTCATCAAGGCGGTGCAGGAATCGGGCCTCGAGGCCCCCACCGCCGCGGAGCTGAAGTAGCCATGAACGCCAAGCTGCTCGCCATCATCAGGCGCGAGTACCTCCAGCAGGTGCGGGCGAAGGCCTTCTGGATCTCGACGTTCCTCATTCCGTCCCTCGGCCTCGGCCTCATCTTCATCCAGGTCGCCCTCTCGAAGAGTCTCGTCGCGAAGGGAGACATCGCCGTCGTCGACCTGTCGGGCCGCCTCTACGAGCCGCTTCTCGCCGAGCACCGCGCGCAGCCGGGCGACGAGGACGAGGACACGAAGAAGGACAAGAAGTCCGAGAAGCTCACGGACGCGAAAACGCTCGAAGACGCCGCCGCGACGCGCAAGCAGACGGTCAAGACGCAGCTGACGTTCACGAAAGTCGAGGTGACCCCGGAGACGCTTCCCCAGGTGCGCCACCGGCTCAACGAGGACGTCCAGAAGGGGCGCCTCAAGGCGTACCTCGTCCTCGACAACAGGACGCTGGAGACCGGTGCCGCCGAGTGGCGGGCGGAGTCGGTCAAGTCCGAGGTCGTCATGCGCCAGCAGATCGCGAACTACCTCTCACGCGCGGCCACGAAGGAGCGCCTGAAGGACCGGGGCGTGGACCCGAAGCTGTACGACGCCGCGCGCCTGCGCGTGGATCTCGACCCGCACGAGGCGAAGGACGTCGAGAGCGGCGAGAGCGGAAAGAACGTGGGCTTCAACATCGCCGTCTCGGCCACGTTCTTCTTCCTCATCTACATGTCGATCTTCATCTACGGCGCGTACATCATGCGCGGCGTCCTCGAGGAGAAGAACAACCGCATCGTCGAGGTCATCGTCTCGTCCGTGCGGCCCACGACGCTCATGCTCGGGAAGATCCTCGGCATCGGCGCCGTCGGCCTCACGCAGTACTCGGTGTGGGCGTGCCTCGCGATCGCGATCACCCTTCCGGGCGCGGCGGCCGTCATGGGGATGACGGACGGCATCCCGCACATCCCGGTGGGCACGATCGGGGCGTTCGTCCTCTTCTTCCTCCTCGGCTATTTCCTCTACGCATCGCTGTACGCCGCGCTTTCGGCCCCCTTCAACACCGAGCAGGAAGCGCAGCAGTTCGTGATCATCCCCGGCATGATGCTCATCCTCACGTCCACGACGTGGTTCTTCGCGTTCAACCAGCCGAACGGCACGCTCGCGACGGTGCTGTCCTTCTTCCCGTTCACGGCGCCGCTCATGATGTTCATGCGCATCTCCGTGCAGACGCCGCCGGCCTGGCAGATCGCTCTCTCGGTGACCATCCTCGTCCTCACGATCTGGGCCGTCGCCTGGTTCGCGGGCCGCGTGTACCGCGTGGGCATCCTCATGTACGGCAAGAAGCCCACGCTGCCGGAGATCTTCCGCTGGGCGCTGCAGGCGGACTAGCGGGACGCGCCCTCCCGGGGAAAAGAGAGGCGCCCGCGCCGAACGGCGCGAGCGCCATCAAGCGCTCCCCGGAGAGAGGCTAGACGAGCACCGGGGAAAGCGCGGGCATCTCCGCCTTCGACGGGACCGGGACCATCGGGAGATAGGCGGGGTCCCAGATCATCGCGGCGACTGCCTTCGGGATCTCCGCGTCGGGGATCTGCCGCCCGACACCCGCGTTTCGCGCCTCGGCCACGACACCCTCGGCGATCCGCGCGCTGATCCGCCGGATCTCGTGAGTGAACGGGAAGAGGCTTCCGGAAGCGAGGTCCGAGGCTTTCACTTCGTCGGCGAGCCGCTGGGCAGCCACGGCGAACATCCCGTCCGTGACCTCCTTCGCCTCGGCTACGAGGACGCCGAGGCCGACGCCGGGGAAGATGAAGGAGTTGTTTGCCTGACTGATCGTGATCGAGCGGCCCTGATGAGGCACCGGGTCGAAGGGGCTTCCGGTTGCGACGAGAGCACGTCCGTTCGTCCAGGCCACGAGATCCACGGGCTTCCCCTCGGTCTTGTTTGTCGGGTTCGACATCGGAAAGATGACGGGGCGTTCGACGTGCTTCGCCATCTCGCGCACGACCGCTTCCGTGAACGTATCCGGCTCGCCGGAAGTGCCGATCAGGACCGTGGGCTTCACCGCGCGGACGACGGCCAGGAGATCCCGCGGCGAGCCCTTCTTGAGGCCCATCTTCTCCGCGAGAGCCGCCGGCCATGCGAACTCCCGCTTGTGGACGTCCTTGATCTCCTCGTCGTCCACGACGAGACCTTTGCTGTCGAGGTTCGCGATGGCGCGAGTCAGGTTGTCCCCCTGAAGGCCCGCCCGCAGGAACGTGTCGCGCAGCAGCCGGGCGATGCCGACACCGGCGGCGCCTGCTCCCAGGATGACGACGCGCTGGTCCTTGAGAGGAATTCCCGTCGCCCGGCAGCCGGCCATGATTCCGGCCACGGCCATGGCAGCGGTTCCCTGGATGTCGTCGTTGAAGCAGGGGATGACCTTCCGATAGCGATCCAGCAGGTGGAAGGCGTTGACCTTCTTGAAGTCCTCCCATTGCAGGAGCGCTTTCGGGAAGCGCTTCTTCACGGCCTGGACGAATTCCTCGACGAGCGAGTCGTACTCGGGGCCGCGCAGGCGCGGAAGCCGCCAGCCGAGGTAGAGCTCGTCCTTCAGGAGCGATTCGTTGTCCGTGCCGACGTCGAGACTGATCGGAAGCGTATGCGACGGGTGGATGCCCGCGGCTGCCGTGTAGAGAGAGAGCTTGCCGATGGGGATCCCCATGCCTCCCGCCCCCTGGTCGCCGAGACCGAGGATGCGCTCGTTGTCCGTCACGACGATGAGACGGACGTCGCTGAACGGAGCGTTGCCGAGGATCTCGTAGATCCGACCGCGATGGGCGGGGGTGATCCAGAGCCCGCGCGCCCGCCGGAAGATGTGGCTGAACTCCTGACACGCCCGGCCGACCGTGGGCGTATAGACGATGGGCAGGAACTCCTCCACGTGGTCGACGAGGAGCCGATAAAAGAGGTGCTCGTTCCGGTCCTGCAGCGCCGCGAGGCCGATGTATTTCTCGAGCGGGTCCTGCTTCCGCGAGATATTGGCGTAAACCCGGTGTTCCTGCTGCTCCATGGTGCTCACGGCGTTCGGCAGGAGCCCTTCCAGCCCGAAGTCCTTCCGTTCCTGAGCGTTGAAGGCCGTCCCCTTCGTGTACATGGGATGTCGAAGCAGCCGCGTTCCGCGGTAGGGCACTTCCGAGGCGGTCGTGCCCTTGGATTCGTATCTGAGCGCAAAAGTTTCCATGATCTCGAAGCCTCCTCATCCAACTTGGGGGTTCGGACGGCCAGGAGGCATGAGGCATTTGCCTCATGCGGCGTGCTGGGCGGCTCGAACCTCCTTACGCGCTGACGCGGAAGTTGATGACGTCGCCGTCCTGGACGACGTAGTCGCGGCCCTCGAGGCGGAGCGTGCCGTGCGTCTTGCACTGCGCCAGGGAGCCCGCCTCGGAGAGCGTCTGGAACGGGACGACCTCCGCCCGGATGAAGTGTTTCTCGAAGTCCGTGTGAATGGCGGCGGCCGCCTTCACGGCGGGCGTCCCCTTCGGGATGGACCACGCGCGGCATTCGTCCTCGCCCGCCGTGAGGAAAGAGATGAGGCCGAGAAGGTCGTACGCGGCGCGGAGCAGCCGGTCGAGCGCACGGTCCGGAAGGCCCAGGCCCTTCAGGAACTCGGTCTGGTCTTCGGGGGACATCGCGGCAATCTCCTGCTCGATCGTGGCTGAGACCTCGCTGAAGGCCACCTTCGGCTGACCTTTCCACCTGTCGAGCTTCGCGCGTTGGAGCGCCCCGGAGAGATCCGAGGCTTCGTCCTCGCTCGCGTTCAGGATCACGAGCATCGGCTTGCGCGTCAGGAGGCCGAAGCCCTTCACGTACTTCTCTTCCTCGACGTGGACATCGAGCCCGCGCAGCGATTCCCCCTTCTCGAGGGCCGCCTTGAAGCGCACGAGGAGGTCCTTCTCGGTCTGAAGCTCGGGCGACTTCTTCTTCGCGAGGTCTTTCTCGACGCGCTCGAGGCGGTTCGTGACGACCGAGAGGTCCGCGAGGAGCATCTCCGTCTCGAGGAGCTCGAGGTCGCGCGCCGGCTCGATCGAGCCCTCGGGGTGCGGCACGGCCTCCGAGGTGAAGCCGCGCACGACGACGGCGAGGCCGTCCATCTGGCGCAGCTCCGGCAGGTTCAGGCTCTGCGAGCCGCCCTTCGTCACGCCCGGCACGTCCACGAACTTCACCGTGGCCGGCGTGTGCTTCTTCGGCTTGAACATCGCCGTGAGTCTGTCGAGCCGCGCGTCGGGGACGTGCGCGACGCCCACGTGCGCCTCGCGCTTGTGAGGCGCCGCAGCCGACTCGTGGCCCGTCAGAAGAGAGAAGAGAGTCGTCTTGCCGGAGAGCTCGAGGCCGAGGATGCCGAATTCCATGCCGGGATTGTGCTCCGGAACGGCCGCATGCTAGATTCCGCGTCCCCGCGGGATGAAAAGCCGTCGATGGGGACGTGCCGCGTTCGTCTAGCGGTTTAGGACGCCGCCCTCTCAAGGCGGAGATCACGGGTTCAAATCCCGTACGCGGTACCAGCTTTTCCCTCATGATTCATCGGTATCATCTCGGAGCCGCGCTTCTCCTTCATGATGGGCTCCCGGGCAGCCGGGACGAAAAGGGAGGACTCCATGTCGCGCCGACTCCTCACGCTGGATGCCAACGAGGCGGTGGCCTCGGTCGCGCACCGCACCAACGACGTCATCGCCATCTACCCCATCACGCCCTCTTCCCCGATGGGTGAGTGGGCCGACGAGTGGTCCTCGAAGGGCCAGAAGAACATCTGGGGCGACCTGCCCGACGTCGTCGAGATGCAGTCCGAGGGCGGAGCCGCCGGCGCCGTGCACGGCGCGCTCCAGGCCGGCGCCCTCGCGACCACGTTCACGTCGTCTCAGGGCCTCCTTCTCATGATCCCGAACATGTACAAGATCGCGGGCGAGCTGACCGCCTACGTGATGCACGTGGCGGCCCGCACGGTCGCCACCCACGCGCTCTCGATCTTCGGCGACCACTCCGACGTCATGGCCTGCCGGCAGACCGGCTTTGCGCTGCTCGCCGCGAACTCGGTCCAGGAAGCGCACGACCTCGCGCTCATCGCGCAGGCCGCGAGCCTGAGGTCCCGGATCCCCTTCCTGCACTTCTTCGACGGGTTCCGCACGTCCCACGAGGTCGCGAAGATCGAGGAGCTTTCGAACGACGACCTCCTCGCGATGCTCGACGAGGAGGCGATCGCGGCGCACCGGCGCCGCGGCCTCACGCCGGACCACCCGGTCCTCCGCGGAAGCGCCCAGAACCCCGACGCCTTCTTTCAGGCTCGCGAGGCCGGAAATTCCTACTCGCTCGCGTGCGCGGGCCACGTGCAGGC
>JBGQDL010000178.1:0-7218 GCA_041495865.1 Thermoanaerobaculia bacterium | reverse complement strand
GGCGCTCGCGGTCTTCTTCGCGGCACGTGTGGAGGGCGGGACGTGGCGGGAGAAGGCGCGCCCCCTGGCGCACCTCGCGGCCGGCGCGCTCCTTGCCGCCGGCCTCGGCGCGGTCGCGCTGCTTCCGACCGGGGCGACGGCCGCGCGCAGCACCCGGTCGCCGGGAGGCGGCATGAGCCCGGAGGCGGCGGCCAGACAACCGCTCGCGCCGCCGCGCCTCGGGGAGATCTTCGTGGACGGCCTCGTCGCGGACTGGACGGTCGTGGAGGCCGCCCCCGGGGTCCCGGACTATCCGTACCTGCCCTCCCTGACCCCGGGTCGCGTCGCGTGGGTCCTCGTCCTCGCCGGGCTCGTCCAAAAGGGCCCCGGACGGCTCGCGGCCGCGGCGCTCGCGGTCCTCGGGTTCCTTCTCGCGCTCGGAAGCGCGACGCCGGTCTTCGGCCTCGCGGCGCGCGCTTTTCCGCCTCTCGGGTGGATCCGGTACCCGGAGAAACACATGATCCTCGCGGGTTTCGCCCTCGCCTGGCTCGCCGCGCTCGGGCTCTCCCGGCTCGCGAAAACCGTTTCGCCGCGCCTGCTTGGCCTCGTCCTGCCGCTGCTCGCCCTCGCGGTCTTTCTCGACCGCGAAAGAACGGCGCGCCGCCTCTCGCCGATCGAGGACGCGGCCGTGCTGACGCAGAGGCCGCCTCTCCTCGCGGCGCTGCCGGAGGCCTCCGCCGATGCGCCACCACCGCGTCTCTTCTTCAACGATGCCTACCAGCCAGCTCCCGTTTACGACACGCGCGACGTCGGGGCCGCGAGCCGGGTCGGGCGGGAGACTCTCCTTCCCGCGTACGCTTCGCTCTTCGGCGTCGGCTATCAATTCGAGGTCGACTACGACCTGTCGCTTTCGGCCGAGGCGTTCGAGTGGACGCGCCTTCTGTCGCGGGCGGTCCCCCGGACGCCCCCGCTCGCGCTGCGTTTCGTTCGGGGGGCCGGTGTCTCGGCGATCGTCAAGAGCGATCGGGGAGCAGACGGACGCTACCGCCCGCGTCTGACGCGGATCGGGGACTCGGTCCCGCCGTATCGTTTCGCGACGCGCGTCGTCGCGTCCGCCGACGCCCGCGCGGTCTTCGCGCGCTTCCTCGAGGATGGCTTTTCGGCCGACACGGCGTATGTCGACGCGGCTCTGCCGGGCGTCTCCGCCGAGCCTGCCTCGGGCCGGATCCTCTCCATCGCCGACCGGCCGTCGGGGCTCTTCCTCGACGTCGAGGTCGACGGGCCGGGACCGGGCTTCCTCGTGCTCTATCGCCTGCGGGAGGCCGCCGAAGAAGCGACGCTCGACGGGAACCCGGTCCCCGTCTCTCAGGTGGCGTTCGGGTTCGCGGGCCTGCCCGTGCCGCCGGGCCGCCACGCGCTGAGATTGCGGCCCGACACGCGGTGGGTGAAGATCGGAGCGGTGATCTCCGCCGCCACGGCGCTCGCGCTCGCCGCCCTCCTGCTCGCCCCGCGGAGCGGCCCCGCGCCGTCAGGCGCATGAGCCAGGCGCGGGACACTCGCCGCCGCCTCGCCCTGTACGGCGGAGCGGCGATTTTCGCAGCGCTCGCGCTGTGGGCAATTCCGGAGCTCGTGTCGCGGCGCGCGCCGCCCGTGAAGGTGCGACGGACGATTCGCGAGGCCGACGCGGCGATGAAGACCGAGGCCGTGAAGCTCCTCGTGGAATACGTGCGCATCGACACGACGAACCCGCCCGGGCTCACGCGTCCCGCGATCGAGTTCCTCGCGCGGGTCCTCGACTGCGAGGGAATTCCGGTGACGGTCACCGGCGCGGACCCGGAACGCCCGATCCTCGTGGCGCGACTCAAGGGCCGCCACGCCGAGGGAGCCCTCGCGCTCCTCAACCACGCGGACGTCGTCCCGGCCGGGGATCCCGCCTCGTGGAGGAAGCCGCCGTTCTCGGCCGAGCGGGGCGAAGGCGCCGAGAGCGACCACCTCTATGGCCGGGGAACGCTCGACATGAAGGGGCAGACGATCGCGAACGTCCTCGCGCTCGCGTCCCTCGCCCGCGCGGGTCTCGTCCCGCTCAGGGACATCGTCTTCGTGGCCGAATCCGGGGAGGAGTCCTACCGGGCAGACCTCGGCATGGAGTGGCTTCTCGACCACCGCCCCGACCTCCTCGCGGGCGTGACGGACGTGTTCAACGAGGGCGGCGTGAACGAGGTCAAGACCCTGCAAGTCGATCGCTTCGGCATCGAAGTCATGCAGAAGGCGATCCTCTCGGTGGACGTCCTGTCGAAAGAGGCGAAGCCGCTCGAGGATTTCGGCGCCTTTCTGAGGGCCCAGGACGAGAGCGAGGCCGCGCGCGTGGTCCCCGCCGTGCGAGAGTTTCTGCGCTTCATCGCGCCCTCGCGCTCCGACGTCTGGGGCCGCCGCATGCTGGGCGAGGCCGAAAAGCTGGGCCCCGGGACCGAGTTCTGGCAGTACGTTCCCGAGGTCTACCGCTCGCTCCTCAAGGACAGTATCTACGTGGGCAAGGTCGAGAAGAGCGCGGAGGGCTTCTCGATGCGCGCCGTGAGGACCCTCCTGCCCGGGAGCCCGGTCGCCGCCGCCCGCGCCAGCCTCGAGCGCTGGTTGCGGGAGCGGGGACTCGGCTTCCACCTCGTCCTCGCGACGGCAGACTGCGAGTCGAGCCCCACCGAAGGGCGCGCCTTTCGGGCCGCGGCCGAGGTTTTCTCCGTCGACCCGGAGGGCGCCCCGGTCGGGCCCTACATCCTCAGCGGCCAGTACACGTCGTCGGCGGGCATTCGGGCGCGCGGGCTACGGGCGTACGGGGTCTCGCCGTTCGCCGTGAGTTTCTTCGACGCGGGGACGATTCATCACGCCAACGAGCGCATTTCGCTGCCGTTCTTCATCGAGGGGATCGAGCGGATGAAGCGGATTCTCTTCGAGTTCGCGACCGCGCCCTGAGCATTCCGGCTGCTACACTCCCCCGTCCGGGCCGCTGGCACGCTCCTCGCGTCGTCGAAGGACCCCGTGCCGGCCCGGCCGGGCATCCCGTTCAGGAGTTTCGATGAAAGTATCCCTCGTGCTTTTCGCGGGCCTGCTGCTCGCGGCGTTTCCTTCGGCCGCGCAGTTGCAGGTGCAGACGAAGCAGTCGGGGACCCAGCCCGGCACCGCCACTCCGGGGCAAAAGCCCACGCCTCCGCCGTGCCCCGGCATGGCCGGCCTCGAGATCGGACAGACCCGCACGTTCTCGTTCGAGCGCATGGCACTGCACGAGCCGTCGAAAAAGACGGTCGTCCGTGACCTGAAGGTCCTTCACACCCCTGAAAAGCGCCCCTGGACGGTCGACGTGACGTACTCCTCCGACGCCCTCGACGCGAAGGTCATCGCGCTTCACTACGTCCTCGACCCGCCCTCGGGGCTCTACGACCCCCTGCTCGAGCGTTACGGCAAGGGAACGCCCGTAGCCTCCGAGTCGGGCGTGACGTCGTGGATCGTTCCTTTCTGCGTCGGAGCGGCCCCGGGCGTGCGCCTGCGCTACCGGATGGGGATGTCGGACAAGCCGGGCCGCGCGGAGGAGCAGCGCCGCGTGGAGGAGCTCTGGGTGGAGCCCCTTCCGAAGCCGGCCCCCGCCCGGAAAAAGGGCTGAGCGAGGCCGCTGGGATGCCGCGCGTCCTGGTCACACTCGCGGCATGAAGCGCGCCTTCACATTCAGGAGATTCGCGATGGCGGCTGCCGCCGCCTTGCTGATTGTCGGCGCGGCGCTCGGCGTTCTCGTCTTCCGGAATGTCCCGGATCTCTCCTTCCCGCGGATCCCCGGCCTCCGCGCGAAGGTGACGGTCGCCTTCGACGACCGCGGCATCGCCACGGTGACCGCCGCGGATACCGCCGACGCCCTCCGTGCCCAGGGATACCTGACGGCCCGTGACCGCCTCTTCCAGATGGAGCTGCAGCGCCGGCTGGCCGCCGGCGAGCTGGCCGAGATCTTCGGCCGTGTCCTCCTCCCCTCGGATCGCCTTCACCGGATCTACGGCTTCGCCCGGGTGGCCCACGCGGCGGTTTCGCTCTTGCCGGCGAATGAACGCGAGGATGTCGCCGCGCTGACGGACGGGATCAACGCCTTCGTGGACACGCACGCCGGCCGCTGGGGCCTCGAGTTCGCCCTGCTTCGTCTCACGCCGCGGAGGTTCACGCACGCCGATGCGCTGCGCGTCCTCCTTCTCATGTGCGAGGACCTGTCCTCGACGTGGCGCAAGGAGCTCGCCGCCGAACGTCTTCTCGGGCGGCCGGCCGCCGTGCGGCGGTTTCTGACGTCCCCATTCACGGCCGACGACCTCGTCCTCGTTCCCGATGTCGCGAAACCCGAGCTGCCGGAGATTCCCGGCCTCGAGGGCGCGGCCCCGCCGGCGGCCCTCGGGCTCGCGGCGCCGGGCGAGCCCGAAGAGGTCTCCGGCTCGAACAGCTGGGTCGTCTCCGGCGCCCTCACGAAAAGCGGCAAGCCGATTCTCGCGAACGATCCGCATCTCGGCCTTCACATGCCGGGTCTCTGGCTGCCCATGCGGTTCGTCATCGGCGGCCATCTCGTCGAGGGGGTGACGCTGCCCGGGCTGCCCGGCGTCACGCTGGGCCGGAACGAGCGTGTCGCGTGGGGATTCACGAATCTCTACGCGGACGTCGAGGACCTCTACCGCGAGACGATCGTGGACGGCAGGGCGAAACGCGGCTCGGACTGGGAGAGCGTCCGCGAGCGGGAGGAGACGATCCCGGTGCGCGGGGCGGCCGCGGAGCGCCTTCTCGTCCGCGAGACGTCGCACGGCCCCCTCGTTCAGCCGCACCTCGCGCTCAAGTGGGTCGCACTCGACCCCTCTCATCTGCGGCTCCCCTCGACGAACGTCATGCAATCCGGGGACGCCGCCCTCTTCGAGCGAGCCCTCGACGGGTTTCTCGAGCCCGCGCAGAACGTGCTCTACGCGGATGCCGCCGGCACCATCGGCTGGCGGGCGACGGGCCTCGTCCCGGTGCGCCGTCCCGGGACGGACGGAAGCCTGCCGTACGACGGATCGGACCCCTTGAACGACTGGCGGGGATTCGTGCCGCAGGCGGAGATGCCGCGCGTCGAGAACCCCGTGGAGGGCTTCCTCGCCACGGCGAACCAGCGCGTCGCGGGTACGAGCTGGCCCAGTGTGCTCGGCACGGACTGGCCGTCGCCCGCGCGGGCGCGGCGCATCGCGGCGCTGATCGAGACCGCGGTGCGCGAGGGACGGAAGCTCGACCGCGCCGCGGTCGAGGCGATGCAGCTCGACACGGCGTCGCCCGTGCTCGCGGCCACGATGGAAGCGCTTCTTCCGCTTCTCCCGCCGGAATGGGCCGCGCGCTTTCGAGGGTGGGACGGGCGCGCCGACGGAGCCTCGGCGCGTTTTCTCGTCGCGCGGGCCGTTCGCCGCAAGCTCGGAGAGCGCGTCCTCGCGGCGTGGCGCGTCTCGCCCGACGTCGGTCTCGCGGAGTATCGGGTCCTGGATCTCGCCCGGGCGGACGACACGGCCTTCCGTCGGGCCGGCCTCGGCGCGAAAGCCGGTTTCGTCGACGGCGTTTTCGGGGAAGCGCTCGCCGATCTCTCCGCCCGCTGGGGCAGGGACTCCTCGCGCTTCCGCTGGGGCGAAGCGAACCGGCTCGCCGTCCGGCACCCCCTCGGACGGGTGCCCGGCCTCTCCTGGCTCTTCGACCCGCCCTCCTTCCCGCAATCGGGTGCCACGGGCGTCGTGCGCGTCGCTTCCGGCACGTTCGGGCAGTCCATGCGCTTCATCGTGGACTGGGGGGCGCCCGGCGAGGCGACGCTCGTGATTCCCTTCGGCGTGTCCGGGCACGTGGGCTCGCCGCATCGCCTCGACCAGCTCCGATCCTGGCGCGACGGCGATCCGTCGGGCTCGGCGACGCGCCTCTCGCAGCCCGCGCGGGAGACGGCCGGGTTCGCGCCGTGAGCCTTGCCTTCCTCGCCGCGGCCGTGCTCGCGGCCCTCGAGGCGCCCGCTCCGGCTCCCGGCCTGACGGTCACTTCGTCGCCCGCGATGCCCCTGCAGGGCGGCGTGGCCGCGATTGCGGTCACGAGCGCGCGCCCGCTCCCGGCGCTCGAGCTCGTCGACGGGGACACCCGGATTCCGCTCGAGCGCGCGGCGGGGGGAACGGTGTTTCGAGGGCTGCTCGGCGTGGATCTCGCGGCGGCCTCCGGCGCGCGCCGCATCGTCTTCGAGGCGCCGGACGGCGGCTCGCGCCTCGCGTGGACATTGAAGATCGCCGCAGGGCGCTTCCGGGTCCAGCGTCTCTCCGTGGATCAGCGCTATGTCGAAGTGCCGAAGGAGGAGCAGGAGCGCGTCAAGGCCGATCGGGCCCGTGTGGAGGAGGCGTACCGCCGCGGTTCTCCCGTCCGCCTCTGGACCTCGTTCGCGCTGCCCGTGAGCGCGCCCTCGCAGGGGAACTTCGGGGCCCGCCGCGTCTACAACGGCAAGACGCGGAGCTCCCACGCGGGCCTGGACCTCGCGGCCGCCGAGGGCTCGCCGGTGGCGGCCGCGGCGGATGGCCGTGTCGTCCTGGCGGGAGAGCTCTATTTGAGCGGCGGCACGGTGCTTCTCGACCACGGAGCCGGGCTCTTCACGCAGTATTTCCACCTTTCGCGCATCGACGTGAAGGAGGGGGACACCGTCGCGAAGGGCGCTCGCCTCGGTTCGTCCGGGCACACGGGACGCGTCACGGGTCCGCACCTGCACTGGGGGGCGAAGCTCTTCGGCGCGCGCGTGAACCCCGAGGATCTCCTCGCTCTTCCGGCCTGGCCGCTTCCCGGCACGGACGCCCCGACGGTGAACTAGACTTCCTACATGAGCGTCTCGATCACCGGCAAGCTGACCTCGCCCACCTCCACGGAACTGCGCCACGGCCCGTCCGGAGCGCTTCTTACGACCACGGCGCCGAAGGACAACGGCGGCGACGGAAGCCGATTTTCACCCACGGATCTCTGCGCCGCGTCGCTCGCCGCGTGCGCGGCGACGACCCTGAGCCTCTACGCGACGCGCAGCGGGATCCCGCTGACCGGCGTGACCTTCGAGATCGACAACCACAAGACGGTGGAGCCCCCGCGGCGCATCGCGAAGCTCGTGGCGCGTTTTCGCGTCTCGTCCCCGTGCGGCGACGGGGACTTCAAGAAGCTCGTCAACGCGGGCAAGACCTGTCCCGTGACGCGCTCGCT
>JBGQDL010000177.1:0-7372 GCA_041495865.1 Thermoanaerobaculia bacterium | reverse complement strand
TCTGCGTCGTGGACGCCAAGCCGCGCGACTGGACGGAGGAGGAGATCGAGGTCCTGCGGTGCCTGGCGGCTTCCGTCATGACCGAGATCGGGACGCGGCGCCTGGCCGAGGAGCTGAAGAGCCTCAGCACGGATCTTCAGCACCTCGTGGACGCGCGCACGTCTCAACTGAGCCGCGCCGAGGAGCGCTGGCGGCTCCTCCTCCGCGTGAACAACGCCGTCGTGACCTGTCTCGACAGGGAGACGCTTTTCAAGGCGATCGCGGACGCGCTACGCGATGTGATTCCCTTCGACCGCGCGGCGCTGGTTCTGGACGACCCGGCCGAAGGTGTCTTCAAGGTCATGGGCGTTGCGGGCTCCGTGCCGTCGCCACCCATCATTCCCCTCGGAACGACGTGGCCCCGGCAGGGCAGCCGAAGCGGTTGGATCGCGGATAGCGGTCTCCCCCTGCTGACGCCGGACCTGAGGGAGGGGACGAGGTTCTTCGAGCACGAGGCGCTGCTTCGGGAGGGGATTCACTCCGCCCTCTCGGTGCCCCTGAGCGCGAAGGGCGCCGTCATCGGCACTCTGAACGTCGGGAGCCGGGAGGTCGGGCGGTACGCGGAGCAAGACTGCGAGCTCCTGCTCGCGATCGCGGACCAGGTCGTCTTCGCCATCCAGAACATGTTCGCGTACGAGGAGATCGGGTCCCTCAAGAGCCGGCTCGAGCAGGAGAACCTCTACCTCAAGGAGGAGTGGCGGGCCGAGGCGGCGTTCGCGGACGTCGTCGGCGAGTCCCCCGCCATCCAGAAGGTCCTCGAGAGCATCCGGATGGTCGCGGGGACCGACTCCACCGTGCTCGTGACGGGGGAGACGGGAACGGGCAAGGAGCTCGTCGTCCGCGCGATCCACGGCCTGAGCGGGCGGAAGGACAAGATCCTCGTCAAGGTGAACTGTGCCGCCCTTCCGAGCGGTGTGATCGAGAGCGAATTGTTCGGGCACGAGAAAGGCGCGTTCACGGGCGCCCTCGCCCGCAGGGTCGGCCGCTTCGAGCTCGCGCACGGAGGCACCCTGTTCCTCGACGAGGTCGGCGACCTCCCGCTGGAGCTCCAGGCCAAGCTCCTCCGGGTTCTTCAGGAAGGCGAGGTCGAGCGTGTCGGAGGAGCGCGGACGCAGAAGGTGGACGTCCGCGTGATCGCCGCGACGAACGTCGATTTGAAGAACGCGGTGGAGGAGGGACGATTCCGCGCGGACCTCTTCTACCGTCTCAACGTCTTCCCGATCGCGATCCCGCCGCTCCGCGAGCGACTGGAGGACGTCCCCCGGCTGGCCCGCCACTTCGCGCTGATCTACGCGTCGAAGATCGGCAAGCCGATCGGGGGGATCAGCGAGGAGGAGCTGAGCCAGCTCATGGCGTATGCCTGGCCCGGCAACGTCCGGGAGCTGCAAAACGTCATGCAACGCGCGGTCATCCGCTCGACGAACAGGCGGCTCGAGCTGGAAGACTCCCTCGCCGCGCCCATCGTCGGAGCGCGGGAGAAGGCCGGCCTCTCTCTCGAGGAAGTTGAGCGGGATCACATCCTGTCGGTTCTCGAGAGCGTGGGCTGGCGCGTCAGCGGCGAGAAGGGGGCCGCGAAAATCCTCGGACTCAAAAGGACAACGCTCGAAGCTCGAATGAGCAAGCTCGGCATCTCGCGGCCCAGCTGATCCCCGCGCATTGGCAATCCGCCAACCGGGTGGCGGGCCGGGCGCGACTCGATCCGAACGCACGCCGCCCATACCGCCGACCAACTCTCTTTCCCTGAAGCGATTGCAACCGACGCGTCGCCTAAAAGCCGCTCTGGCACATGCGTTGCGCTGTCTCGCTGTGCTGGACGCTGGTTTCAGCGACAGCTTGGATATCTTGAAAGGAGATCCTGTGATGCAAACGACACATTCCTTACAGCACCAGTCACCTCTCCCGACGATCGCGAGAACGCTCGAGTTCTCCGGGCGCGGCAGGTCCGCTCTCCTCTTCGCGCTCGCCGGGCTCATGGCCGTGGGTCTGACGCCGCAGGCCTTCGCGAAGAAACCCGCCTCATCGCGGTTCGACCTGGCGACCTCGGCCGGGGCGGCCGCTTGCCTGCCGAGAGCGCGCGGATCGGTCAGGCTCAGCTCGCACGGGTCGAACCAGGAGATGGAGGTCAACGTTTCGGGGCTGCCCGCCCACAACACGTTCACCGTCTTCGTCCTCCAGCTCCCACATTCGCCCTTTGGTCTGTCCTGGTACCAGGGAGACATCGAGACAGATGAGGACGGCAGGGGCCGCGGAACGTTCAGCGGGGTCTTCAGCGACGAGACGTTCATCGTGGCGCCGGGAGTCGGCCCTGCCCCGGTCGTGCACCCTGCCGACGCGAGCACCAATCCGCAGACCGCTCCCGTGCACACGTTCCACGTCGGGATGTGGTTCGACTCGACGGCCGAGGCCGCGGCGGCGGGATGCCCCACCGGTCAGACGCCGTTCAACGGCGACCACACCGCCGGCATCCAGGTCCTGAACACGACGAGTTTCCCGGACGGCGACGGGCCGATCGGGCGTTTCGGGCGATAACCAGCCGGTATTCTCGTGGCTCTTTCGTTCCTGCCCGGCGGGTGCCCGCCGGGCAGGACTCTGTCTCGAGCCCCCCGCGGCGTGGCGAACGCGAGTGCGACGATCAAAGACGGGAGCTGGTTGCTATCGTGTGACCGCAGAGTCGATCCTGACTGTCGGCGCAGCCTCCGGCTCGTACCCGAGGTTCGGCGCCAGCCAGCGCTCGGCCTCCGCCAGCGTCCAGCCCTTCCGCGCCGCATAGTCCTCGACCTGGTCGCGTGAGAGGCGCCCGACGCCGAAGTAGTGCGCGTCGGGGTGCGAGAAGTAGAAGCCGCTCACCGAGCTCGCGGGCGTCATCGCGAAGTTCTCGGTGAGCGAGATCCCGGCGTTCATTTCCACGTCGAGGAGGGAAAAGAGCGTGCGCTTTTCGGTGTGATCGGGGCACGCCGGGTATCCGGGCGCGGGCCGGATGCCGCGGTAGCGCTCGCGGAGGAGATCCTCGGCCGTGAGGCTCTCGTTCCGCCCGTAGCCCCAGTCCGCGCGCGCGCGCTGGTGCAGCAGCTCGGCAAACGCCTCGGCGAGGCGGTCCGCGAGCGCCTTCACGAGGATCGAGGAGTAGTCGTCGTGCTCCTTCTCGAACGCATGGCAGAGGGCGTCGACGCCGATGCCCGCCGTCACGGCGAAGGCGCCGAGGAAGTCCAGTCGCCCGCTCTCTTTCGGCGCCACGAAGTCCGCGAGCGCCTCGAGGGGCTGCCCCTCGGGCTTCTCCATCTGCTGGCGCAGCGTGTGGAGCGTCGCCAGCGGCCGGGCGCGCGCCGCGTCCGAAAAGAGGCGGATGTCGTCGCCGTCCGCGTGCGCGGGAAAGAATCCGTAAACGCCGCGCGCCGTGAGGAGTCGGTCTTTCACGATGCGCGAGAGAAGGGCGCGCGCGTCCGCGAAAAGCTCCTTTGCCTTCTCGCCGACGACAGGGTCCTCGAGGATCCGCGGGTACCGCCCGCGCAGCTCCCATGCGTGGAAGAACGGCGACCAGTCGATGAAGGGCACGAGCTCGGCGAGCGGCACGTCGTGGAGGGCGCGCACGCCCGTGAACGACGGGACGGGGATGTCGGCGGCCGGCCAGTCGAGGCGCATCTTCCGGGCTCGGGCGGCCGCGAGCGGAAGAAGGGGTTTCGCCGACCGCTTCTCGTGCTCCAGGACGAGAAGCGCCTGCTTCTTGCGGTTCGCCTCGGCGACGCCGGCCGCCCCGGCGCCGAGAAGGCCGCTCACGACCCCGACCGCGCGTGACGCATCGAGCACGTGGACCACGGGCGGCCCGTACGCCGGCGCGATCTTCACGGCCGTGTGGACGGGGCTCGTCGTGGCCCCGCCGATGAGGAGGGGCACGGTGAAGCCTTCGCGCTCCAGCTCGCGCGCCACATGGGCCATCTCGTCGAGGGACGGCGTGATGAGGCCGGAGAGCCCGACAATGCGGGCCCCGTGCTCCTTCGCCGCCTTGAGGATCCGGTCGGCGGGTACCATGACGCCGAGGTCGATCACCTCGTAGCCGTTGCACTGGAGAACGACGCCCACGATGTTCTTGCCGATGTCGTGCACGTCGCCCTTCACGGTCGCGAGGAGGATCCTGGCCTGCGAGGCGGGCGCGCCCGCGCGCTTTTCCGCTTCGAGGAAGGGCTGGAGATACGCGACGGCCTTCTTCATGACGCGCGCGCTCTAGACGACCTGCGGCAGGAACATCTTCCCCGCCCCGAAGAGGTCGCCCACGACGTTCATGCCCGCCATCAGAGGCCCCTCGATGACGGCGAGAGGCGCGCCGTACTTTTCCCGGGCCTCCTCCACGTCGGCGTCGATGAAGTCCACGATTCCCTTCACGAGCGAATGAGAGAGGCGCTCCTCGACGGTGCCGCCCCTCCAGGCATCAGCCACGACCTCGACCTTGCCCGCCCTCTTCACGGACTCCGCGAATGCGACCAGCCGCTCGGTCGCGTCCTTGCGGCGGTTCAAAAGGACGTCCTCGACGAGGACGAGCAGGTCCTTCGGGATCTCCTCGTAGACCGCGAGCTGGCCGGCATTGACGATGCCCATGTCGAGGCCGGCGCGGATCGCGTGGTAAAGGAACGCGGCGTGCATGGCTTCGCGGACGACGTTGTTCCCGCGGAACGAGAAGGAGATGTTGGAGACGCCACCCGACACCTTGACGTGCGGCAGAGTGGCCTTGATGCGCCGCGTCGCCTCGAGGAAGTTCAAGGCATAGGCGTCATGCTCCTCGATGCCGGTCGCGACCGTGAGGATGTTCGGGTCGAAGACGATGTCCTCGGGTGCGAAGCCGATGTCCTCCGTGAGGATGCGGTACGCGCGCGCCGCGATCGCGACCTTGCGCTCCACCGTCGTCGCCTGCCCCTCCTCGTCGAACGCCATGACGATCACGGCGGCGCCGTAGCGGCGCACGAGGCGCGCCTTTTGCCGGAAGGACTCCTCGCCCTCTTTCAGGCTGATCGAGTTCACCACGGACTTGCCCTGCAGGCACTTCAAACCCGCCTCGATGACGTCCCACTTCGAGCTGTCGAGCATGATCGGCAGCTTCGCGATGTCGGGCTCGGCCGAGAGGAGGTTCAAAAAGCGCGTCATCGCCGCCTTCCCGTCCAGCATCCCCTCGTCCATGTTCACGTCGAGGACGTTCGCGCCGCCGTCCACCTGCTGGCGCGCCACCGAGAGCGCGCCCTCGTAGTCGCCCGCGAGGACGAGCTTCGCGAACTTCGGCGAGCCCGTGACGTTCGTGCGCTCGCCCACGAGCGTGAACGTCTCCTCGGGGCGCAGCGTATACGGCTCCAGCCCCGAGAGGCGCGTCCGGCGCTCGGGAGAGGGGATCCGGCGGGGAGGCAGCCCCTTCACGGCGCCGGCGATCGCGCGGATGTGGGCGGGCGTCGTGCCGCAGCAGCCGCCCACGAGGTTCACCCATCCCTCGCGGGCGAAGCCGCCGAGGTCCAGGCACATGATCTCGGGCGTTTCGTCGAAGCCGCCGAACGCGTTCGGCAGGCCCGCGTTCGGATACGCGCTCAGGAAGACGGGCGCGATCCGGGACAGCTCCTCGACGTAGGGGCGCATCTCCTTCGCGCCGAGCGCGCAGTTGATCCCGACCGACAGGAGCGGCGCGTGCGAGACGGAGTTCCAGAACGCCTCGACCATCTGGCCCGAAAGCGTGCGTCCGGACTTATCCGTGATCGTGACGGAGACCATGAGCGGAACGCAGCGCCCCGCCTCGTCGAAGTGCCGGAGCGCGGCGAAAAGCGCGGCCTTGAGGACGAGCGTGTCGAAGACCGTCTCGATGAGCAGGAAGTCGACCCCGCCGTCGAGGAGCCCGCGGATCTGCTCCGTGTAGGCCGCGACGAACTGGTCGAAGACATGGGTTCTCTTTCCCGGATCGTTCACGTCCACGGCGAGCGAGAGCGTGCGGTTCGTCGGGCCGACCGCGCCGGCCACGAAGGCGTCCTTCCCCGCCGCGGCGCGGTGCGCGTCCACGGCGCCCCGCGCGACGCGGGCGGCCGCGACGTTCAGCTCGTACGCGAGGCTCTCCATGCCGTAGTCCGCGAGAGAGATCGCCTGCGCGTTGAACGTGTTCGTCTCGAGGATGTCGGCGCCCGCCTCGAGGTACTGCCGGTGGATCCCTTCGATGATCGCGGGCTGCGTGAGGACGAGGAGGTCGTTGTTTCCCTTGACGTCCTTCGGGTGGTCGCGGAACCGCGCGCCGCGATACGCCGCCTCGTCCAGACGGTGGGCCTGAATCATGGTCCCCATCGCGCCGTCGATCACGGCGATACGCTCGTGAAGGAGCGCGCGGAGGCGGGCTTCGGCGGTCATGTCCGCTGCGCCTCGGCGCCGAGCGCCTCGAGGATCCTCTTGACCGCGTCGTAACGCGCCATCGGCATGATGTGGACGCCGCGGGCCCGCTCCGCGATCGCACGCGCGAGCTCGACGCCGATCGCGAGGCCTTCCTCTTCCTCGAACGTGGGGCCCTTCTCCGCCGCGCGGCGCATCCGCGCGAGGATCTCTTCGGGCACGACCATGCCCGGGACCTCATTCGCCAGGTAGAGGGCCTGCTTCAGATTCTTCGGCGGGATGAGGCCGATGAGAACGGGAATCGCGTGCGCCTCGGCGCGCGCGTAGAAGCGGTCGAGCGCGAGAATGTCGTAGACCGGCTGCGTCTGGGCGAACGTGGCGCCCGCCTCGATCTTGGCCGCGAGCTTCGAGATCTCGACGTCGAGGTCCCTCGCAGCGGGATTCGCCGCGCACGCGATCGCGAACGACGTGGCCGAGCCGATCGCCCCGCCCGCGAGGTCCGTGCCCCCGTTCAGGCCCCTCACGATGCGCAGGAGGCCGAGCGTGTCGACCTCGCCCACCGGCTTTCCCTGCGGGTAGTCCCCGATCTTCAGCGGGTCGCCGCCCACGACGAGAAGCGCCTTGATGCCGAGCCCCGCCGCGCCGAGGAGGTCCGACTGGATGCCGAGCACGTTCCGGTCGCGCGGCGAGAAGTGGAAGATCGCCTCGGCGCCCGTCTCCGTGCGGATGAGATGGGCGACGGCGATGGAGGACATCCTGAGGCGCGCCATCGGGTTGTCCGTGATGTTGATCGCGTCCACGCCGAGGGCCTTCAGGGTGCGCGCGCCGTCCACGGCCGCCGAGGCGTCGATGCCTTTCGGCGGCTCGACCTCGGCCGTGACGACGAGCGCGTGGCGGTCGGCGAGCTTGCGCTTCAGCGCCGAGGTCTCGAGCGCGGCCTCGCGCGGGCGCGCCTCGCGGCCTTCCGTCACGACGATGCGCGGCGCGGGCG
>JBGQDL010000176.1:0-7392 GCA_041495865.1 Thermoanaerobaculia bacterium | reverse complement strand
CGAGCCACACGTTCACCGCGACGATCGAGCTTTCGGGAAGCACCGTTCCGACCGGCCTGACGGGGCGCGCGTTCCTCGACCTGAACAGGCGCCGGGCGGTGCTCGTGCCCGCGGGCGCGGTCGTCCCGGCCGGCGGCGTCTCGATGGTGGCCGTGCGCGACTCCGAGGGGAAAGCGCGGTCCATCGCCGTCACGACCGGCAGCTCGACCGGCGGCAAGGTGGAGATCCTCTCCGGCCTCTCCGGAGGCGAGACCGTGCTGGTCGACCTTCTCGCGCTCCCGCCCGACGGCGCGCCCGTCCATGCGGCCGGAGGATCGAAACCGTGACGGAGAAGCCCCCGCCCGCGCCGGATTCGACCCGGCGCGAGGCGCTCCGCCTGAAGATGACGCGCCGGCCGCTCGGCGCTTCCGGACGTCTCACGAAGGCCTTCCTCGAGTCGAAGCTGACGCCGCTCCTCGTGGTGGCCTCTCTTCTCCTAGGCGTCTTCTCGCTGCTCGTGACGCCGCGCGAGGAAGAGCCGCAGATCAAGGTCCCGATGATCGACGTCTTCGCCGGCCTGCCGGGCGCCTCGCCCGAAGAGGTGGAGCGCCGCGCCATCGCGCCGCTCGAGAAGGCGCTCTACCAGATTCCGAACGTCGAGTACGTCTACTCGACCTCCCAGCCCTCGGGCGGCATCGTCATCGTGCGCTTCCTCGTCGGGACGGATCCCGATCAGGCCGTCGTGAGGGTCCACGCGAAGGTCGCCGAGCTGACCCCGTCGCTCCCTCCGGGCGCGATGCCGCCCGTCGTCGTGCCGCGTTCGATCGACGACGTGCCGGTCGCCGCGTGGACGCTCTGGTCGCGGGACGTGCCTCAGGCGGTGCTCCGCCAGGTGGCGGACGAGCTGAAGGCCCAGCTCACGCGCCACCCTCAGGTCGCGCAGGTCGCGATCCTCGGAGGCCAGCGCCGGGTTGTGCGGGTCACGTTCGACCGGGACCGCCTCGCCGCGTCCCGCCTCTCCCTCGTGCAGGTGTATCAGGCGCTTTCCGGCCTGAACGCGCGCCTCCCCGCCGGGACATACGCGTCCTCGAACACGGAGACGCTCGTGGACGTGGGATCGTTCTTCAGGAGCGCCGACGACGTGGGCGCGGCCGTCGTGGGCGCATCCGGCGGCAAGCCCGTGTACCTGCGCGACGTGGCCCGCATCGCGGACGGCCCCGAGGAGCCGTCGCAATACGCCTGGATGATGACCGGCGCGGCGGCGACGGCGGCCTCTCTCCCGGCCGGCGCGGACGCCCCGGCCGTGACGCTCGCGGTCTCCAAGAAGCCGGGGACGAACGCGGTCGAGCTCGTGCGCGACCTCGACGCGCGGCTCGCGCGGCTCAAAGGGCCGGTCATCCCGTCGAACGTGAACGTCACGAAGACGCGCGACTACGGCAGGACCGCGAACGAGAAGTCGTCGGAGCTCATCTTTCACGTCGGCCTCGCCACGCTCTCCGTAGTGCTACTCATGGCGCTCTTCCTCGGGCGCCGCGAAGCGGTCGTGGTCCTCGTGGCGGTGCCCGACACTCTCGCCCGGTCACTCTTCTCGTGGTAGCTCTTCGGCTACACGCTCAACCGCGTCACGCTCTTCGCGCTCATCTTCGCGATCGGCATCCTCGTGGACGACGCCATCGTGGTCGTCGAGAACGTGCACCGCCACTACGAGCTGGGATGGGGCGAGCCGCGCCTCGCCACGGTCTACGCCGTGGACGAGGTCGGGAACCCGACGATCCTCGCCACGTTCGCGGTCGTCGCGGCGCTCCTGCCTCTCGCGTTCGTCTCCGGGCTCATGGGCCCGTACATGCGGCCCATCCCGGTGAACGCATCGGCCGCGATGGTGTTCTCGCTCCTCGTCGCGTTCGTCGTCTCGCCGTGGCTCACGTACAAGCTGTTTCGGCGTTACGCCGAGGAGCACCTGAAGCGCTCCGGGGACGCCCATCCGGGCGCCGAGACGGCCGGCGAGGGCCGCATCGACCGCTTCTACCGCAAGCTCCTCGCGCCGCTGCTCGCGCGCCCGGCGCGCCGGATCGCGCTCCTCGCGGCCGTGGCGGTGCTCCTCCTCCTCTCGTGCGGCCTCTTCGCCCTGCGGGCCGTGAAGGTCAAGATGCTGCCGTACGACAACAAGAGCGAGCTGCAGGTCGTGCTCGACATGCCCGAGGGCACGACGCTCGAGTCGACGGCCGCGGCCGCGCGCGAGCTGGCCGGCATCGTCCGGGCGACCCCCGAGGTCACCGACGTCGAGATTTACGCCGGCACGTCGGCGCCGTTCAACTTCAACGGCCTCGTGAGGCACTACTTTCTCCGGTCCGGGCCCCTCGTCGCGGACATGCAGGTGAACCTCCTTCCGAAGGACGAGCGGTCGCGCGACAGCCACACGATCGCGAAAGACGTGCGCAATCGCGTCGCCGCGGCCGGCCGGCGCCTCGGCGCGAACGTGAAGATCACCGAGGTGCCGCCCGGGCCGCCCGTCCTTTCGACGATGGTCGCCGAGATTTACGGACCCGATTCCGACAAGCGCGTCGCGCTCGCGAAGGAGGTGCGCGCGATCTTCGAGTCGACCCCCGGCGTCGTGGACACGGACTGGCTCGTCGGGGCCCCGGCCCCGCGCGTCGAGCTGCTCGTGGACCGCGAGAAGGCGATGCTCTCGGGCGTCGCTCCCGAGGTCGTCGTCCGCACCCTGAGGCTCGGGCTCGACGGAGCCGAGGCCGGCCTTCTCCACGACGAGACGGCCCGCTCGCCGGTTCCGATCGTCCTCCGGCTCGACCGCGCGCAACGCTCCGGCCTCGAAGGCCTTCTCGCCGTCACGGTGCCGTCGCAGACGGGGATCCTCGTCCCCCTTCGCGAGCTCGTCACCGTGAAGCATGAGACGCGCGAGCGTTTCGTGTACCACAAGAACCTGCAGCCCGTGACGTACGTCCTCGCGGAGATGGCGGGCGTTTCGGAGGCGCCCGTCTACGGCATCCTCGACATGAAACGGAAGATCGAGGCACTCACGCAGCCCGACGGGTCGCCTCTCACGATCCTCTCCACGCATCTGCCGGTCGACACGACGCGCTACGCGATGAAGTGGGACGGCGAGTGGCACATCACGTACGAGGTCTTTCGCGACATGGGCATCGCGTTCGCCGCCGTCCTCGTCCTCATCTACGTGCTCGTCGTCGGCTGGTTCCGGTCGTTCGTGACGCCGCTCATCATCATGGCGCCGATCCCGCTCACGCTCATCGGCATTCTCCCCGCACACGCCCTCGGCGGCGTCTTCTTCACGGCCACCTCGATGATCGGGTTCATCGCGCTCGCGGGGATCATCGTGAGGAACTCGATCCTCCTGGTGGACTTCGTCAACCTCGAGCTCGAGGCGGGTGAGACGCTCGAGGACGCCGTCATGAAGGCGGGGGCCGTCCGGTTCCGGCCCATCGTACTCACGGCGCTCGCGCTCGTCGCGGGCGGCGCCGTCATCCTGCTGGACCCGATCTTCCAGGGGCTCGCCGTCGCCCTGATCTCCGGCGTCCTCGTCTCGACGGCGCTGACTTTGATCGTGATCCCGCTCCTCTATTACATGTATCTGCGCCGGGCCGGCCCCCGGGCTGCCGGCGCGCAGGAGGCACGCGCATGAAGCTCCTCATGTTCATCGTGGACGAAGAGAAAAAGGAGGAGCTCGAGGTTCTGCTGAACCGCGCGGGCGTCACCGGCTACACGGAGATGCCGCACGCTGTCGGAACCGGCCGGAGCGGGCCCCGGCTCGGCTCGCGCGCGTTCCCGAAGACCTCGGCTCTCATCTTCACCGTGCTCGAGCCTGCGGAGGTCGGGCCGCTCGTCGAGACGATCCGCGGCTGGTGCACGAGCTGCGGCGAGCAGCTTCGGATCGTCGCCTGGGGCGTCGAGCAGATCCTCTGAAGGAGTCCGACATGCCGATGTACGAGTTCGTCTGCCAGAAATGCGGGAAGCGCTTCGAGGAGCTTCGTCCGCCGCGCCTCGAGACCTTCGGCCTGACCTGTCCCGCTTGCTCGTCGAAGAAGGTGGAGAAGCTCCCTTCTTCCTTCGCCGCCGGATCCCGTGGCTCCGGAAAAAGCGAGAGCACCGGCTCGTCCTGCGGCCGGTCCAGCCGGGGGTTCACGTGAGGCTGACCTCGGGGCCCGGCGGGCCCTGCACCCGCATCATTGACCCGTCCTGCTGTGGGCACCATGATCGCCATATGGCGATGCATGCGCACCTTCCGCTGACCGATGCCGCCTGCGAAGAGGTCGCTGTGCGCTTCCGCGCGCTCTCCGAGCCCATGCGCCTCAAGATCCTGAGGCGGCTCTTCCGGAGCGAAGCCTCCGTCGGCGAGATCCTCGAAGAGGTCGGCGGCACGCAGGCGAACGTGAGCAAGCACCTCGCGGTCCTGCACGGCTCGGCGCTCGTGGACCGCCGCAAGGACGGGACGCGGACCGTCTACCGGATCGCGGACCCGACACTCCTCAAGATCTGTTCGATCGTCTGCGAGGGCGTCGAGCGCGAGGCCCGCGGCAAGGCCGACGCGATCTTCGGACGGTCCCGCCGGAGCGGCCGCCGCTGAGCTCCGCTGCGCACGGGCCGTCCCGCCTCATCGGTGCGGCGGCCGCCGCGCTCGTCGCGGCCGCCTTCCTCGCGATGGCGGCGCTCACGTGGCGCGGCTGGACCGACCCGTTCGTGGACTACGGCGCGGCCGTCGAGACGGCGCGCCAGCTCGCCCAGGGACGCGTTCTTTACCGCGACGTCGCCGCCCTGCACGGCGCGCTCCCGCCCGAGCTCCTCGCGGGGCTCTTTCGCGTCTTCGGGGCGCACGTGATGACCGCGGCCGCTGCGGGCCTCGCTCTCGCGGCAGGCGTCACCGCGCTCGTGTTCGCCCTCGCGAGCCGCGCGGCCGGGACGTTCGCGGGCGCGGCCGCCAGCCTCGCCTTCGTCCTCGTCTTTGCCTTCGCGCAGGCCACGCCCGCCAACACGTACAACTGGATCTGCCCGTACGTCCCCGACGTCACGCTGGGAGCGGCGCTCGCGCTCCTCGCGCTGTTCGCGCTCGACCGCGCGGGCGGGCCTCGCGGCGGCGTTCGGGCTTTCTCCGCGGCGGGCCTCGCGACGGGCCTGTGCTTTCTCACGAAGGCCGAGGTCTTCGCCGCCCTGGCTCTGGGGACGGCGGCGTTCTTCGCCGTGCTCCCGCGCGGGCGGCGGACCGGCCGGGCTCTCGCGGCGTGGGCCGCCGGCGCCGCCTTCCCGCCCGTCGCGATCTTTCTCCTCTATGCGTTCCGCGGCGGGGCCGCGCTCGGGTGGCGCGCCGTCCAAGGCCCGTGGCCCGCCGTCCTCGACCGGAGGATCGCGGCGCTCCCCTTCTTCGCGTGGGTCTCCGGATTCGACGACGCGCCCGGGAACTTGCTGCGGCTCGCGTTCTGGTCTCTTTGCCTCGCGGGACTCGCCGGCTTCGGCGCCGGCGCCGCGTTCCTCGCCGCGCGGGGGCGCGTCCTCCTCGCGGGTGCTCTGGTCGCGGCGGTCCTCGCCGCGCTTGCGGCCACGCTTCAGAGCCCTCCTTGGCTCGAAGCCCCGCGCGCACTGCCGGTGGCTGCGGCCGTCCTCCTCGCCCTCGCGTGGCGCTCGCGCGCGTTGGAGGTGAGGCCCCTTCGGGTCGCCCTCGCGGCCTTCGCTTTCGGGCTCCTCGGCAAGCTGCTCCTCCACGCGCACGTCACGCATTACGGCTTCGCGCTCGCGATGCCTGCCGCGCTTCTGACCGTCGCCGCGATCTCGGGACCGCTGCCTGAGGCCGCGGGCGCGCGCGGGGCCGACCCGCGCCTCGCGCGTGCGTTCGGGGCCGGGCTCGCCGCGCTCTTCGCGCTCGCGTACGCCGCCCGCACGGCCGCCTGGGCCCGCGCGAGGACGGAGACGGCGGGCGCGGGCGCCGACCTTTTCCGCGGCGACGAGCGCACGGCGGCGCTGCGCGCGGCCCTCCGGGAAATCGAGGACCTGGCGCCGAAGGACGCCACGCTCGCCGTGCTGCCGGAAGGGGCCCTCGCGAACTTCCTCACGCGGCGGTCGAATCCCACGCCGTATCTCGCGCTCATGCCGGTGGAGGAGATCGCCTATGGGCCGGCGCGCGTCGCCGCGGCGTACCGGGCCGCCCCCCCCGACTTCGTCCTCCTCGTCCACAAGGACACGACCGAGTTCGGCGCCCCCGCGTTCGGACGCGACTACGCGCGCGAGCTCGGCGACTTCCTGGCCGAGGCCTACGAGCCCGCCGCGCTTCTTGGCGCCGAGCCTTTCACCTCCGCGCAATTCGGGATGAAGCTCCTGAAGCGCCGGACCTCGCCGTAACGAGGGACGCCGTTTTCGAAGCTCGCGAGGACGGCGAAGCCGGCGCCCTCGAGCGCCGACTCCGCCTTCGCCGCCGTCTCGCCGACATCGGCCTTGAGCCCCGAGAGGAGCGTGACGTATACCCCCTGTGTCTTCTCGACGACCGCCGCGGTCGCGGAGAGCGCGAGGAGGACGGTGAAGGCGGTGGGAAAGAACGCGCGCTTCACGTGCGTCCTCAGAACCCGAACGAGAGTCCGAGGTCGAACAGCCACTGGTCCATCTTCAGCTCGATCGTCTGTTTTCCGGGGACCTCGAGGGGGTTCGGGCCCGTGACGGACTTCGAGAGCGCCCTGACGGCCGAGAGGTGGACTCTCGACTTCGTGCCGACGTTCGCGCTGACGCCCGCCGTGATGTGCTGCTCGATGACGCCGGGGGCGAGGATGTTGAAGAGGACTTCCGACGCCGGGATCGGCTGCCTCGCGTAGGCATAGCCCGCACGGAGCGTGAAGGTCGGACTCGCGGCCCACTGGAGGCCGAGCTTGTACGCCGTCACGTCCCTCCAGCCGAAGCCCGCGCCGCCGTCGTCGCCGAGCCGCGCCGTCTGGAGGTTCGGGAGCATCGGGTTTCCGATCGACTCGATCTTGCTGTAATAGAGCTGCTGGACGTCGAACGCGACCGTGACGCTCTCGGCGGGCTTGAGCGCGACGCCGACCGTCCAGTTCGCCGGGATGTCGAAGTCGCCGTGCTCGGCGAAGAGGCCCGCGTATTTCGAGAAGTGGCCCATCTCGATCTCGGTTTGGTACGAAGCCCCGACGGAGAGCCACGGCGTGAGCTTGCCGAGGTAGCCGACCCGCGCGCCGACCCCGAGGGACTCGTCGTGGCCGTTGTTCGAGAGATTCGACGCGTCCGAGGAGAAGGGCGCGAAGCTTCCGACGCCTTCCGCCTGGAACCGCTGATAGCAGACGATCGGGCTGAGGCCGAAGGCGTGGTCCTCCGAGACCTTGTACGTGAAGGTCGGCGCGATGAACAACTGCGAGAGGTCGACGCCCGTCCGGCCCGCGAAGAAGACCGAGT
>JBGQDL010000175.1:0-7421 GCA_041495865.1 Thermoanaerobaculia bacterium | reverse complement strand
CCGGGTGGTCGTTCAGGCCCTCGGCGACGGCGTAGTGCGGAATGCCGAGCCGCTCCGCCACGCCGCCGAAGAGCAGCCGGATCTCGTAGAGGGTCTCGACGTGGTCGGACACGAACGCGATCGGCACGACGAGGACCTGCGTCTCGCCCGCCCTCGCGAGGTCCGCGAGGACCTCGGGCGTCGAAGGGCCGAGCCATTCGACGGGGCCGACCTTCGACTGGTAGCCGAGGCGCGACCGGTAGCGGTTCGCGAGCGCCGCGTCGATCGTCTTGACGGTTTCCTCGATGTGGCGCGGATAGGGATCTTTCTGCGTCACGACCGTTTTCACGGGCAGCGAGTGAGCCGAGTAAAGGAGCACGGTCCTCGCGGGATCCGGGTCCGGCAGCGCCGCCGCCGCGGCGCGGATGCGGTCGACGTGCGCGGCGACGAAGCCCGGTTCCTCGTACCACGCGTCGGGCGCGTCGCGCCGCTCCGGCGCCCAGCCCATCGCCGCGAGCGCGCGCGTGACCCGGTTGAAGGAGCCGCGCGTCGTCGTCACCGAATACTGGGGATAGAGCGGCAGCACGACGAGGCGGGTCGCGCCCGAGGCGCGCAGCTCCTCGAGAGCGGACTCCACGGTGGGTGCCGAGCACGTCATCCCGACGCGCACGGCGGGCGCCGGGGCCCCGCCCTTCGTCCTCCGCGCGAGCGCCTGCTCGAGAAGCCGGGCCTGCGCCTCCGACCAGCGGCGGATCGGCGACCATCCGATGCGCTCGTAGGTCTCGGCGGATTTCGGCGCGCGGAGAATCGCGATCGTCCACGCGGCGAGCTTCCTCAGGGGCGCGAACCGAATTCCGAGGATCTCGGGGTCCACGAAGAGCTCGTAGAGGAAGGGCTTGAGCTCTTCGCGTCTCTCGGGCCCTCCGAGTTGTACCAGGAGAACACCCAGTCGCTCGGACCTCACGACGCCTGCCTTCTCAGACGGGAATGTCCTGGAAATTGCTGAGAAGGTGAATCGGCCGTCTGCATTCACTCTCTAAGAAAAGCAACCTGACCCAAGCCGAAAAATTCACAGGGTCCGAGAGAAAATCTTGGGCGCCTCGGGCGCTTTCTTCTCGAGGTACTCGTCGAACAGCATGGCCACGTTCCGGATGAAGATGCGCCCCATCGCCGTCACGCGGATCTCGTCCGGCGTCACCTCGACCATCCCGTCCGCGACGAACTCGGGAAGCCGCGCCACCGCCGAGGCGAAGGTCTCGTCGAACGAACGGAGGGAGTACGCGCGCTCGATCGCGCGCTTGTCGATGACGCAGTGACAGAGAAGCCGCGTGATGAGGTCGCGCCTGAGGAAGTCGGCCGGCCCCAGGCGGTGGCCCTTGACGGTCGAGAACCGTCCCTCCTCCGTCGCCCGGTGGTAGTCGGCGTAGTCCTTCGTGTTCTGGACGTACATGTCGTCGATCGAGCCGATCGCCGAGACGCCGAGCCCGTAGAGATCGCACCCGGCGTGCGTCGTGTAGCCCTGGAAGTTGCGATGGAGCGTGCGGTCCCTTTGCGCCTTGACGATCTCGTCGTGCGGCATCGCGAAGTGGTCCATCCCGATGTACGTGTAGCCCGCCGAGACGAAGCGCTCGATGCCGGAGACGAAGATCGCGAACTTCTCCGTTCCCTCGGGCAGATGCGCCGCGAGGACGCGCTGCGGCCGCTTGAGCCACGGCACGTGCGCGTAGGAGTACATCGCGACACGATCGGGACGAATGGTGATGATCTGCTCGACGCTCTTCTCGAAGCCCGCCCGCTTCTGGCCGGGCAGGCCGTAGATCATGTCGAGGTTGACCGAGGCATAGCCGAGCGACCGGGCGGCCACGACGAGGTCCTTCGTCATCTCGAACGGCTGAACGCGGTTCACGAGCTCCTGTACCTCGGGGTCGAAGTCCTGCACGCCCATCGACACCCGATTGAAGCCACGTTCCTTCAGGACCGCGAGGTGCTCCGCCGACGTCACGCGCGGATCCACTTCGACGGAGACTTCCGCGTCGGCGTCGGGCCGGAACGCCTCGAGGAGGTGCTGCGCGAGGTGGTCCGCCTGCTTGGGCGAGAGGTACGTGGGCGTGCCGCCGCCCCAGTGCACCTGCTTGACGGGCCGCGAGCGGTCGATCCGCGACGCGAGGATGTCGATCTCGCGGTGGACGTCCACGAGGTAGCCTTCGATCTCGTCGCGCGTGTCGCCCGCGCGGTCGGGTTTCGGAACGACCTTCATGAAGCAGCCGCAGAACCAGCACTGTTCGTCGCAGAACGGGAGGTGGACGTAGAGGGAGACCGGCGACCCCTTCGCATTCGCGCGCGCGCAGGCGGCCTCGCATTCGGCCTGGGAGGAGTCGGTCCACTCCGGAGCGGTCGGATAGGACGTGTACCGGGGGCCCTGGACGTTGTACTTCTCGAGCAGCTCCGTCGTCATGGGAAGCGTCTCGCCGCGCAGGCGAATCGGGATGGCGCTCACGCGTACGAGGTTAGCACCAGGGGTTTCGGTGTCGCGTCCCGCCGCCCCGCGTCAGGTGGGCAGCGGCGCGCGCGCTGCCGCGACGAACGCGGCGACGTTCTCGGGCGGCGTGGGCGGCAGGATGCCGTGGCCGAGGTTCACGATGTGGCCCACCGGGCCCGCCGCCCGGCGCGCGGCGAAGACGGCGTCCTCGACGCCCCGCAACGTCCCGAGGAGGACGCCGGGATCGACGTTGCCCTGCAGCGCCTTGCCGTTCGCGCGCCGCCGCGCCTCGTCGAGCGGGAGCTTCCAGTCGATGGAGAGGACGTCGACCGGCATCCGGGCGAACGAGTCGATGAGGTGGGCCGAGCCCGAGGCGAAGAGCACGACGGGCACCTGGCCCCGGCGCGGCAAGTGCGACAGGAGCCGCTCGGTCGCGGGCCGCGCGAAGCGGTCGTAGTCGGCGCGCGAGAGCTCGCCGGCCCACGAGTCGAAGACCTGCACGAGGTCGGCGCCGGCCTCGATCTGCGCGGCGAGATACTTGCCGCAGGCGTCGGCCAGCTTTGCGAGAAGCTCTTCGAGCACGTTCGGCTCGCGGTGCATCATCGCCTTGACCGTCGCGAACGACTTCGACGAGCCGCCCTCGATCGCGTACGTCGCCAGCGTCCACGGCGCGCCGCAGAACCCGATCGTCGCGGCCGCGTCGTGGACGACCCTCTTGAGGCCGCGGTGGATCTCCATCACGAACGCGGTCTCGACGTTCGGATCGAACTCGCGGAGCTTCACCACGTCTGCGGCCGCGCGGACCGGGTTCGGAAGCCGTGGCCCTCCCTCGTCGAGCCGCACCTCGATTCCCATCGGGGGCAGCGGAATGAGGATGTCGGAGAAGAAGACGATGCCGTCCATCCCGAAGCGCCGGAACGGCTGGAGCGACACCTCGATGGCGGCCGGCACGTCGGCGCAGAGCTCGAGGAACTTGAGCCGCTTTCTCACCTCGCGGTACTCGGGCAGGTAGCGGCCGGCCTGGCGCATGAGCCAGACGGGCGGGACGTCCGTCGGACGCCCGAAGGCGGCGTCGAGGAAGCGCTGGCGGGACGGAACGGTGGCGCTCGCGGGCATCACGCTCGAGGTTAGCATCGGCCCGAGCCCGCGCCTCGCGATTGGGGAGCGCCGGGCTCCGATGCATCCGCACGGAGCCTCACCTGGCGCGGGTTCCTATAATCGCGGATGTGACCGAGGCCGCGCAGCTCGCTTCGACGCTCGGGTGGGTGGCCCTCGTCGCGTACGCCCTTTCGGCGATTCTCTACACGACGTCGCTCTTTCGCACGGCCGCGGCGATCGGCCGGTCGGCGACCGCGTTCGCGGTCCTCGGCGTCGTCTGCAACTTCGGCACCCTCTACGCGCGCTCGGTGGCGCTCCACAGCGTGCCGTACCGCGACCTCCTCGGCTCGATGAAGCTCTTCGGTTTCTTCCTCGCGGTGCTGAACCTCGTCCTCGAGCTCCGGCACAGGGACCGCTCCCTCGGACCCTTCCTGATGCCGGCGGCCCTCGTGTTCCTCCTCCTCGCGGCGATCCAGACGTCGCCCGTGCGTCCGAACGCGCCGGAGCTCAAGGGGCCGATCTTCGCGCTGCACGTCACACTCAACATGCTCGCGTATGCCGCGTTCGCGGTCGCCTGCGCGCTCTCGCTGCTCTATGTCGTCGTGGGACGTTCGCTCAAGAAGAGGGCCTTCTCGGGGCCCGCCTCGCGCCTCCCGAGCCTGTCGTACCTCGAGCGGGCGAACCGCACGTCGCTTTCCCTGGGCATCGTCTCGCTCTCGGTCGGACTTCTCCTCGGGCTCTTCTGGGCCTCGCGCATGTGGAAGGGAGAGCACCCGCTGTGGGCGTTCGATCCGAAGATCTGGTTCGCGCTCGCGACGCTCGCGTTCTACATTTTCGTCCTCGCGCGCGCGCACCGGGGCGCGGCGCCTGTCTCGACGGCGCGCCTCTCGATCGCCGGCTTCGTGCTCGTTCTCCTTTCGTACACCGCGGTCAACGTCCTCGTCAGCAAGCTCCACGACTTCACGTCATGAACCTCCTCTTCGTCGGCTGGAATCACCGCGCGGCGCCTCTCGATCTGAGAGAGAGACTCGCCTTCACGCCGGAGAAGGCCCGCGAGGCGCTCGACGGCCTCTTCGCGGAGCACATTCTGTCCGAGGGCGCGATCGTCTCCACGTGCAACCGCGCCGAGATCTATGGAATCTCGGCGCGCGAGGACGGCCTCGACGCGCTCGCCGGCTTCTTCTCGCGGTTTCACCACGTGGACGACGCGCTCCTCAGGGGGACGGCGCTCTCGGGCCATGGCGACGCTACGGTCCGGCACCTCTTTCGCGTGGCCGCGGGCCTCGATTCCATGGTCCTCGGCGAGGCGCAGATCCTCGGACAGATCCGTGAAGCGCACCGCCTCGCGACGGCGGCGGGCACGGTGCGCACCGTGACGAACCGGCTCTTCATGAGCGCCCTCGAGTGCGGCAAGCGCGTGCGGGCCGAGACGGCGCTCGGCCAGAAGCCGACGTCCGTCGCGGGCCTCGCGCTCGCCCTCGCCGGGCGCATCTTCGAGTCGCTCAAGAACCGGAAGGTTCTCCTCGTCGGCGCGGGTGAGACCGCCGAGCTCACGGCCCGGCTCCTCGCCGCCGACGGCGTGTCGGAGATCCTCGTCGCGAACCGCTCGCACGAGAGGGGTGAGGCCCTCGCCGCGGCCATCCGCGGGCGGGCGGTGCGGTGGGAAGACCGCGCCCGGGTGGCGGCGGGGGTCGACCTCGTCCTCTGCGCGACGAACGCGACGGAGCCCGTCCTCACGGCCGGAGCTCTGCGCACGGCGCTTCACGGGACGCCTCGCCGCGGCCCCCTCCTCGTTCTCGACCTCGCCGTGCCGCGCGACGTCGAGCCCGAGGTCGGGGAGCTCTCCGACGTCTACCGTTACGACCTCGACGGGCTCGAGGAGATGGCCGCTGAGAACACGCGGGCGCGCGCGAACGAGGTGCCGCGCGCGGAGGCCATCGTCGAGGAATGCGTCCTGAAGTTCCAGGAGTGGTGGGGCGGGCTTCTGCAGGGCGACGTCGTGCGGGGCCTCAGGGAGAAGCTCGAGAGCATCCGCCGGGCCGAGCTCGAGAAGCACGCGGGCAAGCTCGCCGCATTGGGCGCGTCGGAGAGAGCCGCCGTCGAGCGCCTCACCGAGACGCTCGTCGCGCACATCCTCCACGATCCGATGGTGGGCTTGAAGGAAGGCGACGGCTCCGAGCGCCTCGAACGCGCCGCCGCCGTGCGCGCCCTGTTCCGCCTCGACGAGAGCCCGAAATGACGGCAGCCGCCGCCTGGCACCACGTGCGGATGGGCACGCGCGCCAGTGCGCTGGCGCGCACGCAGTCGGGAGCGGTGGCCGCGGAGATCACGCGGGCCACCGCCCACCCCGTCGAGACCGTCATCGTGCGCACTCAGGGCGACCAGCTCTCGAGCGAAGGCAAGGCGCCTCCCGGCGGCGACGAGGCAGGTGTCTTCGTGCGCGCGCTCGACGAGGCGCTCTTACGGAACGAGATCGACTTCGCCGTCCACTCGCTGAAAGACGTGCCGACGACGGACGTCCCGGGCCTCGTTCTCGCCGCCGTGCCCAAGCGCGCGGACCCCCGCGACGCTCTCGTCGTGGCGTCGCGTCACGCGGGCGCCAAGTCCCTCGCGGCGCTGCCGCAGGGGGCGCGCGTCGCGACGTCCAGCCCGCGGCGCATCGCCCAGCTCCTGCGGCTCCGCCCGGATCTCGTGGCGGTGTCGATGGCGGGCAACGTCGACACCCGCCTCCGGCGTCTCGAGGAGGGGCGGGCCGACGCCCTCGTTCTCGCGTGCGCCGGCCTCGACCGGCTTTCGCAGGGCGCCGTCATCACCGCGCGCCTTTCGCCGGACGAGTTGCTCGGCGCGCCGGCGCAAGGCGCGCTCGCGATCGTCTGCCGCGCGGACGACGCCGAGACGATCGCGGCGCTGAAGACGATGGACGATTCCGAGACGCGTGCGGCGGCCGAAGCCGAAAGGGACCTCCTGCGTTTTCTGAGGGGTGGCTGTCGGGCGCCTCTCGGCGCCCGGGGATTCTTCGAGGGTGAAGAGGGGAGACGCACGCTGAGGCTCGTGGGCCGCGTCCTCTCGCTCGATGGGCGCGAATGCCTCGAAGAAGAACTGAGCGAACCCTGGGCGCAGCCGCTGCCCTCTTCCCCTTCTGAGAAATCTTCGTCTTCTCTTCCGTCCCTCGGCCGCGCCCTTGCTGAGCGCCTGCTCGCGCGCGGCGCCGCGCGGCTCATCGACGCCGCGCGCGAGCGGACACCGGGGTGAGCGGCAGGATCCTGCTCCTGCGTTCCGGCTCCGCCGGATCCGATGACGTTCCCGCCGACGTGACCGTCCTTCACACGCACACCGTCGCCCCGCGCCCCGAGGGAGTCGCCGAGGCGCTGGCGTTCGACGCGCGCGGCGCGACGCTCGTCGTCTCGTCGAAAGAGACGGTCCGCGTCTTCGAGTCGAGAGAAGATTGGCTCCCTCTCCTTCGCGCGCCCTTCGCTCAGTTGCTGGCGGTCGGCGAGGGAACCGCTGATTTGCTTAGAAGGGTGAATACGGGGGAGGGGACCGAGGATTCTCTTAGAGAGGTGAATACGGGGGGGCGGCTCGGCGGCACTTCCGGCGGAGCGTCAACCTACAGTGGGGCTTCCGTGACGCGGTCTTCGAACTTGAGCACCGCCGGCGCGCCGCCGCCTGTCGTGGTTCCAGAGAGTCCCGGGGCTGCGGGGGTCATTCACTTTCTAAGAAAATCTTCATCGGCCGTGGGGATGCGCATCCTCTGGCCGCGCGGATCCGACGCTGCCACGGAGCCTCTCGACGAATTGCGGGCGCTCGGCGCCGTCGTCGTTTCGCCTGTCGTCTACGTCAAACGCGCGCTCGCGCCGTCCGAGCT